>JAWXCN010000001.1:0-11156 GCA_034408725.1 Candidatus Hydrogenedentota bacterium
GCCGCCGCACTCCAAGGCGCTCCGCGCGAATTCGAGACGTCATTTGCCCGCGCGCAGCGCCTTGGACTGCGGCGTGTCAGCGCCGCTTTCACTTCGGGGCACTCGAAATCGTCGAATAAACTTGAAGGCTTCACGAACACACGAAGCCAAGCCAATCGCGCTCAATTACGAAGCGACCTCGCCCAGGAAATGGAAAGCGGCAGCTACCCGCCGCCGCACTCCAAGGCGCTTTTCTTGGCGTCACGCCAGTTACCTGGGATTTAAGCGCGATTGCTCTGTCAAAGCGCGCGAGGACGCGCGCCCTCCCTTCGCGCCGGGAAAAAATAGAATGTGCCGGTGTTTCAGGCGTTCGTCGCACATTGCATCGGAAGCATCAGTGTGTGTCGGCGTAGGGAATGATTGTTTCCGCGGTCGCCGTGCGGACGTTGTGCCACGCCGAGCGGAGTCGAACCCGTGCGAACGCGAGGTTCGCCTGCGCCTCCACCAGGTCCCGCTGGGCCTCGTTCAGCCTGACGACGGGCTCGATCCCACCGGTGAAACCGCGTTCGACAAGATCGCGGTTGCGCTGCACAAAATCGGCATTGGCGCGTTGCAGGACGAGCCGTTCCTGCGCGGCGCGTAGTTCCTCGACCGAGGTGCGGACGTCCGATGCAACCTCCAACTCGATTTCCGCCGCGAGGTATTCGGCCTCGGTGCGCGCCGCCTTGGTCTCCTGCAACCGGCCGAGGTTCCGGCCGCCGGCGAAAATCTCGTAGGAAACGTTTACGCCAATGCTGCTGCTGAAGTCGTCCATGCGGAATTCAATGTTGTTGTCGCGAAGGGCGTCTTTCGATGCCTGTACGTTGACTTGAGGATAAAATGGCGAACGCGCGCGGCCCACTATCGCATCAGCGCGGTCCGTGTTGTATTGGCTTGCTTCCAGATCGGGCCTGCGCGCCTTGGCCAACGCGACCAGCGGTTCTGGATCAAGCTCACCAAGATCGTTCAATGTCTCCTCAAGTAGCGGCGCGAGGGCAAGCGTATCCGGCCACCGCGATTCCTCCAGCGCCAGCAGCTCGGCCAAAGCGATTAACGAGGTGTTGAAACTTTCCTTGGCCGTAATCAAAGCGGCCCGCGCTGCGTTCACCCGCACTTCAAAATTGAGCTCATCACTCAAAGACCCCGTGCCTACCCGGCGCTTCGTCTTCGCTTCGGACAGCAACCGTAGGTTGAATGCTTCATCCGCTTCAGCGATGGCAATGTTCTCGCGCGCAAGCTGGGCCGCGTAATACGCCTGTGCAACCGCGTCAAGAAGAATGCGGTGGGCTTCGAGGAAGCTGGCTTCTGTTTGCAACCTTCCAAAGCGGGCCTCCGCATTGGAAAACTTCCGGTCGAAACCGTTGAAGACTATCCAGTCGGCGACGATGCTAATCGTATAGCGTTCGAGCCGTTCGTCAATGGCATTGCGCGCGTCGATGGACCGGAGCGACGTTTCGAAAAGATCGCGCACAATCGCGCGGTCCGTATTCGGGACCGTTGGGCGAGGCTGCACTTGCTGGATTACGGGATTGAAAAATTGCGCAATGCGGTCTCCCGTGATCTGCGCGAAGGCCAGGGTCTCGCTTTGAAGCCTCGCCTGCGTGCCAAGCGCGAATGACACCCAGAAACCATTCGAAGCTGCGCGTTTCGCGAACGAGTAGTCAGTCTCGGATATCCATGTGTTTGACGCTGACGAAAGCGCGATGACGCTTGGAAACCACGTTGATCGCGCCTGCTTCACGCGCGCCTGCGCCTGCTCGACGCGCGCCGCGGCCGCGAGCAAAGACGGATTGTCTTTGATGGCAATAGCCTGCGCCTGTTCCAGGTTTAACGTTTCCAATGCAGGTTGCAGCGCCGGCGCCGCTTCCGTCGCGGGTTCGGGTGGTGGCGGCGATGGAATACTCTCCGGCGTGGGTTCGGGCGATGGCTGCGTTGGAACGGTTTCCTGCGCGCGCGACACCAGCGCCAGGGTGAGCGCGAGGACAAGTAGGCGGTACTTCATATGCGTTCCCGTGCGTATAATACCCATGTTCAACGAAGTGGCGAGGCTTCCCCGCGCTCGATTGGATGCCGCTCCGGTTCCAAAGGATTAGCGGCATCGTGAACTGCGAAAGGGTATCAGGGTTGCTCGCCGGATGCCAGCATGGCGCGGTTGACGAGAAGGCGGGGCTTGGCGCATCGTTGCTTGAGAAATGATTTCGCGAACGGCAACACCTCTGGACTACGCATACCTGGGACATCACGCAGGCGCGTGCCCATATCTCCCTGGACGCGACATGCGCTTGCACTACCTCGACGGAAATCATGCCGGGCATTTGTACCGGCCGTTGATGGACGCCGGCTTTCGCCGCAGCGGACGCCTGTTGTACCGGCCCGAATGCTTTGAGTGCGACGCGTGCAAGGTACTGCGCGTGCCAGTCGACGCGTTTCGAAAGACGAAAGAACAACGCCGTATTTGGAACCGCGGCGTCCGCGAATTCGACGTTCGGATTGCGCAACCGTCCTACAGCGCCGAGAAACTTTCGTTGCAGAAACGTTATCTTGCCTTCCAACACGATCAACAGGACGCTCCCGATCCGGAGTCCTATGATGCATTCCTCGTGCGGACTTGCCTGGGCAATAACACGCGTGAAATCCAATTTTGGCGCAACGGCATACTATGCGGCCTCGGTGTTTTCGACGAGTTTATCGACGCGATATCGACCGTCAACTTCTTCTTCGATCCCGAAGTCGCCCGCTGGAGCCCCGGCACATTCTCCGCCCTCGCCGAAATCGAACTCGCCCGGCAATGGGGCAAGGACTACTACTACCTCGGCTACTACATAGCCGAATGCAACACGATGAATTACAAAACGCGGTTCAAACCCTATGAGATAAAGGATATTGTTGGAAGATGGCGGAGGGGAAACGAGTAGCGAGTAGCGAGGTAGCAAGGTAGAAAGGTAGCAATCGTTTTTCATCGTTGTGTTTTCGTGCTCGTGCTCGTAATCGTGTGTACGTATTCATCAACGTGTGCCCTTAAGCGCGTCAGCTAAGGTTTTCCCCAGGAGCGACTGGTTATGTTGCGTGGCGCTCTTGGTGCCTAGGAAAGCGGAAACGGGTTCTGGGCGTGTTGCATCGATTTGGGATCGAAGGGTATCGGAATATCGATTACGATTACGATTACGAACACGAGCACGATACCCGACACCCGATACTCGATACCCGACTCCCCATACCCGACACCCGATACCCGATACCCGACTCCCGACACCCGACTCCCGACACCCGCTATCCGATACCCGCTATCCGATACCCGCCAAGCCCTCCCGCTTCCGCCAGTATTTCTGTACATACCCCGGCCGAATATCCGCCCGATTAACCCCCTTCGCAGCCGCTAACCATTTCACCAACAATTCATCATGCTTCGCGAACGCTTCCGCGGACGCCGGCGGGTTCTCGCTCCAGTCCGCCTCCAATGCATTGCGTTCGGGCACATAAAAATCGCGGTACGCCGCCGGATTCTGCACCACCAGCCGGTGAAATTGTTCGTGACGCCACCACAACGAATCGTCCCTTTTATCTGTCGGCATTCCCAAATCCAACGGCTGGTCCAACGCCACCGGTTTGAACAGACTCGTACACGGCGCAGCGGTCGCAGTCGCCCAATGCCGGATGCCGTGCTCCTTCGTCATTTCCGTCACCCACGACGCTGTCGTCTGCGACGACGCAATCACCCCGCCGCCGTGCATGCATGGCGACGCCATCGCGCCGTTGATCCATCGGTAGCTCGGTTCCGAATACCGCGCGCCGTGATCGCGCAACGCCGCGAACAAATGCGGCACTCCGCGCGTCTTCGCCGAAAGCAGGTGGGTGCGCCCTTGTCGCGTCCGGCACGACGAAATCCGGGTCTTCAAATAATCCGAATGTTTCTCCGCGAACGCCGGAATCGTCAGGCCATTCGAAATCGTGCGTGTGCCTTCCACCTTCTCGATCGCGTGCAACCGACCCGCCGTCTCCAGCACAAACGCTGATTTCGGATCGGCTACCATGAAACTGTTTTGGTACGCCCACTTCCTCTTCTCGTGGCCCGCGCCGCCGCCCTGACCATAGTGCTCTAAAAGCGAAACTATCACTTCACATGCCTTCGCCGCGGAATCCGCCCGTTCCAACGCAAGCCGGACAAGGTCCATGCCGATCAACCCCGGCTTCGACTCGTTTTTCGTCTTCGTAAACACCGTTTCATTGCCAATGCACACGCCATGCTCGTTCGTGCCCATCTCCGCTCCCCAAATCCAGAAGGGTTTGCTGAGCAGGGTCGCGTGGGTTTCTTCCACCTGCGGAATCTCAATCCACGTGCATTTTACCTTGCTCCCCGGCCCATACTGCGCGGGCGCGTTCCACGCCAGATACTGGGCCTCGTTCGGGTCGCGGTCGGAATTCTTCGCAAAGTACACAGCGTCCTTGCGGACGATCGCGATAGTGTCACACATGAAAATGAGTTCTCCTAAAACAAATGGCGCACCGGTTATAATCTGCCGCTTCGGAAACTGGAAGGATAGAGCATAGTGCCCAACGTTTCCCACAGCAATAAACCACGCGCGCACGTCTGCGGAATCGGGGGCGCCGCCATGGTCGCGGGCGCGCGGCTCGCCATCGAAGCGGGCTGGGAAGTGCGCGGCAGCGACAACCCGTTGTATCCACCCACGTCAGACATGGTGAAATCGTTGGGCGTGCCAGTCGCCGAGGGCTATGCCGCGGCAAACCTCGATTGGAAACCCGACGTCGTCATCATCGGCAACGTTCTGAGCCGCGGCAATGTCGAAGTCGAGGCCGCTCTTTCGCGGCGCATGCGATACCTGAGCCTGCCCGAATGGCTGAAGGAACATGTGCTCCGCGCGCGCCGCCCTGTCGCTATCTGCGGCACGCACGGCAAGACCACCACAACCGCGATCACTGCGTACCTGCTCGATGCCTGCGGGTTGAATCCCGGCTTTCTCATCGGCGGGCAACCCCTCGATTTCGAACATTCCGCGCGGCTCGGCCCGGAAGGCGCGCCGTTCGTAATCGAAGGCGATGAATATGACACCGCATTCTTCGACAAGCGGGCAAAGTTCCTGCACTACCTTCCTGAAATTGCGGTGGTCACCAGCATTGAATTCGATCATGGGGACATTTATCGGGACATCGAGGAAATCGAAACGGCCTTCCAGCGCATGCTGCGGCAAGTCCCGAAGGAAGGTCTTTTGTTGGCATGGTCAGGTTCACCGCGAACCCGCGCATTGTGCGCACACGCATATTCAAAGGTCGAATCCTACGGTTTTGAAGACGACGCGTATTGGCGCGCGCAGCTTGGCGAAGTCGACGGCGCAGGCCGCACCAAGATGATTGTTCATCGGAATGGACAGGAGTGGGGAACTGTTCGCGTTCCGCTCGCGGGACGCCACAACGCGCTGAACGCCCTTGCCGCAGTCGCCGTCGCGGCAAACCACGGGGCAAGCGCCTGCGCCGTCGCGGACGCGCTCGCCGCGTTCAAAGGTGTCCGCCGCCGCATGGAAGTGTTCCTGGAAACGAACGGCGTCACTTTCGTGGACGACTTTGCGCACCATCCTACCGCCATTCGCGAGACCATCGCCGCCGCACGGCATCGCTGGCCCACACGGCGATTGTGCGTAGTGTTCGAGCCGCGCTCGAATACCACGGTTACAAACGTCTTTCAGCATGAACTCGTCGAAGCGTTCCGCGCCGCTGACGAAGTATGGCTTGGCCCTATCCATCGCGCCGACACCATTCCCGAGGACACCCGCCTGGATCGCGACGCCGTCATCCGCTTGCTCGCCCAATCCGGGGCCAGCGGTCGCGCGGTGGATCGCGTGGAAGAAATTGTCGCTGGCCTAAAGAAAACTACACGCACCGGCGACATCGTGCTAATTTTAAGCAACGGCGCTTTCGGCGGAATATACCAAAAGCTTCGCGTCGCGTTTTCCTCATAGCGCCTTGGTTGCCGGCCGCGCCGCGTATTACTACTTTTGTCAGGGGACTTTTTGTGATAGCAGGATCAGATTGGAATGCAAGAATCAAAAGCGGCATCCCCATGAGCTGTCGCGCGTGCGCAATTCTTGTCGTGCTGTCTTCAACATTCCTCGTCGCATGGGCCGCGGACGAACCCGCAAACTCTGTGGTACACCCGCGCTTATATTTCACCGCGGAAGAACTGCCCGCCCTCCATGCTGCGCGGGAAACTCCAGGCCACGCGCGCATCTGGAAGAATCTTCAAGAGTCCGCCGATTGGTGTCTGAAAAAGACCCCGCGAACCGAATGGATCGCGCCTGTTGCCGAAGACCCGGTTTACGAGAATTTATACGACCGTTTCTACGCGATGATGCAGGATATGGCGATCACTGAACACCTCGCGTTTGCATACGCCCTCAGCGGCGATGCGCGCTATGGCGATGCAGCGCGCGACTGGGTGCTCGCGGCGTGTCGCGCATGGAAAAACGACGCCGACGCTACGCCAGACGGCGGCAAGGCCTACGCCGTATGTCGCCTGATTAAAGGAGTCGCAGTCGGATACGACATGGTCTACGATCGCTTGAGCGAGGCCGAGCGCGACGAGGTCCGTGGCATGCTCGCGAAAACCGCCGCGAATTATCATCAACACTATTTCAACACGCCGAGCATTCACGGCCCAACGTTTTTCACGCATCACGCCGTCGTCGAATTTTCCTCGTTCGGCGTCGTCGGCCTTGCGCTGTTGGGTGAAGTTCCAGAAGCGCAACAGTGGGTGGACGACGCGACCCGCAAGTTTACGGTCGATCTGCTTCCACGCGGGCTCGCGGAAGATGGCGCGCAAACCGAAGGCGCAACGTTCTGGGCCTCGACGATGCACTACCGCCTGTTCTACATGGATGCGCTGCGCAGGGTCACGGGACGCGACCTGTACAAAGAGTTCGAGCGGTACATGAACGCGGACCTTGCGCTCGCGACAATCGCAACTCACCATAATCATGGATGGAGCAAGCCGCATCAAAGCGTCGTGCTCGAACCGCCATATGGCCAACTCGATTATTACGCGCCCGTGCTTGCTGCCCTTGCGCGTGAATATCGCAAGCCAATTTACCAATATCTCGCATCATGGGACCAGACCCTCGGTGGCATTCAACAAACCCAATACATCACGCCCAACCGGCGCGAGCAACTGCTGTTCGCGCTTGGCGGCTATGCGTACGTGTGGTACGATCCTACCGTCCCCGCGGAATCCGGCGACGAACAGTTGTCACGAGCGTTCCCCTCTGTTGGCCAGGCATACCTGCGCAATTCGTGGCGCGCGGACGATCTCCTCGCAGGAGTCGCGCGCGACGGCTCAGTTGTCGTTCACGCTGGTGGCGAACCTGTGTTCGTGGTTGCGGGCGCGACAGAAACCGGACCGGTTACGTTGACCGAGATCGAAGACGACGGCGAAACCGCGTGGGTCGGATTGAACGACGGAGACGACACGATACTTTCCGTCGAACTCCGGCGTCCCGATAGAGTAGTGCTGGAATGGAAGAAACGCGTTGCGCCGCTTTCCTTCTGGCGATACACGGTTCCATCGCAACCTGAGCCGAATGTGTTGAAAGACTCGCGCGTCGAGATGCGCGTAGTAAAGGGCACGGTAGCATCCGTAAAACCCGATGGGTTCTTCATCGAGAACGCCGTCGGCAACGGCAAACTCAAATTGCACGATCCCGTTGCGAAACGATACCCGCTTGTGGAAATTCAACCGGATGCCGAAGGAAACATAACCATCGAGATCATAAGCGCGGCCAATACAGAAGCGGACGGCTAATGCTTAACACCGATCAACTTAACGCCTGCACCCAATACGTCCTCGAACGCGCGCGGTTCGTCATCGAATCATTCGGCCCACGTCCGCCCGGCAGCGACGCGGAACGCAAAACGCAAGAACTCGTGCGTGCCGAACTCGAAGTCTGTTGCGACGGCGAAGTCACTTTCGAAGAATTTCCCGTCGCGCAGAAAGCGTTTTTTAGCATGCAAGCCATCGGCGGCGTATTGACCCTCGCCGCGATTGGTGCGTACTGGGCGCACCCCGCCGCTGCGCTCGCGCTCATGGTGGCCGCCGCAACGGTAATGTATTTTCAGTTGTTGCGGTACCGCCTCTTCTTGGATCCGTTCTTCCCGAAAAAACCAAGCTACAACGTAGCCGGACGCCAATCGCCCGTGAGCGCCGTCAAGCGCCGCATCATTCTCAACGGCCATCCCGACGCCGCCTACGAATGGCGGTTCAACTATCTCGCGCCGAAATGGTTTCCGCTCATCGTACTTTACACCCTGATCGGACTTATCGTAATGCTCGCCGGCAGCGCAATCGCGACCATCGCAGTTTTTGCCATGCCCGCTTCAAGCGAAACACTGGTGCGCGTGGTTGGTTGGGTGCTCGCCCTGTTCGTGCCCGCCGGAATTCTTGGCATCCTGTTCAACAACCTCGCCGTCGTCGCGCCCGGCGCAAACGACAACCTCAGCGGCACGTTTATCGCCACCGGAATTCTGAAATATCTCCGGGAAAGCGGCGCGCACCTGCAACACACCGAACTCATGGCCGTCATCACCGGGTCCGAAGAAGCGGGCCTGCGCGGCGCAAAAGTCTGGGCGCAACGCCACAAACGCGAATGCGAGGACGTCGAAACAATCGTCCTTGCGCTCGACACGTTTCGCGACTTGCCGCACCTCACGATCTACAATCGCGACATGAACGGCGTCGTCGCCCACGATGAAGACGTCTCGCAACTGCTTAAACGCGCCGCAATCGCCGCCGGTCACAATCTCCCTTTCGGCACGATCTACCTCGGCTCATCCGACGGCGCGGCATTCACCCAGGCAGGCTTCCGCACCGGCATGCTCGGCGGCATGGACCCGCGCCCCGCCCACTACTACCACAACCGCCGCGACACCTGGGAAATCATGGACGCAGCCTGCATTCGCGCAACGATTGAGGTGCTCCTAGAAACAATCCGCCAATTCGACGAACAGGGACTCATCAAGGAAACATCATCGATGTGACGCCCAGCTTCGTCTATCAAGTCCACTACGTCCATTCGCAATCAATACTCATAAAAACTCCCCAAAAACCTGCTCATCGTCCCCGGAAACACGGCGCGTTTGACCTTGCCCCACGTCATTTGATCACCAACATTGAAATACACATAGGTGCGGCCATCCCATTCCACGACATCGACGTCTGACGCGTTAATGCCTTCATCGTCACCCATCGCAGCGAGCACGGGGTTCGCGCGGCTGACTTCCCAATCCATCAAATCCTTCGAGCGCGCAATGTACGATTCAAATCGCCACAACGGCGCGCGGCGCTCGAGATAGATCATGTGATACTGATTGTTCTCGAAATGAATCCACGGACACGCCGTATACCGATCCTTGCCGAAGATCGCGTTAGGCACTTTGGTCCAAGTCTTCAAATCCGTCGATAACGCGAACTTGATCGTGAACGGGGGATAGGACGGGTCGTCCGTCTCATATGCCATGACAAATTCGGACAGCCCCTTGCACACGCTCGAATTAAACAGATGCTCGCTTTGCTGTACGACGACGACGTTCTGCTCCCACTTCTTCAAATCCCTCGACGAAAACGCGGTCACATCATTCCACGTACCGTCCGCGAACCGCGACGCAAACGCGTGGAACGTGTCGTCATGCACGAACGCACTGCACAACCCGAAACCTGTGCCAAAGGTCGCGAGCACCGCCTGCGATTCCACATCGCGAATTTCGAGGCGATAGTCCTCCGCAGTGCCTCCGCTGACTGGGCGCACGCCCGCGAGCAACACTGGTTTGTCTTTCCAAATCACGGGCGACACCTCGACCATGTTCGGAATTTCATAGTCCTCCCGCGACAGCGCGGGTTGGCGCGTCGCCGGTTGCGGCGGAAGCAGCGATTGGAATGTGTCCGCGGGCCACGAGCCGAGCGTAGTCATGCCCTTCGGCACAGCCTGCTCGAACTGCACATACGCGCGCACTGACCCCTTCGTGGTGTACGCAATCGTCCCTTCCTTCGCGCCGAACACGGTATAGCCCATCAACGTGCAATCTTCGATATCGGTGTGCAGAAACTTGCCGTGAATCGTCGCGTGAATAATTCCGCTGCCAGGCGTGCCGCGTGGTTGCGAAAAGTTTAGCGAAATGAGCCGCGAATTTTTCAGTTTCACCCGCGAATACGTCTCGAATCCGGGATTGCCCGATTGCAGGGCATTGTCCGGGCCAACAAGCGTGCAGTCCTCGAACGTGATATCGGCGATGTCCGGCATCGACGCATTCTCCGCGCGCACGTACGCGCCCGCGGCATCGCCCCACCAATCCAGACACCAGAGCACGCAACGTCGAAACACGATCGGTTCCTCCGCGCGCGCAAGGAAATGCGCGACTCCCCCGCCGAACGCACGGCCAATGCCCACGCTGTCTTCAACCACGACAGTAAACGGCTCAATTTTCGGTGGCAGATCCCAGAACAATCCCGCGTCCGCGCCCGTGGCATAGATGCCCCGCACTATCCACCGGTCCCAGCCAATCCCGGAAAACTCAGGGTTAGCCTTGAACGGTGACCACCAATCCACCGCCTTCAATCCCCGCTCTGGATCGCTGGAATCGATGATGGCATGACCCGTTTTGCCGGAGCGTTCTATCCCGGTAAAATCCGATTCGAGCACATTGTAATTTTCCTTCGCGCCCTTGAACGCGGGAAAAAGGTTCGCCTCCAAATATGTATCCGGACGAATCACAATGCGGTGCCCGCCCGAATCATCCGGCACCGCATCCAGTGCGGCCTGAATCGTGCTAAACCCCTTTTCCCACGACGCCCCGTCTGTGTTATCACCCAACTTCGACACATACAACGTCGCCCCATGCGCCATTGACGCGGATATAAATACGGCAAGAACGAAACACAACCGTTTGAAGGATTCTGCGTGCATGAATGATTACCCCAAATTTCTTCCAGCGAAATGAACACCGCGCTCTACACTGACGTTCCGCTCGCAAAAGGTCAACCACGCGCAGCGCCTTGGACTGCGGCGTGTCAGCGCCGCTTTCACTTCGGGGTACTCGAAATCCTCCAATAAAGTTGAAGGCTTCAGGAACACGTGAATAGA
>JAWXCN010000002.1:0-15145 GCA_034408725.1 Candidatus Hydrogenedentota bacterium
CTCATGGAGCAGTCACGGCTGCGCGGAGGCGAACCCGTGACCACTGAATTGATCTCGATCGATGACCGCATCTCATTTCGCGATGAAGACGGCAGCATGTGTCACTACAATTCCGTGAACGATATGCCGCCGCACGTGCGCGCGTTGTACGAACAGTTCCGCGAACTCAGGGATGACGGTTCTACGGAATAACCGTGAACGGCTGATCGCTTTCGTCGGATATCGATGGATTATCCGGCGAAAAGACTCTTATTTTGTACCCCGTGCCGGGCGAAAGATGTGTGGGGACCCGGTACGTAAGCGCTCCATCGTTGAACGTCGAGTGTGTAATGATGCGGTTTAACGAACCGTTTCGCCAAATTTGAATTCCCACTTTCGCGCCGGCCGTAGCACTCGGGGTCCACTGGATCTGCACGTAATCGCGATGCTGCCACACATCGCCGCCGTTCGGACTCAATACCGCAAAGCCCGAAGGCACTGTCACATTCGTAACTGTGATGTTGATAGTCTCACTGGATTGCGCCTGACCATCCGTCGCGATAAACGTTACCGGGTATGGAGAGCCATCTGATCCAGTAGCGGACGGCGTCCACGTAAACAATCCGTTTCCGCTGCCAGTATTTGTAAATGAAGCCCCGGCTGGCAGATTCTGCGCCGACCACGTTGGCGTCTGGCCATCGGGATCCGATGCCGTCACGGTGAATTGTAGTTGCTGCCCTTCTGCAATGGTCTTGTTTCCAATGGCGGCGATCACGGGCGCGCGATTAACATTGGTTACCGCCATCGAGATCGTCTCACTCGCCGTGAGCGCTCCATCGCTCGCCGTAAATGTTACGGAATACGGTGACGCCGCGGCCGCGGCAAACCCAGGTGTCCATGCGACTGTCGCGACCCCGTTGCCGTTGTTCACGATCGACGCTCCCGCAGGAAGTCCCTGAGCGGACCACGTCGGCGCCTGGCCATCGGGGTCCGACGCGCTTACCGTAAACTGGAGTAATGCGCCCTCGGCGACCGACTTGTTGCCGATTGCGCTGATCACTGGCGAGCGGTTCACGTTGGTTACAGCAATCGAGATCGTCTCAACAGCCGTGAGCGCGCCATCGCTCGCGGTAAACGTCACGGAATACGGCGATGCGCCCGCCGCGGCAAACCCTGGAGTCCACGCGAATGTAGCAACGCCATTGCCGTTGTTGGCCAATGTCGCACCACTCGGAAGGCCCTGCGCCGACCACGTTGGTATCTGGCCGTCGGGATCAGTTGCGGTGACGGAGAATTGCAGTAGTTGCCCTTCGCTTACCGTCCTGTTTCCAATCGCGGTGAGGACCGGCGCGCGATTTACATTGACGACGGTGATTGACACCTGCTCGGTGTCACTAAGTGCTCCGTCGCTCGCGGTGAATGTCACCGAATAAGGCGAACTCGCGGCCGCTTGATGGTTCGGCGTCCACGAAAACATACCAGCGCCGTTTCCACTCGCGACAAAGGTTGCGCCCGCAGGCAAGCCCTGCGCGGAAAGCGACGGAATAACGCCATCCGGATCGGTTGCCGAAACCGTGAACTGCAGCAGTTGCGCCTCGTTGACCGTGCGGTTGCCAATTGCCGCGAGCACGGGCGGACGGTTTGTTGCGGATACAACGATGCTGGTCGTGGTCGAAGCGCCGACCGCGCCGTCGTGCGCCGTAAATATCACCGAATATGGAGACCCATTCCCAGCACCGAACGATGGCGTCCAGCTAAACGTTCCTGTCCCATTGCCGTTATTGGTAAAGTTTGCGCCCGAAGGTAGGCCCTGCGCGCTCAATGTGGGAGTCTGGCCATCGGGATCCGTGGCGGTGACGTTAAATTGTAGCGGCGTGGTTTCTGCCACAAATTGATTGCCCGTTGGCGTAATCTGTGGCGGACAGTTTGTGTTGGAAACTGACAGCACAACCGTCTCGGAGTCTGAAAGCGCCCCGTCGCTCGCCGTTATCGTCATGCTGTAAGGCGACGACCCAGCGGCAACATACGGTGGCGTCCACGCAAGCGTGCCTGTGCCGTTGTCATTGTCGTTAAAGGTCGCGCCCGCCGGCAAACCGCTCGCGCTCAATGCCGGAATGGCGCCATCGGGATCGCTCGCGGTAACCAAAGCCGACCATACCTGCCCTTCGGAAATGGTGAAGGGACCCGCCGCCGCAACGATGGGCGCGCGATTGCCGGCCGTTATCGTAATTGCAACGGTTTCGCTATCGGTCTGCGCTCCGTCAGTCGCTTCGATCGTAATACTGTACGGAGAGTTTGCCGCGGCGCCCTGTGCGGGTACCCACATGAAAGTTCCCGTTCCATTGCCGTTATCGATAAACGTCGCGCCAATCGGCAGGTTGATGACACCCAGCGCGGGCGCCCCGCTATCGGGATCGGATGCCGTAACCGTAAAGATGAGGGTGTCGCCTTCTTCAACCGCTTTCGGGCCAATCGGATCAAGCACTGGAGCATTCCCTGCCCCGATGATGCGCACGCCGAACATGGCACGGAAGGTTAGAGAGGGCGTGACCGAGTCTGTGGCCAGAATCGAAAGCCCGAAATGGTTGCCGGCGTCCGCCAAATCCGTTGGCCACGAAATCGTTCCCGTACCATTACCATTAGGTGTGAATGTTGCCCCATTCGGAAAACTGTGCGCGGTGAGGTTGGGAACCGTTCCGTTGGGGTCATAGGCAAACACATTTAGCGTGAGGGTGTCACCGGCGACCACTGTCGTTGTCGGAATGGGTTCAATCACCGGCGCATTGGCATTGCCAAGAACGGTTATTTTGAATGAACGCTCATTCGTCATCGGCGGATCACCGTGGTCCGTGGCAACCAAACGAATGCCCGTGTATACGCCAACGTCGGCGAGATCAGTCTGCCAGTTGAAGAATCCTGCTCCCCAACCGTCGTCAAAATACGTTGCGCCTGGCGGCAAATTCTCACCGTGCAGATCAGGTATATCCCCGTCGGTGTCCCATGCGCCCACGACGAACTCGATCAGCTCACCCGCGGTATATGTTGAATCCCACACGCCGTCCATACCTGGCGCCTGGTTTCCCGACAATACATGAATCACAAACGACGCGGAGGTGCTCAGAGGCGGGTTTCCATTGTCCGCTGCTGTAACGGTGATCGTGTGGTCTCCGGCGTCTTCCGGTAGCGTGTACCATTCAAAGTACCTACGGCCGTCACCGTAATGATCAAATAAATGCGCGTTCGCGGGAAGGTTCGTTCCGGTCACCGAAGGGATCGTGCCGTCGGGATCGGACGCTACGATATAGAATCCCACGGCGTTCCCCGCGCTTACGGACCGATCCCAAATCGTCTCAAACGACGGCGGGTTGTTCCCGCTCTGCGCCGCCGGCACGAAGTTGGCCGTCAACGTCATCGGCGCGTCACTGATCGTAATGCTGTGTGATTGCACGCCGCCGTCGGACCAGGATGAAAAAATGTACGGCTCACCGCCAGACATTTGAGGGGAGATTGTCGTCACGGCGGTCGCACCGTTAACAATGCCCTCCTTTGCAAGCGGCGCGTTCCCCGTGGCCGAAAACGCCCCAACTTCGAGGCCAGGAGGGTTCGTTTGAAGCGTGAGCACAGAGGTGTCCGGAAAAAGCTCCAACGATGCCGTTGCACTCGCGCCAAGCTGGCCCGGCTCGGTCGCGGTAAGGCGAATCTCGATGTAGCACGGATACACATGATCGATGCAAATAAATTCGCCCGAGGCGACACCGGCAGCTTCGTGGGTTCGATGTTCATGGCAATCCACGAATGCGATGTCCGCGCAGTGGTGAAGGATCACTTCCCAGAACAGTTGGGATGCCGGCATCTGACCCGTTTCCGGATCGATCGCCCGGCCACTGAATTGAATAACGTCGTTTACACGCCACGCCGTGGACAGGCCCGGCGTTAGAATCTCCGGGACCGGCGGAAGATTGTCGACGCTGATGGTAATCGTGCCGGTGTCTGATGCGCCATCGGCGTCCGTAACGCGCAACGTCACCACATACGTGCCGGGAAGTGTATAGGTAAACGACGGCGCCGATGATACGGAGTCTCCGAACGTACCATCGCCGTTCAAATCCCAGTTATACGCGATCGTGTCGCCGATATCCGGATCGGAAGATTCCGTGCCGTCAAATCGCACGAGTAGCGGCGCATTACCGCTGGTAACGTCCGCTTCAATCACGGCGACGGGAGGATTGTTGTTCTGCGTGTAGTCGATGCGACGGACTTGACCGTCTCCAATATCAATATAGAAAATATCGCCACTGGGTCCCGTTTGTAGATCAACAATGCCCACACCGGATGGTATAAACAATATCTTGTTCTGCGGATTAGGTTCACCGTTCGCTTTGGGAAGAAGCGCGTGCAAATCACCGCGCGCGTAATCGGCGAGGAACATTGCGCCATCGTACTCCGGCGGATAGTCGCCCCCCATATAAAATGCCGCGCCGCTGATGGCCGCGCCGCCGGTATGCTGATACGTATAGTACGGAATGCTTGCCGTCCCGGCAGCGTACAACGACACCAGTAACGGAAGCCCCGCCCCTTCATAGATTGGCTGACGGCCTACCCCTTCGTAGCCCGGCCAACCGAAGTTGGGAACTGGACCTGAAAATGGGAACGGAACGCGGTTCAGTTCCTCCCAGTTGTTCCACCCAACGTCGCATATCCATACGCTGTTGAGCGTCGGATGCACCGTAAACCGGAATGGATTGCGCAACCCGTAAGCAAGAATCCTGTCGTCATTCACCGCACCGCCAATGAGAGGGTTCCCCGGCCAGGCAGCACCTGTGTCCGGATGGATACGCAGCAAGGTCCCGCTAAGCCCGAGAGGATCGGAAGTCGTGCGAATGTCCTGACTGCGCAACGCCCCACCTTCGTTAACCGGGTCATCTACGTCAATGCCTCCAAGCGGGCTTCCATCCGGATTGTAGGGTTCGTCCTGCCCCCAATCCGCCCACCCAAAACTTGCCCCGTCGCCAGCCGTGATATACAGCGCGCCTTCGGGTCCAAAATTCAAATCGCCTATAGAATGACTGGGGTAAACTTGCGCCCAGTCTTCAATAATTGTTTGCTCGCTAATCATCTGGAACGTCGAAGTGTTCAACGTCAGCCGCGAGAGTCTGCCCCCGGGAACGCCGCGCAAGGAATAAAGCACATAGATATAAGGACGTGTTGGAAATTGAGGATCGACCTCCAGCCCCAGCATCCCGTGATCGTGAAATGACCATACGCGGCTTCTCAGGTCAGCGACGGTCGTAGCGGTCGTATCATTAATGCTGTCGAACGTGCGCACCATCCCGAGCTTCTCAATCAGAAACACCCGGCCGTTGGGCGCGAATCGTACCGCTGTCGGCTGATTGATATTGGACCAGACAATTATCTCCTGGAAACCGGTGGGCAAGGCATACACCAGACCGCAGAGCAACATCAAAATGATTGACGAACTGGTAAAACGCGAAATGAGCATAATTGATCTCCCCGCAACAAAAAGCACGACTGTCCGCGTTTGCCCAACAAAACGCGCGGAAGCTTAGTCTTGCACCAAAGAGAGCAAGCGCGGTGCCCACTGTACACCAGAGCTAAGTGGTTGATCGGAATGCACCTAAGAAAGAATAGTATACTGGATAAAGTACGAAAAAGGCAATCTAATTCATCCCTGCACCACTCATTGTCACGGGTGACTGATGTTTCACCCCCCGCAAAACGGCTAGAGTCGCGCTCAGTAACTACAATCGCCGAACCTATTTGTAGCGTGATGTTGGATTCGTCGTCGTCCCAACCAACCCATATACTTAACATGCCTAAAAAGCGAAGGAAAACCGGATCAATGATCGAAATCTACGGAAAGAAGTACCGCGTCGCGGATTTGCGGCGTCGCGTCGGCAACATGGATCAGATCGCCGGCGTTCGCTTGGTCCAGTTAGACAATGGAAATGAACGGCCCAACCGCGCGGCGATTATTCATACCGGGACGGGACTCGAACTTTGTGTGCTCCTCGACCGCTGCCTCGATATCGCATCCGCGTCGTATCGTGGCCAGGCCATGGGCTGGCGCTCGACGACGGGAGACGTCGCCCCTCAATACTTCGAGCCGGAATGGACCCGATGGTTGCGAAGTTATTTCGGAGGACTGGTGACGACGTGCGGCTTGATGAATGTCGGCGCGCCAACGCGCGACAGCGCAGTCCACGGAAACGGTTTGCACGGGCGCATCGGCAACGCGCCTGCGCGAGACATTCAAATTCGCCAGGAATGGCAGAACGATGCGTATGTATTGAGTGTTTCTGGAATCATGCGGGAAACGGTAGTTTTCGGCGAGAACCTCACCCTTCGGCGAACAGTTTCAACGGAACTCGGTTCAACTTCGTTTCGGATCAAGGATGTTGTAACAAACGAGGGCTTCAAAAATACGAGATTCCAGTTGCTATACCATTGCAACATTGGATGGCCCGTTGTCGATGCGGGTTCCGAACTGCTCATTCCCAGCAAAACGATCGCGCCGCGCGACAAGACCGCAGCGGAAGACAAGTCAGACTGGCGGCGATGTGATGCCCCCACGTATGGCTATGCTGAAAAAGTATATTACCACGACGTAGCGACCGCGAAAGATGGGACGGCAACCTGCGCCATCATCAATGACGGATGGAAACGCGGAAACGGTTTCGGCGTCTACTTACGGTATAGCCCGCAAGAGCTTCCCCGATTCGCGCAATGGAAACAAATGGGTGAACAGGACTACGTCGTCGGCCTTGAACCCTCCAACTGCGGTGTAGAAGGACGCCAGGTTGACGAAGAACTGGGGCTGTTGCACGCGCTCAAGCCAGGAGAAAGCCGTTCGTATTCACTGGAGTTCGGAGCGGTAACAGACGAAAAAATGGTTAAGAAGCTCCGCGCCGGTTGCGCGAAGGTCAAACCGCGATGGGCGGAGAGCTATCAGGATTTTGTCACGAAACCCAAAGGCTAGTTTGACGAGATTCTCAAGGCCGTGTTTGGAAAGTGCGCTATTTGGACTGCGGTGGCGGAGCGGGTAGCGTAGACACCGCTTTGGCTGTTTATAGTTGGTGACTTCATGCGCGCACAACAAGGGTTGGCCATCTGTGATAAACAGCCAAAGCGCGCCTTGGGGGCCGCCGCAGTCCAAATAGGCCTCTTGTTATAACGCCGTTGGGGTAGAGGACTAAGTCGTTTTGGGTAGGGGACCATTTGGACTGCGGTGGCGGAGCGGGTAGCGTAGACACCGCTTTGGCTGTTTATAGGCGACGACTTATGCCCCGCACGGCAAGGGTAGCTCCATCGCCGGACGATCAACTCATGGCGGATGGGCCAATCCATAATCGCCGCGGGCGGATGACGCGAGCCACTCCATCAGTTCGATGCGCTTATCGGCGGGGGCGATCGTGTAGTGGTCTCCGGGAAATACAATTTCGCGGACCTCGTGACCGTCGGCTTTCAAGCGCCGGATCGTATACGCGATATCTTTATTGTTGAAATCACGGTCTGCGTGTAGAAATGCCACACGAACATGCGGGGAAATCCGGCCGAGTCCATACCCGCCAAACGCGACCTGCAACAGCCCAGCAAAGTTTTCCGGATTCCGGACCGCGCATTCCCAGCCGGTCCGCGCGCCGCCGCTCGCTCCATACGTGAATCCAAGCCGCGGATCGACCCGCAGGCTGGGCAGCACCGTATAAAATGCAAGCTCCTGGGCGTATTTGTTGGTCCCGTATGTAGCGTTGCTGCTGTTGTTAATGGCGACCAGGATAATCATTTTCTTTTCCGCAAACTCTTTGAACCCTTGAAAGGCCGGATTCCCTTCCGGCATGGAAATCATGATCGCGGGGAAGTACGCTGCCGGTTGCATTTGATAGGCCATCGGAATATATACATCCAGCGTATAAGCTGCATTACTCTTGCATGGAATCCTCTTGTAGATGCCTGGCTTCCATTGCGGGACACCGTCTATCGCCGTATGTTGCCACACCTCTGGCGGGTGTTCGATTCCAGGCCGGTCTACCGGCCCTTCGGCAAGCGCGATATTCAGCAATCGATCCGATTCGGCAACTTCCTGTTGCTTTTCGAGCTGGCCTTGCCGTTTGCGCGCCGTTTCGTCACGGCGCGCATTCAATTGGCTTTTTGCCGCTTCCATCTCAGTCTGCGAAACTGTTGATCTCAATCGCGCCGGGTCTGTTACGACGCGATAGGCGATTCCGCTGCCAATTACGGCAAGCCCCACGCCCAACAGCGCCGCGATGCGTCGAGGCTTCACCTGCACCCGCCGCGATGGCGCGCGCGCTGGTGGTTCGTCACGCTCGAGCGAAGGTGGTTCGACTTGGACGCCATAATCGCCCCGGTCGATTCGTTCGAGCAATCGTTCTCCGCGAGCAGAACCCAGGTTTAGATGCAGGTGCGTCGCAACGGAACGCGCTTCTTCGATCCGGCGCAACGCCATGAGACAACGGGCCTGCGCATACACAATCTCGGAGTTTTTTGGATACTCGCGGGCAAGCGGCATCAGCAAATCGAGCGCTTCGCCGTAATCCCCGGACTGGAAAAGACTGTTCGCCCACTTGAACTGTGCCTGCGCGGACGTGTCATTGGGCGTGGTAGCCATTAAGGCTCGCGTACCCGCTGATTGACCGTGTACACAAATGCAAGCACTTCCGCCACCGCGCGGTATAGCGCATCGGGAATTTCGCGGTCGAGATCAAGTACGGAAAGGATCGCCACTAGATCCGGATCTTCGTGAATTGGAATGTCGTTTTGTTTTGCAATCTCGATAATGCGTTCCGCGAGCAACCGGTTGCCCTTGGCAACGACGCGCGGCGCCGCGTCCGACTCAGTATCGTAATGGAGCGCGACGGCCTTGCGCGCGATCCGATCATTCGTCTCTTTCATGGACCCGCTCATGCCTGTAGATTGATGCCGTTAAACCGGCGCATGAGAGTCGCAAGCTCCTGCACGCGGTTGCCGTCCCACAGTGTCGCATGCACGGCCACATTGGGATAGCCGGCTTCGGCAAGATGGCCGACGAGGCCGGCGGAATGGCGTTGAAGCGCGGTAACCGTATTGATCTCCTGCGCGCGCAGCCAGCACGAGCACGCTCCCGAAGCAACTGTAATTGTGATCCAAAGATCGCCGAGCGCGGATGTCGAAAGATCCAAAACGATCGTCGCGTTCTTCGCATCGAACCGCCCGGCCTTTCCTCCCCCATCCCCCATGATGTGAATATGCGCGTTGCTAATCGGACTGTCAGGACGCATGGGCAACTCAAAAAACAGGTACGGCACGTCCGTACTACGCGCATTTACAAGTTGTGAGGCCACAAACCGCTCGGCCAGGCGTTCAATCGCGCGCGAGAAATCGGCGTGCTGACCCGTTTGCCGCAAAAATTCGTTCAAGGAGGCGTTGTCCCGCAGCCGGAGCAAGGCCGTGACCGAGTCTTCATGCAATGACTCCAAAACCGCCTGCATCTCTCCATGCGCAATTGCTTCCGCGAGACGCGCTGCAAGCGGCGCGCGGGACATCGCCAAACCTCGCTGGTTTACGCCGTCAATGAGGTCTTTAGACGCGGCAAGAGAGCGCAATACCTTTAACGCCGCGGGAAGTTCTTCCGGAGCGAGCGCGCCATCGTCCGCCGCCTGCTGAAGCAACTGGATGAGTCTTTCGGCGTCTTCTCCATGCTCGCCGCGATCCAAAAGTATGGTTAGAACGAGGCGCACGGCGACGGCATTGTGCGCGATGCGCGCGGGGATAAGGTGTACCGCATGATCGGCAAGTTCGAGCTTCCCGAGCGTGCGAAGGGCATCGACAATAAACCCCGGCAACGCGCGCGCGCCCGTTTGGGTTTGAAGGGACTGGGGAGGGTCGTGCGTGGTTGGAGTGCTACCGGGCATAATGCGAAGCTGCAATCCGTCGCCGGAACGAACGACTTCGGCGCTCACCGCCTGGCCGGCCTGGATGCCTTCGATGCGCTCAACCGGCACCACTATATTGCCAAAGCGGATGATCGTCTGTGGTTCGAGAGATTGGACGATGCCCTGCAAGAACTGGCCCGGTTTCAACGCGACGGCCTGTAACGGCTGTGTCAGAATCGCAGCCGTAATCGGGTTCACATTGCCTATCCCCGTGAAACCTGCCATGAATTATCCAGGCGCCGTGAGTATCATGCGTCCTTGGTTTTGCGCAGGCTTAATATGAGGCGCACTTCGCCCTTGCCGATCCCGAGTTCCTACGCAATCTGCGCAATGCTCATCCCGGAATCATTGTATTCATAGACGCGCGCGTGGACCGGCGGAATTGGCCGGCCATTGCCATTCGCAGTCCGTAACCGGGCCTCCTTCGATTTCGCGGCAGGCCCCGAGCGCCCCGCGACGTCGGGTGCCATGTCGAGCAATGCGCGAAACGCATTGCGCGCGGCATCGGCATCGTGCGGCGCCTGGGGTTGGATGTCTGGAACCTCGAACCCGAGTGGGTCCGGTTCATCGCCCGCGAAGTCAAGACCCACCCAGCCATCGATAATATCGTCAGTGGGTTCCGGCTCGCGCGGCATGGCCAACACACGCAAAACTGGCCGCTCAAATTCTTTAGTCGCCTCCGGCAACGGATGGGGAGACGGAACAAAAGCGGTTACATTGGCGGGCGCTTGTGGCGTTGCCGCGTGCAGATGCATTTCCGCGGCCTCACGCCGGATTTTTTCGAGATCGGATGAGGCCGCCGCGACCGAGTCCCGAAGGGTGGCAAGCTCTCCTCGCGCGGCGCCTACAGTCTGCTTTATGAGTTCCACACGAGCATCAAAGGCCTTGTTAAAGTCTTGGGCGAGTTTTTTTTGCTGTTCAAGCAAATCACGCATGGTCTGCAATAGAAACATCATGCTGGCAATGTCGTCGCGTGGGTTTGGACCCGTACCGGAGCGCATGCGCCACACGACAAAACCAAGCAGGAGCAACGCCACAAACGTGAAGCCGATGCTCAAAGCCCAAAATATGTCCTGTGTCGTGCCCATTTCGTTCGTGCGAAGCCAATCCGCGGCCTTATACCGTTACGTCCAGAGTGTGTTGCTCGGAAGCATCGTGAATAACCGCTAATTCTCCCGCGCCACCGGCATCCGTTGCGTGCTCGGGTGCGTGCCCGGAAGAGTCCGCGCCCCCGCGCGAATCGCGGTCCCCGCCGTGTTGGTCCGTTACGGCGGGTTGTTGTTCGCTCACCGGCGGCTCCTGCACGCGCGTTTCGGCATCGAGTTGTTCCTGTTGCGCATGTTGCGCATGGCGATGTTGTGCGGCAAGCGACGTGCGATCCGCGAGCTCCTGAATCCGTTGCACCGTGACAGACCGCGCCAGTTCTGTGTTGATATCCAGTGGCTGGGGCATCACGGTTCTCCGCGCACGGATTTACGCAACGCTTTCATTGCGGCCGTGTGAACCTGGCAAATGCGCGATTCAGATACGTTTAGCACCGCGCCGATTTCCTTCAGCGTTAACTCTTCGTAGTAGTACAAGTGTAACACCTTTTGTTGCTGGTCGGGCAACGTCAGGATTGCCTGTACAATTCGCTCCTGTTTCTCGCGCTCATTCAGAGCGGCTTCCGGCGATGTCGCGCGTGGGTCTGACGTCATATCAAGTACTCGCGACTGCGCGCTGTCTTCACCGGGCAGGTAGTCCTGCAAGGACAGTACCTGCGCTGTTTGAAGCTGCGCTACGGTGTCCTCGATATGGTCTATAGTCGTGCCCATGACGCTGGCGATAGCGTCCACCGAAGGCTCTCTCCCCAACTCATGACGCAGTTTGTCGCGCGCCTCGCCCAGTTTGCGCGCCATCGCGCGCAGACTTCGCGGCGCCCAGTCAAGCGTGCGAATCTGATCGATGATGGCGCCCCGCACGCGAATGGATGCGTATGTCGAAAATTTGATGTCCTGACGGTGATCGAATTTCTCGACCGCGTCGAGAAGCCCCAGAACGCCCCAGCCCACCAAATCGTCCATCTCGATGCTCGATGGAACGTGCATCGCCATGCGGCCGGCAACGTACTTCACGACCCGCATGTTGCGCACGATTAGCTCTTCTCGCGCGGAGTCGTCGGCCCGTTCTTTCCAACGCGCCCAAAGGTCTTTGTCGGGAATGGCCGTTAATGCGGTCACGTGTACATTTCGCGCATGTTCAGCGCAAACTCTCGATGCGTTCGCGCGTGCTGATGATTTCGGTGATGCGCAATCCAAACTTCTCGTCGACGACGACGACGTCGCCGCGCGCAATCAGTTTGTCATTCACGAGCAGCTCGACCGGCTCATCGACCAGGTGCCCCACCTCGATAATCGATCCCGGGCCCAGTCCAAGGATATCCGCGATGGGCATCTCGACGCGGCCAAGCCGCGCAGTCGCCGTAAGCCGGATATCGAGCACCATCTCCATATTTTTGGATTCCGCACGGCGCGCGAACGCGGAATCCCCGGCGGACTCCTGCCCCAAAGCGTTCAGCGCACTTGCCTGCGTCAACGCACTTATCTCGTCCTGGCTCATCGATTCAGCCACTTGATTTTCTCCTCGGATTGAAGCGGCGTCGCTGACCGCGTGGGAAAATAAGAATATGCCCGCTCCATCATGCCCGTCTTCCAGGGAAAACGAAAACTCCGCGGCATAACTGCCGGCACCCAAAAATTGGTGCAGGCCGGCAGCGATGTCGGGTCCGCAGGGCAGCACTTCCACCTCGCGCAATACGATCTCGATGCCATGCTTTTCCTTGAAATATCCAACGCCACCTCCCAGACAGGGGTCAAACACTTCCTTCAACTCGGCGGGATCATGTCCCGCGATCGATGAATCGTCCGAGCGTCCACGGCCCAGCGCCGCTGCAACGATACGATTGGCATCGGCCCCGGCCAACGCCACGGCAATGCTACCCCCCGGCTGCGCGCCTGCGCGAATCAAAGCGTTGAACCGCGCCAGATGCGCCGTCAACTCGGCTACGCCGGACGCCTTCACCCCCGCAACCGCGTTCGGCACGGGCCGCGCCGTCATCGCCGATATCACATCGAAGAAACCGCTCAGATAACCGCGCGCGAATCTCTCGTGTACTGCCAGGCTCAACGATCACCTCGCTTCGCGTTGCTTACTCGTCGGTGATAATGTCGACGATTTGGATCGCGCTTTGCTCGCCCCGCTTGCCACATACCGCCTGAAAACGCGGAATGCCGCCGATCTCGATCAACATTGTCGTCCGCTGATCCGTATCGAGTTGAACGGTGTCCCCCACCTGTAGCTTGAAGACTTCCGCGAGGGTCAAGGTTGCGCGGCCAAGGACTGCATCAACATTAACCCGCGCTTTCCGCACGACGCGTTCGAGTTGCAACCGCGTGCGCTCTACCATTTCCGGTGGCATCTTGCGCATGAACCGCGTCTGTTGCGAAATCTGATCCAGCACGGGGTTGAGCACCATTAGCGGTATACACATGTTCATTGAGCCGACCATATCGCCAATGTGGATTTCATACGCCACGAGTATCACCATTTCACTTCCGGCCACGATCTGCACGATCAGCGGATCGCTTTCCTGATGGATAACGGTGAGCTTGAACTCGATGAGTTGCTCCCACGATCGGCGCAGGCTATCGAGAATCATCAGCATTACCCGGTGAACAATCCGGTTCTCGATCTCAGTCAGTTCGCGCGCCTTTGCCAGCGTCACGCCCTTCCCGCCCAGAATTCGGTCCACAATCGGAAACACAATGGCGGGGCTCAACTCGATGACGGCGTTGCCCTCAAGCGGCGCCATGTTGATGATTGAAAGCGATGTGGGACGCGCCACCGAAAGAATGAATTCGTCATACGTCAACTGGTCAATTGAAACAAGGTCCGCGCGAACGACCTGCCGGAGAAAGGGCGGCAGCATAATGCTCAATTCGCGCGCGAACGCCTCAAATAGACTTTGCAGCCCTTTGAGTTGCTCTTTTGACACACGTTCGGGCCGGCGAAAATCGTAGTGAACAAGATCGTGCCGATCCGGAGGCATCAGGTCTTCGGCTGCGGGGGGCTCGACCTCCCCTTTCGACACCGCACTCAGCAGCAGGTCGACCTCTTCTTGGCTGAGAATATCGGCCATGGCGTTGCTTGCATTCCCCACGTGTCGTTGCGAGGCCGAGTATAGCATGCGCCCCACGGACAGGCAAGCAATCCCGGCGCCATAACGTATTTAGTGAAAACAGGATAGCAATCTCCGTCGATCTCGTGCTTTCTGTTATCTGTTCCCGTCAACCTGTGGGCACTGTCAAGCGTTTCATTGATAGACATGTGAACGATGCAAGGAAGCGAGGCTCTCTCCAACTTACTTCTTTGAACAGCGCGTGGGCCGCACCCCTCTCAACCCCATACCCCGGCCCACGCGCTCCTCCTTTTTACGCTACGCGACCCGATTCAACGTGCGGCGCGCAATCATGCCGATGCGTGAATCCAGAAATCCGAGCACATCGAGTCTGCCTTCCACCTTCGCCGCAAAAGTTTCCAACGTGTCCGTCGCGTCAATCCAGATACGGCGAAGTGTAAACCGATCACAGCCTGAAAGATTGAACCCGTACCGGTTCGAGCAGGCCACGGTACACCCCGCTTCGCGCGCAAGCGCGACACTTGTTTCGTCGTAGTCCGCGGAGGTGCCGTAGGGATACGCGAAGTACCGCACCGGCTTGCCAAGCTCTTCCGCAATTCGGCGGCAACTTCCGATGATCTCCGTTCGCTGTTCCCCAGCCGTGAGTTGGCTGAGCCGCGGATGTGTCAGCGAGTGGCCGCCGATTTCGATCCCGAGTTCACTTAATGCGCGCGCCTCATCCCACGTCATCAATCGTCCATGCCACGGCTCGGCGTCGCTTACAAGCAGATCGCCGAGCTTGCCGGCTACGATGAAAACCGTCGCCGGGATACTAAATCGGTTCAGTATGGGCACGGCGTTCGTGAGGTTGTCGCGGTATCCGTCATCCAGCGTAACGGCGACCCCGGGCTTAGCGTTGGCCGCGTCGTCGAGCGTGTTGATAGCCGCGCTTCCGGCCAACCACGCCATTTGCGCCGCAAAATTCTCCGGCGTCACATTCATCGCGTGATCAAGCTGCCCCACGGAATGGTACGTGAGTATGCGGGACGGCGGCCGCGGCCGC
>JAWXCN010000003.1:0-4685 GCA_034408725.1 Candidatus Hydrogenedentota bacterium
CGCGGCGATGCTCGCTGCAACGGCTCCTGCGGACGGGCCGGCAGGTAAGGGCGGGCTCGACACCTATTGCAGCGCGGTGCGCGCAGTGGTCGCCGTGTGCGCTCCGCTCGATCTGCGGCGGCCGCTCTCGCTTGCCTTGTCCAACGAAGACGATCCGCTCGTGGTCCGGTTTCTCGGCGGATCGCTTGCGGAAAAGTTGGACGCCGCGCGCCGGGCATCGCCCATCAACTACATCCGCAAAGAGACTCCGCCGATTTTTTTGTTGCACGGAAAAGCCGATAAACGCGTCGACATGTCGCAGTCCATTGCAATGTCGGAAGCACTCAAGAACGCCGGCGCAATACACCGCCTCGAGCTGATCGAAGACGGAAAACACGGGATGGACTTTGCCCGCGACGAAAAAACGTTTCAAGACATACTCGCGTTTTTTGATGAACACCTGAAACAAGGCGCGCCATGAATCGTAGAACGTTTCTCGCCCGCGCCGCCGCGGGCGCTTTGACGATTGCCGCTCCGCGGTTTTCCGCGCGAGCCGAGGTGTCGCGACCCAACATCGTATTGATCATGGCCGACGACCTTGGCTATGGCGATACGGGGTTTAATGGAAATACCGTGATAAAAACGCCACACCTCGACCGCATGCGCGGCGAGGGCGCGCTTTTGACGCGGTTCTACGCCGGCGCTCCCGTATGCTCTCCCACACGCGGAACCTGCCTCACGGGCCGACACCATCTGCGCTACGGTATCAACCACGCAAACGATGGCGCGTTGCCCCGCGAAGAAATTACAATCGCGGAAATCTGCAAAAGCCTCGGGTACCGCACCGGCCACTTCGGCAAATGGCACCTGGGCACACTGTCAAAATCAGAGAAGGACGGCAACCGCGGCGGCCCGGAGCACCCGGAACTGTATTCGCCACCGTGGGACCATGGGTTTGATACCTGTTTCTCGACCGAGGCGCTCGTGCCGAACTGGGATCCCGCCAAGACGCCCGCGGAAGGCAACGACATGTGGGGCACACCGGGCACGCCGTGGCGATGCGCCTATTGGAACGAACGCGGCGAGCGCATTCGGAACAACTTGGATGGCGATGACTCCCGCGTAATCGTGGATCGGATTGGACCGTTCATGCGCGAGTCCGTGCGGGATGCGCAACCGTTCCTTGCGGTCGTCTGGTTCCATACGCCGCACGCGCCTGTTGTCGCCGGCGAAAAATACCGCGCGAATTATGCCGGCCTTCCCGAATCACGCCAACATTATGCTGGCGCGATCACCGCCATGGACGAACAAATCGGCAGACTGAACGCGCTCATCAAGGAGTTGGGCATTGAAGACAATACCGCGATCTGGTTCGCGTCCGACAACGGACCGGAGGGAAGCGGGGAGGATGCGACGCGCTCGCAAGGGTCCACCGGCGTGCTCAGGGGCCGCAAGCGAAGCCTGTATAACGGCGGAATCGCCGCGCCCGCGCTGCTCAAGTGGCCTGCGGTCGTATCAGCAGGCAAGACGCACACCATGCCCTGCAGCACCCTCGATTATCTGCCGACCATCGCGAAAATCCTCGGGTATGCAATGCCCGATGACCGCCCCATCGACGGCGTGAGTCTTATGCCGCTGTTGCGCGGCGAACAATACGCGCGGTCAAAGCCGATCCCGTTCCGGTTTCACGAACAGAAGAAATATACCTTCGGCGCGCCCACCTTCGCGCTGATGGACAATCAATTCAAATTGCTCACGAACCTCTCGAAATCCGGCGAAGAAGACGAGTGTTACGACATGATCGCCGACCCCGCCGAAACCACAAACATCATCGCCCAATCCGCCGAATTCCAAAAAGCCGCCCGCGCCAAACTCGACGCCTTCATCGAATCCTGTCGCGCAAGCCACGCCGGTGAGGATTACCCGGGGCCATACACGCCGCAAACGGAATTCCCAGAGCCGACCGGCAACTGGAAAGTTTGAGGACTTCTGCTAACCGCAGGTTTTCCATTCACGTCTCACGGCGAGACCCGTCCACGAAAATGAGGACCGGCATGGTCGCTATGGTGTTTCCGAATCTTTGCGGTATTCCGGCAAGAGTTTTTCAAGGGTTTCCCGCAGGCTTTCCAATTTCTCACCTAGCGAGTACGGCGAGAACACGTAATCAGTTTCAAACTGAAATCCGAGGCGTGAGTCGCGGGAGACGGCGAGTAAAGAAAGTTCGGTGCGGGCGATTTCTTCGCGGAGGATGGTTTCCATCCGGTCAAGGAGTGCGGCGGATTCTTCAGGTTTTTTTTCGGCGACCAGTTGCAGGCGCAGGTCCTCGAATTCGAGGATGGCGTAGTTGCTCAGGAGCATGCGGTGTATTTGTTCCGCGACGATCACTTCGCGCAACGCATTTGCGCGTTTCGATTCGGGGCTACTCAGCGCCGCGGTTCGATACAGGTCGAGGCCTTCACCCAGCCGGTCAGTAGTCTGGCGCAGATATTTTAGAAAGACCGGCAACACTTTCACTTCCGGCGCCGCTTCGATTCCTGACACGCTTCGCGCATAGCTTTCTGCGCGGTTGGACTGGTTGCTGAAATCGGGTATGAACACCATGCGCGACGCCGTGAATGGCCAATACGGATTAATCTCCGCGCCGAGGTAGCCCATCCAATAATTTTGATCGGTCCACGAATAGTTGTACGTAACCGTGCGCGCGGGCGGTTGCCGGAAGAAGATCGGGTTGCCCGTGGCGTTGCCCGTGCCCATGTACGGGCCGGTGTCGGGCAGCGTTTTGATGGCCTGGCTGAAATGGTTCCAGGCTTTTAATACGCCGACTTTTTGCGCCGCTCCAAAATCGCGCGCGGCGATCATTCCGAGTAACTCATCCAACGGCGGCGCATCGCTCCAGCAGTACCACGCACGCAGTTCAGTCATGAAATTCGGCGTGTAGCCCGTTGACCAGCTTTCAAGCGTGCCGTTGATGCCGAGTTTTTCCATGGCCATGTACCGCTCGTGCCATTGATAGGGGAAGGGGTGATAGGGGAGAGTCTGCAACTGCGCGCCGCACACGAACGTCTGCGCATTGGAATAGACTTTCATGCCGCGCAGTCGTGCTTCGGCGATCTGCGCTTCGGTGACTTCCGCCGGCCCGACCTGACTGATCGCGTAGTCGCGGAGATAACCCTGCAAGCCATCAATTTCAAAACTCTTTCCATTCTCCCACGTCAGCAATGGAATCGTGTTATCAGGAAGTTGCTGAATGAAAAACTTTTTCATCTCGACGTTCTGCGGCCGGAAATCGATGTTGTACTCCCACGGCAGAATCTCGATAGCGGGATTCACGCGATGGCATTCTTCCGCGACGACACCGACGGCATGTGACCAGTTGCGCGCCCAATCTTCCATATATTCTTTGCTTGCGCCATGGCCGCCGCCCCATTGTCTGTACCAAAAGCCTTCGGTAAGCAGGACGTACCCGGCAATATCCGGAAACTCGGCAAGAATTTCGCGCACGAGCCGCCGCAAATCGGCTTCGCTCTCTGGCGTGCCCGTGTATTGATAAATGATCTGCGTATACACCTTGATGCCGTGGCGCGACGCGCGGTCAATGAGGTCGCGCATGCGCGCGGGTTCCTGATGCCGCATCCGATGCATTAGCCGCGCATAAAAGTCAGTGGAAGTCTCCGCGGTGGTGCGGTCACCGTTAGGATTCGCGTATACAGATGCAAACACCGCGTCGAACCCATCGTGCGCGAGGTGGGCGAGCAGCGCATCGGGATATTCCATCCAGCCCATCCACGATTGCACCATCCGCGTGTCGTGCAGGCTATGCCGAATGGTATGGAGGTTCGCAGGAAGGAACGGCGCCTCGCGCAGGTTCATTCTCGCTTCGAGGTTGTACAAACCAAACATCGCGCCGCGTTCGTCATACCCGCACACGACGATGCGCTCCCGCGTAACGGTAATTTCGTAGTCCTTCGGACCTTTCAGCGCCGCGCCGCATCCGGGAAGTTGGTCACGCGTACCTACGACAATGGTGTGCGCCAAGCTTTCCCAGCCACCCAGCGCATCGCGCCCTTCCGCGGTCACCGCAACGTTCATCGAAGTGGCGAGATAATCCTGAAAATCCTGAGCGGCGTGTTGGAGCAATGGAGAATCGTTGGACAACAATACGAGCTTCCACCCCGACGCCGGAATCTCAAACTCACTTTCCGACGGTACGGCATCTGCCGCGCGCCGGGGGACATGTACTGGACTGGAGGACAGGCGTTTGTGATAGTCAAACGGCTGCTCCGGAGGAAGCACGCGCTCCACTTCGCGTGCGAATTCTTCCGTAGTGGCTATAGCTCGGAGTGGTTCGGTTGCGTGGGTAAGAAAGTTGGCAAGTAGAACGCCAAATATAAATGCGGAGATGACACGCTCTCGCCGAGATCGTTTCATGATAGCTCCGTTACTGTTCTATTGGCGGTTATGGTTTTGAATTGTACTTGCCTGATCCCGGCGAATCGAAAAGTACGTGTATGCGCACAAGCAACAAAGAAAAATTTCTTGGTGAATTTCCCCGTGCTCCCCGTGTCCCCGTGGTTGAGATTCATCTTATACCAATGGTTGCCGTCCGAGTTGGGAGGAACGAAGAATAAAATCGTCGTTCGCATTCCATTTTACGAACCACGGGGAACACGGCGAGGGGAATTGAATGGTAATCCAAGTCGGTGCGA
>JAWXCN010000004.1:0-5201 GCA_034408725.1 Candidatus Hydrogenedentota bacterium
CGATCGGCGACGGAAAGCGTTCTTGTGCAATGTGGTTGATCAAGCTTCCGGCTCAGGGCGAACGCGCAGCACAGCGCGCGCGACGTGCGTATCGATGTCGCGTGGAGCCGCGGAGCAAAACGCATCAATGTAAACGGAGTGAGCCAGACACGCGTAAGCGACGTTCTGGGCAAAATTAACGTCGTGATTTTTTCACCGGAAGACGGCGACTTGGTGCGCGGCTCGGCCTCGCACCGCCGCACGTTTCTGGATATGGAACTTTCCCAGTTAAACGCAAGCTATCTCCATGCGCTCCAGCGGTACCGGCAAGCCATGCGGCAACGCAACGAGACATTGCGAATGCAACGGCCGGATGGCGACTTGCTCGACGTCTATGACGTACAACTCGCGGAACACGGCGCGGCGCTCATTCACGAACGGAAATCGTTCATCGAGCAGCTCGCGCCGCTCGCCAACCAGGCCTACCAGGCCATCGCGGGGACCGAGGAAATGCGGCTTGCGTACAGGCCAGATGTCCGGGACGCGCAAGCGTTTGCCGATGCACTCGTCGCGGCGCGCGCGTCAGACGAGCGGCAGTGCGTCACCTCGCGAGGGCCTCACCGCGACGATATTGATTTCGTAGTGGATGAAAAAGCCGCGCGCCAGTTCGCATCGCAGGGGCAGCAAAAAACCGCCGCGCTCGCGGTGAAACTCGCGGAACTCGAATTGGTCCGCGCGCGCACGGGCGAACATCCAGTTTTATTGCTCGACGACGTGTTTGCCGAACTGGATGCGCCCCGCTCGCACCGCGTGCTCACGACGATTCCCGATGACGTGCAGTGCCTAATCACTACGACGGATTCCGCATTGCCGCCCGGTATAAACGACCGGAATCCAACGCTATTTACGGTCCGCGCCGGACAGGTGGAGATCAACTGAGTCCTTTTGGATTGTGGTAGCAGTCCAAAAGAACGCCTATTCTAAAAAGTAGAGTCGCGGATTGAATTACGTTTACGATTGCGCGCACAAAGCAAGACTCGAAGGGGTGCGGGACAATGGCGCGATACGGCGGCGAATACACTGAAACGTTTACGGTTGATGTGCCGATCGAAGATGCGAAGGCGCACTTCAGCGATCTCGACGCCATCGCAAAATGCTATGGCGACGTGAAGTCCGCAAAAAAATTGGCCAAAGCGGGCACGATGAAACTTACGCTGAAATCCAAGTCGGAAATCGGTGTGACTTTTAACGGTGTACACACCTGCACTTGGCACTTCTCCGATGCCAAAACGCTCGTATGGGAATCCGACGGCGCTGGAAACATTGTGTCACGAGGCTCCGCGAAGTTCACGGCAGCGGGGAAAAAACGCACGAAAATCACGTATACCGAGCACATGGAATTGGAAATGGACGTAGCGTTTCTCCTGCGCGGTCTTATCGGTCCGATCGTGTCGAAACAGATTCGGAACGGCTCGCGCGACTATATTCAGCGGATGCGTGAATTGCTGGAGGAGGCGTGAGAACTTCTGACGGACCTTGCTCGCCGCACTTCACGCCACGATCAATCCGCGGCAATGTGTCGTTCTCCGCGATTCCGAAGCATCAGGTATCAAATGTCATGCAGAATGCTTCGCCCTCGGCGCCAAGGGGCGCGTGCGTATGCTGGGGCATACCATTTGAAATTTCGCGGCCGGTCATCGCGCGGGATGCACCCGTGCGCGTTGCGCTGGAAAGTTTCGCGGCCCCCTGGCTCGTATTCATGCACACCAGCGACGTCGAAGCCCTCGAGTGGAACGAACACGGTTTCATTTCTCCCATGCGCGGAAATGGACGCCTCGGCGAACACGCCGCGACCTATGTGTTGCATTACGAGGACGGCACCGAAGCGCGCCACCCGATTCGGCGCCGGCGGCAAATCGGCATGGTGCAACGTTTATCCTGGGGCGAAAACTGCGCGGAGTGCGTCGCCCATCGCAAGCCCTGTCCCATTCCGGTTCCGAGTGAACAGTCCTACGACGCGCCAGGTATCGCGCGTGGCTCGTTCTATGGCGCGAGCACCACGCGCGTGCAACAACCTGATTTTCCCGCCTGGGCGAATTACCTTTGGGCATGGAGGAATCCGCATCCCCAGAAAAAAATTTCGGGCCTTACTATCGAGCCCGCGGGATTCACCGTCGTGCTCTCCGGCATTTCATCGGGCGCGGTCGATGACCATCCAATGCGATGGAACGCGCGAAAAAAGTGCGTGCTGCATTTGCCAAAAGGCACGGCCTTCGATCCACGGATGGATGCGCTCGGCCAGTATCGCCAGATTCAACTTGACCTCGGCCAGGTGATCTCTGCCGAACCGCGCGCGGTCTATCCCAATGACAGGTGGGCGCAATCGCATGACAATCAAGTGCCCACGCTGTGCCCGAATGAAATCCTGGTCGAATATACCGCGCACGCCGATGCGCATTTTCACCTCGGCCGGAAAACTGTTCCTGTTGCGTCGCTGGATACAAACTCTGCGCCCATCGAAAACGTCACACCAGCCACACAACGCGTGACGTTGCGCGTAGTCGAGCGTGGAAGCAAAAAGCCAGTGCCGGTCAAGCTCCATGTGCATGGCGCGGCAGGCGAATACCTTGCGCCGTTGGACCGGCACCGCAAACCGAATACGGGCTGGATCGAGGATTACAGTCCGGATTTTGTGCACCAGAACACGCACCGTTGCGCATACATATCAGGTGAAACCGTCCTCGACCTGCCGTTGGGCGACGTTTATATCGAAGCAAGCAAAGGTTTCGAGATCAAGCCCGTGCGCAAAGCCGTAAACGTTTCGCCGTCCACCAAAGCCATCACGCTCACCATTGAAAAAGTGCTCGATTGGCGTGAACGCGGATGGGTAACGGCGGACACGCACGTCCATTTTCTTTCACCAACAACTGCGTTGCTCGAAGGCCAGGCGGAAGGTGTGAACGTCGTCAATCTTCTCACCAGCCAGTGGGGCGAGCTGATTACGAATGCGGGTGATTTCGATGGCAAAATGACCTGGGGATCCAAAGAAGCCGGCGGCGATGGCGAATATCTCGTGCGCGTCGGCACCGAAAACCGTCAGCATGTACTCGGACACATTTCGTTGCTCGGCTACACCGGCAACATGATTGTCCCTCTGTGCGCCGGCGGACCCGACGAATCAGCGCTCGGCGATCCGGTAAGCGTGCTGATGACTGAATGGGCGCGGCAGTGCAAAGCGCAGGGCGGGCTCGTGATCATGCCCCACTTTCCGAACCCGCGCCTCGAAAACGCCGCCAACCTCATCAACGGCGATATTGATGCGGTCGAAATGACGTCGTGGGACAATCTCTACGGCGGAATCGATCCTTACTCGTTATCCGACTGGTATCGCTATCTCAATTGCGGATATTTCATTCCCGCGGTCGGCGGCACGACAAGATGACTGCGCTTACTCCCGTCGGCGCGATTCGGACCTACGCGCGCATCCCGCGCAATCGCGCATTCACGTATGCAGCCTGGATGGACGCAGTTCGCGCTGGCAATACGTTTGTCACATACGGGCCTTTGCTCGAATTCGCAGTCGAGGGAAAACCCTCGGGCGCGCGCCTAAAAATGAAACGCGGCGGCGGCACGGTCGATATCGAATGGTCTGCGGCAAGCGTCACAGTGCCAATGTCGCGCGTCGAGCTGGTGGTCAACGGCGAGATTCGCGAAAGCACTGCTGTCAACGCGCGGCGCGCAACTGGGACCTGGCGCGTGATGATCAACCGCAGCTCCTGGCTTGCGCTGCTCGTGCGCGGTCACTATCCGGATAAGCCCGAGATCATCGCCGCGCACTCGTCGCCGGCGATAGTCGAAGTTGCCGGTACAGAATTTTTTTCCGCAGTCGACGCCACCACCATGCTGGATCAGATCAAGGGCGCGCTGGCCTACATCGACACCATCGGCACGCGCGCGGAAACCGCCACATATAAGCGCATGCGCTTGCTGCTGACTTCCGCGCACCGCAAACTGCACAATGAACTGCACCGCCACGGACACCATCATGACCATACGCATACGCATGAACACCACAGCTAGTGCCCTGAGTTTGAGATTCTTTCGATATAAAGTTTGGAAATCAGACCTTACATCCCCCTAAATCCCCCTTCAAAGGGGGACTTTGAAGAGCAGATTATGCGTGTGACTCTTGCCAAGGATTCGGGATTCGGGATTCATGACACTAACGTTCGCGGATAATGTGCAACCACGCCCCTGATTGGGGTATGAAGTAACCCATGCGCCATGTACTTCTCATAGTAGTTCTCGTATTGATGGGCTGCGACAGCGCCGTAATCAACGGGACCGTGGTGGACAGCCGCAAGCAGGCCCTGCCCGGTGTCGCCGTGCGCGCCGAAGGCACGCCCTACGAAGCCCTGACCAACGGCCGCGGTGAATATGATGTGCGCTACGTGCCCCAGGCGGGTCTACGGCTCAGCTTCGCGAAGACGGGTTTCACCTCGTTTACATTACCGCTGGATGTGCAGGACGCCGTGCGCGTTGATGCCCCGGCGGTCATGCTGGCCCAACTCCCCGAAAGCCCAGGAGTGTTCCTGTACGAGAACTTTGAATACACCCGCACCACGTTCGTTACGCCGGACCAGCTCAAGCGCAAGGAGGACGAAACCATCGTGTTCGGCACCTTGCGCAAGGACCTCGCGGAAACCCTCAAGCACGCGCCGCCCATCGGCATCTACCGCGGATACCAAATGCCTGCATTCGGAATTCGCCTCAACCGGCTCGAAGAAACCGAGGTGCATCCGCTGCCGGGTTATTCCGGCAAGGAAGGGATCATGGCTTGGATCCGCGGCGCGGAGGTGCCCATTGACGTGCGTCCGGTCGATTCATCGGATCGCGGCGACGCCCAGCTATTGCAAATATTTTTCATGAAAGAACTCGACCTCGGCGCCTACGCGATACATTGGGGCGCGCTCGATGGCGATCCCATGTCCGAAGAGCGCCGCATGTTTTGCTTCAAAGTCGTGGACCAGCTCACGCCCGCTGAAAAGATTGACGATCCGGAAACGGAAGCAGTCAAAGACGGTGACAAGACAGACTCCGCCCCAACCGAAACGGCCGATGCACCGGCCGAAGACGATGAAGGATAACTTTTCCTCGTTTTCCGATCTCCAGCCTGGGGGGGGGGTGATCTGTCGTTCCCGCTACCAAACAGAGCCTTCTCC
>JAWXCN010000005.1:0-6743 GCA_034408725.1 Candidatus Hydrogenedentota bacterium
ACCCGGTAGGTGTATCGGTAGAGAGCAACGCCGCAAGCGCCGTCCGGTCATTCGCCGTTAGTTTCCGCAACGCTTCGGCCAACGCTTCGAGGTGGTTCTCGTGCGCCGTTTTTTCTGATTCACTGCAACCGTTACTGCAACGGTCCATTTCGGCATTCTGTAATTCATTGCACGGCGGCACTTTGCGAATATCTTTCCCATGCCTGGGGGGCAAGGGGTCGCTGGTTCGAATCCAGTCGCCCCGACCATTTTTTCAGACACTAAAGAGCCAGTGACCTGCGAAAGCAAGGCGCTGGCTCTTTTCGTGCCAAAAAGACTCGGCGCAAGTCCTACAGCGGATTCCTTCAATGCCCGACAGCGTCTTTTGCGGGGAGCTAGTAAGATTCAGTTGTGATGGACGAATGGCGCAATGTGCTTCTTAAAGCGCATCTGCACGAAAATGAAGGAAAGCCAAGATGAAAACGAAAGATATGGATCAACGCAGAGGGATCGATTCGAATCCGGATCCAATTACGGGAGCGTCTGGAGCGCATCCTATTGGCACGGGCATGGGTGCGACGGGCGGCGCGTTGGCGGGGGCGGCGCTTGGTGCGGTTGCAGGTCCGGTCGGCGCGGCGGTCGGTATCGTAGCCGGCGGTATTGCCGGCGGATTAGCGGGCAAGGGCGTCGCGGAACAGATTGATCCGACGATGGAAGATACGTATTGGCGCGACAACTATGCGTCGCGCCCGTATGTAGATCGTGATGCGACGTATGACACCTATGCGCCGGCATATCGTGTTGGATACGAAGGCCGCCAGCGTTATGCGAACAGCTCATACGATGAAGTTGAGACGGACCTGCAACGCGACTACAACAATATGCCGGACAGCGCGCGGTTAACCTGGGAAAAGGCGAAACACGCCGTGCGCGATGGCTGGCACCGGATCGAAGAGGAGCTCCCCGGGGACGCGGACCGAGACGGCCGCTAACTCGTAAACATAGCAGTTGACCCTGGCGCTGGCGCGAGCTGGCGCCTTTTTTTTGGGGAAGAATGGTATGGAAGTGAAGCATGGGAGTTATGGGATAGGTAGAGGGCGTTGATAAAACCTGCACTGTCGCTGATAATGCTGCGATGAACGTTGCGCGCAAAACCAGGAATTCGTTTTGCGTCTTCCTTTGGTTTGTCACTTGCGGCGTATCGCTTGCCTGGGCGCAGGGATACACTCCGGAGGAGGCGCCGTCTAAAATGTCGGTGTGGCCTGGGTTCGAGGCGCAGTTGGTCGCGTGCGAACCGATGGTCCGCCAACCGGTGGCGATGGAGTTCGACGATCGCGGCCGGCTTTGGGTCGTGCAGTATATGCAATACCCGAATCCAGAGGGGTTGAAGCGGGTCAAAGTGGACCGGTATTCGAGGACGGAATACGACCGGGTGCCCGAACCGCCGCCACATGGCCCTCGCGGCGATGACGTTATCGCGATCCTGGAAGATACGGATGGCGACGGACGCATGGATGCGTCGCGCAGTTTTCTCGAAGGATTGAATCTTTGCTCTGGAATCGCTTTTGGTCACGGTGGCGTGTTTGTGATTCAGGTTCCCTACCTACTCTTCTATCCAGACCGCGATCATGATGATGTGCCGGACAGCGATCCGGAAGTGCTGGTGACCGGGTTCGGAATGGAGGACGCCCACTCGGTCGCGAATTCGCTGACCTGGGGACCCGATGGATGGTTATACGGATTGCAGGGCAGCACGGTCACCGCGAACATTAATGGCATCGAGTTCCAACAGGGTATTTGGCGGTATCACCCGGTGTCGCGGAAGTTCGAGTTGTTCTGCGAAGGCGGCGGCAACATGTGGGGGCTGGATTTTGACGCCGAAGGCAACATGATTGCGTGCACTAATTTCGGTCCGTACATTGCGTTGCACGGCGTGCATGGCGGATATTACTGGAAGCAATTCGGCAAGCATGGCGCGTTGCACAATCCCTACACGTTTGGTTATTTCGAGCATGCGACGCACCACAATCCTGATGGCGGCCACGTGGTGGTCGGTGGCACGGTGTACGATGCGGATGCGTATCCCGAAGAGTTTCGCGGGAAGTTCATTGCCGCAAACCTGCTTTCGCACAATGTGTACTGGAATGATCTGACGCGTATAGGCTCAACGTTCGAGACGAGCAATCGCGGCGAGCTGTTGGACAGCAACGATACGTGGTTTGCGCCCAGCGACATGACCCTCGGCCCGGACGGCGCGTTGTACGTCGCGGATTGGTGCGACCGGCGCACGGCCCACCCCGACCCGGATGCTTCGTGGGACCGGTCGAATGGACGCATTTATCGGATCGCTGCGAAGGGAATGAAGCCTGTAGAGCAGTTTGATCTTGGATCGGCTTCGTCGAGGCAACTGATACGCCTGCTGGACCATCCCAACAAATGGTTTGCGCGGCGCGCGATGGTAAATCTTGCTGAACGGTCCGACGCGGGAACGCACAGGCGGCTGAAGGCGCAATTGCAGAACAAGACCGATGCGCGGTCCGCATTGAACGCATTGTCGGCGTTGTACGTGAGCGGCGGATTTGGTGAACCGCTCGCGGGCGAGTTGTTGAAGCATCCGAACGCCGTCGTCCGTAAATGGTCCGTGCGGTTTCTGGGCGACGCGGACGCAGTGTCGCCGGAGATCACGGCGCAGCTTGTGGAGATGGCCGCTGACGAACCTGACGTAATGGTGCGCAGCCAGTTGGCAAGTACGGCGAAACGCATGCCGCCGGAAGCGGGTATTGCAATTGCGTGGACGTTGCTAGTGCGGGACGCGGACAATGACGATCTACACATTCCCTTGTTGTTGTGGTGGGCGGTTGAACATCATGCGATGGAGGGATTGGGGCCTATTCTGGACGCGGTTGAATCAGCGTCCGCGAAAGAATCCGCGATGGTACGGGAAACCTTGCTTCCGCGACTGGTGCGGCGGTACGCGGCTGAAGGAAATGCGATCGGTGACGGCGCGTGCGTGCGGTTGCTTGCGGCAGGTGACGCATGGAACGCCGGGAACGCGCTGCTTGAGGGATTGGACGATGGATTGCAGGATCGGCAACGTCCAGCGGCGGGGGATGCTCAAGGGACACTGTTCGCCGGTTATTCCAAGCCCGCTGGTGAGTCTGACGCAGCGGCGGCATCCGTGGCGCCAGTCTCGGACGAGTTGCGCAAGGTGGTGTTGAACCGTTGGGCGGCGGACCAGGACGATCCGTTGCTGCTGCGTCTCGCAACGCGGTTAGGCGATACGGCGGCGTACGCGCGGGCGATGGCGCTGGCCGCGAACGCTTCAACCGCGCCGGACTTGCGGCTGCATGCCATTGAACTTCTGGGCGAGTTTGGCCGGGAAGACTGCATGCCGGTCTTGCTAGAACTTGTTTCAAAAGAGGAATCCGACAAGATACGGCAGACGAGTCTCGACGCTATCCGGCGCATTCCCGATGATCGCGCGGCGAGCGCACTGCTCGCGATGTACCCGGCCATTGATGACGCAATGAAAGGCCGCGTTCGTGACGTGCTGTTTACGCGAGCGGCGTGGAGCAAGGCATTCGTAGATCGGGTGGATGCTGGCGCAATTGAGATAGCGGAAGTGCCGCTCGATCAGGTGCGCGTCATGTCGAACCACGAGGACGAGGAATTGCGCGCGCTGATCGAAAAGCATTGGGGCGTAATGCGGTCCGGCACTCCCGAGGAAAAACTTGCGGACATGCGGCGACTCAACAATGAGTTGAATGCGGGACAAGGCAATCCCGAAAAGGGCAAGGCTGTTTACAAATTGAACTGCGCGCAATGCCATCAAATTTTCGGCGAAGGGTTCACCGTCGGGCCGGAACTGACGCAAAGCAACCGCATGGACCGCGAATATTTGTTGGCGAGCCTGGTCGATCCGAATCTTTTGATCCGCAAGGAATATGTACAATATATCGTTGAGACGAAGGATGGCGGGCTGTTTAACGGGCTCATCGCGGAACGCACTCCCGGTAACGTGACATTGGTCAACGCCAACAATATCCGGACGACTATTGCGATGGACGACGTGCACAATTTGCGGGAGGCTGGAACGTCCTTGATGCCGGAGGGGTTGGTGACGCCGTTGCCAGGAGAGGATCTGCGAGACCTCGTTGCGTTTTTGCAAAGCGCGGGGCCGGAAACTTCAAAGTGAGGGGAGCAGCAATGCTTATGAAATCGATTCGCGCGGCGTGTGGCATATCACTGCTGCTCTGCGTGGCGGGGGCCGAAGAGGCGAAGACGATCACCTATGAGAACAAGCTCACCTCGATCGCGAACCCCCGCCCGATTCTGGGCGATCATCCGCAGTGGGTGCAGCCCGTCGAAGAGGCTGCGCGGTATGAAGCGCCGATTCTCGTGAATGACGAGGGCGGAAATGTCGAGGTGCGCGCGTGGCGATTCTCGTATAACGCGCGCGGGATCATAGAAATGCCCAATAAACTTCGCGGGGACCAGACAGCGATTATTGTCGTGCACCCCTGGGGCGTTGATGACGGACAGGGTTGGCGCACACCGGAGCCGGCGGGCGTCGTGGACTTTTGTACGCCGATCAAGAATGACCTGTCGCACAAGCACATCGTGGACGTGCTCAACCCGTTTCTGCTTGCGTATCGCGACAAGGTGGCCTTTGTGTTGTACAGCCAGCCTGGAATCGAGGACCCTATTCGCAAGAAGATGTACCGATCCGTGCGGGGAACACCGACGGAAGCTGAGCGTAAGCAAGGCGCGCAAGAACTCCACGTGAAACTGAATGACTTCGATTACACCGGCCAGCCCTTGCCGGAAACCATCGCGCTTGGAACCGAATCGCCGGTGGTTGATTACTTCAAACAATTCCCCGGCATTGATGCAAGCGCGCATTACAACGGCGAGGGATTCTGGGACCTGCCGATTCCCATTGTGAAAGGCATCGACGTTGACCCCGACGACGTGTTGATTTACGACACCGAGGGGTACGCCGTGTTGAAGAAATTTCTGAAGGACAATGGTGTGCGGCATGTGCTGCTCACCGGATACTGCACGGACATGTGTTACAAATCGACCTGCGCGGGATACGAAAACTTGTCGAAAGATTTCAATGTGTTTCTCGTTGGCGACGCGACGCTCGCGACCTTTCCCTCGAACTCGACGCCGGCGTATGCGACGAATGCTTCGCTGTCTTACGCGGCGTTGAACCAACTCGTTACGCAGATTTCCTGGATCAACTGCGTCGAGAACCCGAAACCCAGGAATTAACAAAGTTCAGGAGGCGCGCATGGACCGCCGGAATTTTTTGGGACTCACTGCCGCGACGCTGGCATCGCCGCTGCTTCTCCGCGCGTCGTCGGGGAAGCCGCGCACTTGGAAAGATGGAAAGAAATGGGTGTACTCGATCACTTATGACGAAGGCCCGCAGGATCTGTTGAAGTACACCGCGCCCCTGCACCGGAAATACGGCATTCCTGGGCATGTCGCGCTGGTGTCGTCGCAGATCGGTGTGCCGCGCAATGTGCCGGGCAGCAGCTATCACGGCATGATGATCCTGAACAAGGAGGAAATCCACGGACTTGTGAAAGAAGGCTGGGGTATGTCGTGCCATTCGCTGACGCATTGCGGTGTGACGGACGAAAATGCGCAATCGGAAGTGGTCGAAGCACGGGCGGTGTTGGAAAATGCGATTGATCAGCCGATCACAATCTTTACTGTGCCGGGGACCAATGATGGGCATCCGCCAGCGCTAAAGGTGGCGGCAGGCGCGGGTTACAAGGCAATCCTGACGATCTATGATCGTGTGAACACACCAGGCGGCGACATGATGAGCCTGGGCCGCGTGCCGTTGCACACGGAATATCCCGGACCGTTTTTCTCGGTATTTGATCCGTATAAACGCATCCATCAAGCGATGGATATGGGTGGATGGATTGTCGATTACTGTCATTGTCCGATGCCGGACAAACCGATTCATCCCGCAAAGGATTGCACAACGCAGGAGCTCGAGCAGCGGTTCGATACGGTGAAACGCATTGGCGGCGATGAGGTGTGGTTGGCGGAGCCGAATGAGGTTGTGGAGTGGTTGATGGCGGCGGGTTAGCGGGGATGGCGAGTGGCGAGATAGCGAGTACGATGAGGAGCACGAGCACGAGAAGAATGGGCGGAAGTGGATTTCGGGGGCTGTTATCGCGATCGCGTTTGGGATCGGGGACAGCCACCGGCGCCAAAAACGCGGCGCCGGTGACAGTCCCCTTCGTGCGGTGACTGTCCCCGGTTTCGGAGAGAACTGATGGGTGTCAATGAATCGCTGAGCGCTTCGATTGCGAATGCTTTGGTGGGCCAACCGGGGCCGTTGCCGACGCCGTTTCCGCGGACGATGGGCGCGAATGCCAAAAAATATCTCGATGAGATAATCGATTCTGGTTTGACGGTCGATATGATGGGGCGTTTCGAGAAGGCGTTTGCGGAGGCGCTGGGCGTCAAATACTGCGTTGCCATGCCGGGGTGTACGCCGGCGTTGCACGTGCTCGCGCTTGCCTGTGATTTTCAACCTGGCGATGAAGTGATTGTGAGCCCAATCACGGACTACGGAACCGTGCAGGGATTGTTGGCGCAGAATGTCATTCCGGTGTTCGCGGATTCCGAACCGGGGACCGTCAATTTTTCGGCGGAGACAATCGGGCCGCATATCACAGATCGCACGAAAGCGATTTTGTGCGTACACAAGACTGGCATTATTAATGATATGGATC
>JAWXCN010000006.1:0-2713 GCA_034408725.1 Candidatus Hydrogenedentota bacterium
CTCCGGTATCGAATTCGTATACGCCGGGAGAGGTCACCGCGCCGCAAACCATCGACGAACCCACCAAACGACTGCGCGTATCCGTGGCGGGCGCGGTGACCTCTCCCGGCGTATACGAATTCGATACCGGAGATCGCGTGTCCGATGCGGTAAGGGCCGCCGGCGGCGTCCTCGAATACGCAGACGTTTCGGATATCAATCAGGCGGCAACCCTCGTCGACAGCTCTACGCTGGCCATTCCACACTCCGGTCGCGCCGCCATCGAAGACGGCAACCGCATGGTCCTCCGCGCGGGAGAATCCGCCGCGCTAATCAACCCCAAGGAATACACCATCTCCGGATGGGCCGGTAGAAAACCCGTGCAAACATCAACTGCCACGTCACCCTCAGTTCCTGATGCCGCGCCGGACGCCACAAAATCCGATGGCCCAATAGACCTCAACTCCGCAACGGTAGAGGAACTCGAAACTCTCCCAGGCGTAGGACCCAAAACCGCCATCGCCATCATCCAATACCGCGAAAAGCAACCCTTCCAAACCATCGAAGACCTCGACAACGTCCCCGGCATCGGCGAAAAGAAACTCGAAGACCTCCGCCCCCACGTCCGCGTTGGCGGGCAGTAATCTCCTGCGCTTCAAAACACAGTAGGAGGTGAACCAATGGCCTCGCGCACAAATCGCATGATGTTAGATTCCTTGCCAATACAAGCTTCGCTGATCGCCCCGTTGGATTCGCTGAATTGAAAGGGCTGATCACCCAGGGACGAATCGGCTCGGATTTCCCCGGATTGGTCGCGGAACAGTACGAACTCGAGTTGGCCGACATGACCAACCAGCGTATCGTCACGAACCTCCAGCACCAGCGTTCGCCATTGCTCGCTGTTGTATACCCCTGCATAAGTTTTCAACGGTAGCGGCAAATTCAACTTTCGCCGCCGCGGCTCGTCCTGTTCGGCTTGTCGCGCGGCAATATCGCGCATACTCTCGGCAAAGCCCTGCATCGAGTCCTCCAGCGGCCGGCCAAGGAAAGCGTCATAGACGTCAGCCGTCATGCGGTGCACGAACATGGACATGTCCTCGTCGCTATTGGCGATCACCGCAACGCCGATTTTGTGCTGTGGCATGAAGGACACGTGGGCATGCGCGCCGATGTAACTCCCGAAGTGATGCACGAGCAAATCGTCTTTATAATCACCCAGATACCAGGCGAGGCCCATCTGCTTGCGTCCAAACCGCCAGAACTCCGTGTCGGGATTCACCTGCGGCATCAGGATTTCTTGAATTCCCGCCTCGCTCAACAACCGTTTGCTGTCAACAACACCCCCGTTCAGATGCAGCCGTATCCACGTTGCCAGATCGCCCACACTTGACCCGAGACCGCCCGCCGCGTGCATGGTTGTATCGTGTTTTCGGAGCGTAGCAGGGGCCCATGTGCCGTTCTCAAATGTCAGCGGCTGCGCTACGTCCGCAAACGCATAAAGTTCGCTTGCCCGCCCCGTCGTTCGCGTCATTCCCGCGGGCACAAAGACATGGTCCCTGAGGTACTCCTGCCACGGCTGGCCAGAGACCGCTTCTACAACGCGCCCGAGTAGCGTAAAGTGCAGGTTGTCGTATTCCCAAGTCCCCTTGATGTTGGTGTGGGGCAATTCACGGTAGAAAAAATCGTCGTCGCACAGCCCGCTATAGGCTTCCGCAAACCCGATGGGCCAATTGGACAATCCGTAGCGGTGACAGAGCAGGTCGCGCACGGTAATCCGCGCGGTCAAATCGGCGTCCGAAAGCTGAAACCGCGGCAGGTATGTCACCACCGGCACATCGAGTCTAACCTTGCCATCATCGACAAGTTGCATGATCGCGAAACCCGTAAAGGTCTTGGTCACCGATGCGACGTACGATGGAGTTTGTGGCGTGAAGGCCACCTTTGGCTCCACGCTCCGATGCCCGAACCCGTGCTCATAAACGACTTCATTTCCCTGCACGATTGCGATCGACACGCCCGGAAGACCCATGACCTTACGCGCATTTTCCCACCGTCGTTCCAGTGCCGGGAAATCCACCGCCGCCTGGACTTCGGCCGCAACCAACTCGACGGGCATACCAAACAACAGCACCCCAAGGACTAACCCGTAAATACGCATCTTTTCCTCCTCAATTTTCACTGATCAAAACAGGTCCATCGCATTACACCGCCGTGATACTGTGAGTAAGAGAGAGATAGGAAAGAAAAAAGGTTTCCTCGATAGTCGGAATTTGAGGCTGCACGAGCTCGACAATTCCATCTCAAAACGTGGGACAATCCCACTTACGGCAAAAATGGATTCCCAAAAAAAAGCCGATGTAATCGGGGTCGTTGTGCTGGCGCACCCGCCTATCAACATCGTTTGTTGACCCACAATAATACCGACCCGTTGATCCGCTTTGGAGCACATATACCCAATAAATCAAAAAAGCCCCCCTTTCCGGGTGGCCTTGAAAAATTTATGGCTCCGCGAGCAGGACTCGAACCTGCGAACTAGCCCGGATATCTCACCATACTACTCGTTCCCAAGTTGTACTTGGGAATGCGAGGTGCCCCTGAAGCTGCGCGTCGTTGTGCTTTGAACGAATTTACGCCTCGTCCATGTGCAAGGCCGCCAGGAACGCATTCGGCCGGATTTCCAAGCGTCTGCGCCGCACCCTGACGGTCGACAACGGCAAAGAATTCACCGGCTTCA
>JAWXCN010000007.1:0-48020 GCA_034408725.1 Candidatus Hydrogenedentota bacterium
AGGCCTGTCGTGCTTAATTAAGAAGCGATCTTGCCCAGGAAATGGAAAGCGGCAGCTACCCGCTGCCGCACTCCAAGGCGCTCCGCGCGGATTTTGGACAGTGCCTTGAAGCACTCTCTTGGCGTAGAACTCGCGCGTCGCGCGCGTGTACTCGAGCCCTCGCGAATACCTAATCCTCTGGCACCAGCCGGACCCGCGCAAGACCCTCCCGGAACGAATACGCGCGCAAAAACTGGACAGGAATAACCTCCGTCCCCGCTTTATCGATATACCCATACCGCCGGTTACGCTTCACCGCGGCGAGTCCTTCCTGAAACGGATGGACCGCATCATAACGCGCCGGAATAATCGTCGTGCCGTCCGCATCCGCGAAACCCCATTTACGGTCTTCGCGAACGGGACGCAATCCATCGCTGAGTCTCTGCGTTGCCTGGCCCCCCCGCGGTTCATCAATACGGTTGCCAAGCTTGTCGATATGGAACCATTCGCCGCCGACACGCACGGCGGCTCTGCCATCCTGAAACGGCGCGCTGGAATCGTAGGCAAGTGGGATTAGCACTTCGCCGGTCTTGCCGATATAACCCGCCTGCCCGTCAATTACGACACCCGCCAACCCTTCGCTAAACGGCGTGGCATGATCGAACTTTCGCGGAATGACGAAATCGCCTTCCGTATTTATGAACCCGTACTTTCCGTCCTGCGCGGCAGGCGCAAGCCCTTCGTTGAACGCGCCCGCCGGATAAAACGACGGGGGTATGATCAGTTTTCCGCTCGTGTCGATGTAGCCAATCTGGTTGTTCAGTTGGATCTGCGCCAGTCCCTCCGAGAAAGAAGCCGCGTCTTCATACGCGCCACGCACGAGGAAGTCTCCATTTTTGTCCAAAAAACCAAAGTATCCATTCTCGGAGACTGGCGCAAAACCCTCGGAGAAATCGTATGCCAGATCGAATTCCGGTTCGATGACAAACGCGCCGGACTTGTCGATGAATCCGAATTTGGGAAAACTGTCGTTCTCGGACTCATCGCGCGAAGTGGTGTCGCGCCACACCGTTTCGCCGGCGAGTGCCAGCAGCACGCCGACCACGATGACAAACACGATGCTGCCTGCGTTGCGCATTGGGAACTCCGGTTCGTTAAAATATAATTATGGACGTTACGCAACGATTCTCCAACCGTGTCGATAACTACGTCAAATATCGGCCCGGCTACCCCGCGGCGCTTTTGGACTATCTCGCGCTCCACGCGGGGATTGGTCCGGATACGCCGGTGGCGGACATCGGTTCGGGTACGGGGATTTTCTCCAAATCGCTGCTGGGCCGGGGCTGCCGCGTATTTGCGGTGGAACCCAATGACGCGATGCGACACACGGCGGAACGCCTGCTCCAGGATGACCCGGATTTCGTCAGCGTGGATGGCAGCGCGGAACTGACGACACTCGCGGACGCGAGTGTAGACCTGGTGGTGGCGGCCCAGGCCTTTCACTGGTTTGATCCCGACAAAACGCGGCGCGAGTGGTTGCGCATTCTTCGCGCCGGTGGAAAGGCCGCGTTAATCTGGAACGACCGTAAAACCGATTCCACACCCTTTCTCGCGGAATATGATGAACTGTTGCGCACACTGGGCACGGATTACGAAAAAGTCAATCATCGCAATATTGATGCGGCGCGGCTCTCGATGTTCTTCGGCCCGGCGGGTTTCACCGAAACCGTGTTTCAGAACCAGCAGCGTTTTGATTGGGATGGGCTGTACGGGCGCGCCATGTCGTCTTCCTACGTTCCCGCCGAAGGGGAGCCGGGTTACGCCGCGTTTGCCGATGGCCTTCGCGCGCTTTTCGACCGCCATGCAACGGAGAACGGGGTCGCGATTGATTACGACACGCGACTCTTTTTGGGTTCGCTGGAAGCGGCATACTAAAACATGGGTTGATTCTTAAGGCGCCTGCCTCGTTTCCAGGCAATCGCGCTTGTATCCGAATAACCGGCAATTGAGCGAGATTGCCCTGCCGTCGAGTGAATTTATTGAGGCATTTTGGGTATCAGAAGTGAAAGCGGCCTGACACGCCGCAGTCCAAGGCGCCTTGGAGTGCGGCAGCGGTTAGCTGCCGCTTTCCATTTCCTGGGCAGGTCACTTCGCAATTAAGCGCGATTGCCCTGTCGCGATCCCCCCATAGCCTTGTGCTATTCTCACTAGACGCTTTTTGATAGTTACGAACCGGGGCCGCAATGTCACTGCAAGGCGAACTCCTCGAGGACAAACAGCGCGCGGAGGCGGCGCTGGCGTACCGGCTTGAGTTCGAGCGCCTTGTAACCCGGCTGTCCACCCGGTTTATCCACTCTTCCGCACATGAGTTGGATGACGCCATCACTGCCGCGCTTGCCCAACTCGGTGAATTCACGCGCGTCGACCGATGCGTTGTATTTCAGTTATTTGATGATACTTCCAATGTGCATTTTACGCACGAGTGGCGCGCGCCCGATCTCGAATCGACACAATACCGATACGCCGTGGTGTCGATGGACATCTTTCCGTGGTCGCTTGATATGTACAAAAAATTCCAATTGGTCTACGTGTCCGACGTTGACGATCTTCCGCCGGAAGCGGCAAGCGATCAGGAAATGTGGCGGTCTTCGTCCGTGAAATCGGTCCTGGCCGTTCCGCTGGCCATCGGCAAGGAGCTGCTCGGCGTCATCGCGCTAACTACTGAACGCGACAAGAAAACCTGGCTCGAAGAAGACACGCGCCTACTGGAAACCGCCGCGCAGATGATCGCGAACGCGCTCAGCCGCCAGCGCACGGAAGCCGCGTTGCACCGGATGGAAGCGCAATTCCGCACCCTCGCCGACCAATTGCCCGCGGCGGTCGCCATCGTCGACGCGCACCGGTTTCTATACGTCAACCAGGCGGCGGAACGCCTGTCTGGCTATTCACGCGACGAGGTGCAGGCGTTGGAATGGACGGCCTTCCTGCATCCCGAAGATCGGGATGCCGGCATCCGCGTGCTTGAAACAATTTCGCAAGACGAACTTTTTCGCGGCGCAGAGGCGCGTTTCGTGAATAAGCACGGCGAGGAACGGTGGGTCGAGGTACAGGGCACGCGCATCGAGTTTGAAGGCCAGGAATCCTTCCTTGTCACCGCGATCGACGCAACGGAACGTCACGAAGCCGCGCGCGCTATCCGCGAGCGCGAAGAACACTTGCGCCTGGTCGTCCAGAATATGCCGGTGATGATGAATGCGTTCGATGAACCCGGCAACATCATCGTGTGGAACCGCGAATCAGAGCGCGTGACCGGATACCGCCCGGACGAGATTGTGGGCAATGCGCGCGCCACCGAGACGCTCTATCCCGACGCGGCGTACCGCGCGCGCCTCCTGCGCGAATGGCACGAGCGCGGCGACGATTTCCGCGATTGGGAATGGCACATCACCTGCCGCGACGGTTCGGTGCGCACCGTGTCGTGGTTCAACATCGCAGCGCGATTTCCGATTCCAGGCTGGGCATCCTGGGGTATTGGCGTGGATGTAACGGACCGCCGGAAACTCGAACGCGAACTGCTCGAAATCAGCGCGCGCGAACAAATCCGCATCGGGCAGGACCTGCACGACCGCCTGGGCCAGCACCTCACGGGTATTGGCTTCAAAAGCCAGGTGCTGGCGGAAGACCTTGCGGCGAAGGGGCTGCCGGATGCGGCGACTGCGGCAGCGGTGGTGGAAATGGTGTCAGACGCAATTAACCAGACCCGCAGCCTCGCGCGCGGGTTGTACCCCGTGCATCTCGAAGCAGACGGCCTGATGACGGCGTTGCAGGAATTGGCCGCGCAGACCCAGGCGTTGTACAAGATTCGCTGCCGTTTCGTGTGCGAGGAACCGATTCTGATCTATGATAACTCGGTGGCCACGCATCTCTACCGCATCGCACAGGAGGCGTTGAACAACGCCGTCCGGCATGGAAAACCCGCGACCATCGAAATTGCGTTGCGCGAAGAAGGGGATGCGCTCGGGCTGCGTATCGCCGATGACGGCGTCGGCATCACGCCGGCCACAAATGGCCAGCGCGGATTGGGACTGAGTATCATGCAATATCGCGCGCGCATGATCGATGGCGCGCTCGACGTGCGCCGCGACAGTCCATCCGGTACCGTCGTCACCTGTTCACTGACCGCGCCCGGAACGAAGGGGAAATAAACTTGCAACGTGCGTTCAAAGTGATGCTGGTTGACGATCACCCCATTGTCCGGCAAGGACTCGCGGAATTGATCAACCGCGAATCGGATATGACCGTCTGTGGCCAGGCGGAATCTGGCGCCGCGGCAATCGTGCTCACCGACACCGCGCAGCCGGACCTCGCCCTCGTCGATATATCGCTCGACGATATGAACGGGCTGGTGCTGATCAAAAGTTTGAAGGCGCGCCAACGCAATTTGCGCGTGCTGGTGTTATCGATGCACGAAGAATCGCTTTACGCCGAACGCGCGTTGCGCGCGGGTGCCCACGGCTACATTATGAAACGCGAAGCGCCAACAAAAGTCATCGCGGGTATCCGGCGCGTTTTGGCGGGCGATGTTTATCTCAGCGATGAATTGTCCGCGCGCATCATGCGCAAATTCGCAAATGGTCCAGACGCGGCCGGCGAATCGTCCGTATCGCGCCTCAGCGACCGCGAACTGGAAGTCTATAGCCACATTGGCCAGGGACTGAAAACCGGACAGATTGCCGCGAAGCTTAGCCTCAGCGTCAAGACGATCGAGACCTACCGCGAACACATCAAGGAAAAAATGGGCCTGAACGACGCCACCGAACTTGTGCAAAGTGCAATCAAATGGGTGCATGGAGAAGGGAGTTAATTTTTCCTACCCCGGCGCACCGACTTCTTCAGACTTTTTCCGCTTGCCATTTCCGCTGTCGGGTTTCTCGAACGAAAACTCGAACTCTTCCTGCGGCACCACTGCGGGTTCCACCGTCGGCAAAACCACTTCGCACTTCTCTCCGTCGCAATACAGGTCTGCGGCTTCTTTCGTGTTCAGGTTCGCAAAATCCAGTTTTTGGATGCGCGCGGTCGCGTTGATATACATCTCTTCCGTGATTTCCTGATACGGCGCCTGCGCATAATTGTGCTCGACCAAAGGCAGGAAACTGATTGATTTCAATTTCGGCTCATACAATTCGAGCACCTTCGGAATGTCTTTTGCCTCCTCCGGTGTGAACGTAATCGTCGCGCTGACTTGGTTGTCCGCCCAGTAATACTGCATCTGCGCGACGTTCTCGACCTGTTCCCACACTGACACGTGTTCTTTCGACCGCTCGAAGTTTGACTGCTTCACCGGGAAATACACGACCAGCGTATTGTCGCCGTACACCGATTCTTCGATGCGATACCCCGCGCCACGAATAGCTTCGACCAGCGGGCTTGTCCTGTCGAGCCGGATCGTGCGGTAGTAGAATTCCGAGTGCGGATAGTGAATCCCCGGCGTCACCCCAGGCAACAACGACACCGTGCCGCTCGGTTTCACACTGGTCTTCTTGATGCTCTCCGGAATGCACAGCCATTGCGCGTAGATTCTGTCGAGCTGGCAAATGTATTTGTAGCCTTGGTCGCACCATTCGAAATGCGTGCGGCGCCCGTGCTTCTCGAAAGCCTGCACAATCCCGGATTGCGACAACCCGATGCGCCGGTTGCGCAGCATGATAGCGTTGGTGCGCTCGCTGTGCGTCGGCACCAACGTCACTGTTTTCGCGTAGAGGTACGCGTATTTCAGCGTGCGCTTATAGTCTTCATAGCTTTCGTGCAAGGAGGGAAACGTTTCAACCAGGTTGCAGATTTCGTAGGATTCCAGGCTCTGTTCCGCGCAGGGATTGGTGCCAGACACCTTGGCATCAAGCCAATTGGCGCCGTCTTTGAGCCGCCCGTATGCTTTCGCATTCTCGAGCCAGAAATAACCCGGCTCGCCATTCTTCGCAGTCTGCTCGCCGACCTTCGTGTAGTCCATGCCGATTGACGCGGTGATGCTGTTGTTCGATGCCCAGCGCCACGCCAATAACTTTTCGCGGTGCTTGTCCGGGTCCTTCAATTGCAAATATTCGCTGTCGTCCGCGCTGCCGAGCGCAAGCTCGGCGGTGCGCCGCACGCCACCCGATACTACGCACTTGCCAATGACATTCATAAGGTCCGTGATGTCCGCGGACGAAATCCGCTCGCTCACGCGCGCGCTCAAGACGTCATCGATATTTTTAATGCATTCGATGAGAGGTCCAGGGCCGGGGGCGATTCCGCCGAAGGTCCGAATGGCCGCGCCAGTCGGCCGAATCTGCGAATAGTCAATGTTCGCGGGGCGTTTGCCGCGGCCCGCATACGATTCCAGCACGTCGCGGACCAACTCGACCCAGCCTTCTTTCGAGTCCTCTACGACATGGGTGTGCTCGCCGATGCGTGGATCGTGGACCATGACGGTGCCGGCGCCCTTCGTGTCAAAGGCGACGCCTACGCCGAGCATGGACATATCCATGAGAAAGCAGAACGGCTCGGAAAAGTTGAAACTAATTTCTTCCGTCGATACGAATGCGCAATTGTTCAGCGCGGCCGATCCGCGCTCGTAGATATAATCGGTGCCCATCATCCACAGCCCGCGGCCGGGCGGAAGAAACCGGAACTCCCACATCAGGTTGTACATTTCCTGCGCGGACCGCTGCGCTTTTTGGGCGTTCCAAGGGAGCCTCAACACGCGGCAGTGATTGCGCTGGATGGTGTAACACCCTTCGACAACGCGCCGGACGGTTTCCCAATACTCTTCCGTGCGCCCGCCTTTCCGGGCACGACGCGCGCATACGTGCGCTTGAAGGTGACGTATCCCAGCGGACCCCACTTGGGTTGCTTGCCGCGATACTGCTCGATGAACTCGTCTTCCAGCGTGAACCGTTCTCGTGCATCAAACAACATCGCGCATCACCTCAATTCTCGTCTACGACACTCGTTCCCAAAGCTCCGGCCTGGTAACGCACACTCCCGAAAGCGTCGAGCGCATCATACCTTCCGATGCTTCGTTCTCACCCACGGCAACCCATCGGCCATCTCGACCTCGTAATCGCCGAACAGGCTTGTGTACCGATCCTTGATAACATCGTACACCTTCCCGAACACGACACGAAGCTCTTCTTCGGCGTCCGGCGCGGTCCGCATTTCGATAACGTGCCGCAATGCGCGGAAATTGCACGACCACCCGATCGACGTCGCCACCCCATCGGGCGCGATACGGCGAAAAGCCGAGGTGAGTTTTTTCTTCACGTCGAATTTCTTTTCATCGTCTATTGCATACAGCTTCGCGAGCGACGCCTGCACCTCCTCGAGGTGCTGAATCGTCTTTCCGAAAATCTCCATGCCCTCTTCGTTCTCGCGAATGTGCGTCGGCAGGTATGCGGACAATTTATCAAGCCGCACGAACCGGAGCGACTCCTGCGAAATCGCAGTGCCCGCGCGATGGCGCACCAACTCATGCGTAAACACGCGGCTTACATCGGCGAACACAAAGTTCAGCACGGCGTGTTCGATGACGCTGCCGTGGCCTACTTCGAGCACATGGCCGAGGTAGACGTCATTTCCCTTGCGCACGCGTGTGACATTGGGATTCAAGCCCGGCTCGAACGATCGGTAACATAACCGGCCATATACCTCGCACAAGCGTTCCGAATCGGATGGCGCGTCGGTAGTCCAGTTCGGCGCGCCCACGTGTTCAAGATATGCTTTCAAACCATCTTCGACGATTCGCGTCTCACCAACGAGAAAAACTTTGGGTTCGACGAATTCCATGCGATAGTGTCCGATGCCATTAGATGGCGTTAAGTAGTATTGAGAGAGTAGGTTACGTCTATGAAGCGGCGCTGATCTACAGACCCTGTATCGCTGCCGGGTAACCCCTCCGCGAAACCGCGATTATAGAAACACATCAACGGTTTGTAAAGCGCGGGGGAAAGGGAGACGTAAACGTCGCCGCCACAATTGGTTAAGCGAGCTGTATCAGACCGGATGCAGCAATATGGCGGGGGTAGAATCATTCCTGCCACCCCTGTATACTGTGCCCTGTCATTATCGAACCCCTTAGAATTCACGTAGATGCTGGATTTCGTAGGGTTGAAAGTAGACCCTAGCATAGCAGCAGCGAGCCAAAAGGTCAATATGCTGTACCGGCGCTCGTTAGACTTCAATATGTTGTGTTGTTTTGATGCATTTGACGTCCGGATCGCCTCTTTGGTTATCGCCAATTACCTGCCAATTATGTTATAAGCAATTTCGGAGCTATGTAAAATCTTGAGTCAATCCGGCCAAATTGCGGAAGGGGCAATGTCAACGGAAACAAGCCGCGGAGAGCGCGCCCTCAAAGCCCTCCGGCCAGTGCGGGTGTTTCATCCAATGTTGCTCGCTCTCATTCCGCTTTGCGGCTTGTACGCACAGAATGCGGGCTTGCTGACGTTTAACGCCGTGGTGCGCCCCGCCGCGGCGCTGCTGATCGTTTCAATTGCGTTGTGGGCGTTGTTCTCCGCGCTACGGCGCAACCGGTATCATGGGGGACTGCTTGCTTCGACTGTCATCGTGCCTCTCTTTGTGTTGTGGGGTGTGCTTGAAGACAGTATCCGCGCGATAATCCCGCTTCTCGGCACGACGCCACGCGGCGTGTTCTACGCTTTGTCCGGCATGGCGGCGCTTGCGCTCATCGGTTTCGTTGCATTTCGCAATGGCAACGACCCGAAAGCCCTCCGGGCCACCCTCTTAACAACCACCACCGCAGTCCTGGCGGCTTTTCTTGTGGCGATGCTTTTGCTCGCGCCCATCTTTGGCCGGCGCGCGGGATGGCTTATCACCGCGTATCTCGCCGCGATCATTGTCAGCGTATGTATTGTGTGGCGGTACAACGGCGACCTGAATGTCGCGACCCGCTCGATGAACTGGTTTGCGCTCATCCTGCTCGCGCTGTACGGCGCTGTATTACTCTTCAACCGTGCGGAGCAACCCGAAATCGTTCCCAAACCGCTGGCAGTTGCGCAACCTGCATCTTCCGCTGTTTTCCCAGACATCTACGTGTTCGCGCTGGATGGATATGCCCGAAGCGACGTGTTGCGATCGGCATACGCCTATAACAACCAGGCATTCGAAGAATCCATGAAAAAACTGGGCTTCGAGATCGCCGATCAAAGCCGGGCAAACTATCCCCAGGCCGAATTGTCCCTTGCCTCGCTTTTGAACATGGACTATTTGCCGGCGCTGATAGATTCGGATCAGGAACGGGAGCATGCGGGCATGCAGCACGTGTTTGCGCTCTACCATAACAACAGGCTTTTCTCGATTGTGCGGGACCGCGGTTACGAAGTGAAGGTGTTTTCACCGGGCCTCGAATCTCTCGAACCACGCAGCAGCGAGGTGACGCGACTCACACCTCCGGGCGCGTTTGGAGAATTCGAGATGGTGCTGATCGACCGCACCGTCGCATCGCGCATCTTCCAGGCCTATTACTATTGGCGATACGACAATCCCGCCTATTGGCGTTACGCGTTCCGGCGCGCGCGCATTCTATACATGTTCGACGAGATGCCCCGCCTGGCGCAGGAGCAAGTCGAGCGTCCCCGCCTCATTTATGCGCCGATGCTCGTGCCTGAGCCGCCCTATCTCTTCACGCGGGACGGCGGCCGCGCGCAACCTTTTGGCCCTGGATCGCTTGCGAACGATACTGCGTTCCGCGGCCGGGAATCGGAATACCGCGCGGCATACCTCGACCAGGTGCATTTCGTCAATAAGAAATTGATCGAAACGGCCGGAAAGATTATCGACACGTCCAAACGGCCGGTAGTAGTCCTGATTCTTTCGAGCCGGGGCGCGCCGCCCTCGCTGGATGGCCAGCCCGACACGGCGGCCGAGCGCTTCGATACGTTATTGATGGCCCGCTTTCCAACGCCGTCCACGGACCCATCAACCCAATTTCGGGATGATCTCAGCCTTGTGAATGTGTTCGGCACAACCCTGAACAGGGCGTTTGGCGCGAACGCGCCATTACACCCTGACGAAACCTTCACCGTTTCGGAAGACCGTCCTTTCCTCGCGCCGTCTCCGGCCCCGTAGTCCATCGCCACTCACGGTTTGTTCCATCCCTCGATTCGAACTCGCCGGCCTTTAACCTGCACCCGGCCTTCGGCGATCAACTGAATGGCTTTTGGATAGATTTCACGCTCTTTCGCCTGCACGCGCTCGGCAAGCGATTCCGGCGTGTCGTCGTCGTACACTGGCACGACCCCCTGCATAATAATTGGCCCCTCGTCATAGCGTGCGTTTGCGAAGTGTACGGTACATCCGCTGACCTTTGCGCCGTACGCAATCACCGCCTCATGAACATGATGGCCAAACATGCCCTTGCCGCAAAACGCAGGAATCAATCCGGGATGGACATTCACCACGCGGTTTTCGTAATCGGGCGGAATCTCGATCAAACTCATGAATCCTGCCATTACGACGAGGTCCGCGCGTTCCGCGCGAATCTCGTCCCACACGGCATAACTGAACGCGGGCGTATCCTCGTAGCGCGTACGCTCAATCAGCACACCCTGAATGCCTTGTTTGCGCGCGCGTTCAAGTCCATACGCATCCGCGCGCGACGCAATCACGCACGCGATCCGCGCGTTCAACGAACCGTCGGCAATGCGATCAATCAGGTTCTGCAATGTGGAACCGGAACCGGAAAGCAGCACCGCTAGTGAAATGGAATTCGGCATGCGCGCATCATGCCGCAACGCGCATGATAACGGCAACACCCGCGAGTGACTAGAGGCTTCGACGTGTCCATGTCGGTCCGTGTCCGTCCGTGTCCGTCCATGTCCGTCCGTGTCCGTCCATGACGACGTCCCATCCCTCGATCATGCTATATTGTGCGCTCATTACCATCTTTGAGGGCTTCGTGTGAAACGCGCAATCCAGATTATCATTGGCATTCTTATCGCCATCGCGCTCATGTGGCTTTTGTTGAGGGGTGTATCGTGGACTGAACTGCGCGAGTCCATGAACAAAATGCACTGGGGCTGGCTGATCGTCGCGCAGATTCCCATCTGGCTCAGTTTCTTCCTGCGCATTCAACGCTGGAAATATGTCGTCCGCGCGGTGCATCCCGCGTCGTTCCGCGCGATGTTCAATGCCACCCAGCTCGCATTTCTGGTGAACTTCACGATTGGTTTCCGGCTAGGCGAACTGGTGCGGCCGCTCGTGCTAAGCCGTCTCACGCGCATGCCCTTCGGAAAAGCATTCGCGGTCAATACGCTTGACCGCGTGAATGATCTTATCGGCTTGCTTGTGGTGATGTTGGTGGGTGTGGTCGCGTTCCGGCCGGAAAACGACATTGTCCTGCCCGCCGGCACTTTCGGACTGGCCGAACCGTACACGATTTCAAAAACAATTATTACTACCGGCGGCCAGGGTTCCGCGATTTTCTTGATCGTAATTCTCGTCGGCCTTGTAATGATCTATATCAACAAAAACTTGATGTTGCGCATTACAAACGCGATTGCCGGATTGGTTTCAAAGAAACTCGCGGTGTGGGCATCCCATATGGTCGAACAATTCGCAGAAGGCCTCCACGTATTCCGCGACCTCGGCGACATGGCGAAGTCCATCGCCTACTCGCTCGCCACGTGGGGATGCTTTCTCATCGTGTACGCGTGCATGTTCGAGGCATTTGACCTCGACTGGCCGTGGTACGCGCCGTTCATCGCGCAGATACTGCTGGCATTCGCAATCAGCGCCCCAGGCGTGCCCGGGATGATGGGCCAGTTCCACCTGCCCATCGTCGTCGGCATGCTCATGACCATCCCAGACGCCGCCCTGTCGGATTGTCTCGCGCTCGCGCTCATCACCCACGTCGCCAACATGATCCCGATTATTGTCTTTGGCGCGTACGCGCTCCACCGCGAAGGTCTCAGTCTAACGCAGTTGCGGGAGGACGTGGAAGAAGCCGAGGAAGCTGTGGAGCAGTTCGAAGAGAATTCCGCCAACTAATTCAGCTCACTCAATGCGCGAGTTCCAGTAATTATGGAGGGCCTGCTGAATGTGTTCTCGTTCGAAATCGACCAAATCCGCTGAGTTTTGTTTAAATCGCAAGTACGCCACTATGGCAGTGCATTCCGCCTTGTTTAGCACCGACCACGTATATCGCTTGATGTCCGACCATGTGCGTTGTCCGTATCTTCGCTGATTGGCCAGCGTGGATCGCGACTTGTCATCAAGCCCATGCGTAAGGTGAAACAATACGTCGGTACGGTCGAGCAAACCGTCACAATCCGCGATGAGATATGCCGGTAGATAGAAATGCAAGGCTTCATCGGAGAAAAAACACAATGCAGTCGCGAGACCGTCTGGCACTATGTCAAGAAATGCGGCATCCAATTCGGACCAATCTGTCTTGCCCTTGAATGCTGCTTCGACGAGAGACGGTTCGTAACCCCGGTCAATGCCAATCAAGCACCAATCACCGGGATACTCGACGTGCGCAAACGCGGATTGAATCATCTTTTTGATATCTTCCGCGTCTGACATTTTCTTTTCCCTTAATTCACGCGAAACCGAGCGCGCTTTTGTTCCGGCGCCAAATTTCTTGCGCATCGCGCCAAAAATAGCCGCAAGATTCTCCATATTGATGTTTCCAGACGACGACAACATCCTATGCAAACTCTTGCTTGGCCGTGACGTAACGTTTCCAAGACGCTCGAACCCAATCGTGCCATTGACCAATTCTCGTAGAATGAGTCTGGCTGGCTCCGGGTCGCCGTTGAGAAACAACGATGCCGCCTCGTCCAACATGATTCTCACACATTTTCATCATCCCAATGTACAACAAAGTCTATTTGGAGCGCAGTGAGTACGACATTATCCTGGGAGAGGTTATGAATATAAAACAACGCGGCCCCAAATTTGCATTCGGGGCCGCGCCTGTTCAGTTCAAATAGAGGGCGGGCCTAGTACATTCCGCCGCCGCCCATGCCGCCGTGCGGATCGCCGCCGCCGGAAGGCTTGTCGTCCTGCGGCAACTCGGCGATAAGCACTTCGGTGGTCAGCAACAGACCCGCGATACTGCCTGCGTTCTGAAGCGCCGTGCGTGTCACCTTGGTCGGGTCGATGACGCCGGCCTTGAGCATGTCTTCGTATTCGCCGCTGTCGGCGTTGTACCCGACGTTGCCCTTTTTCGCCCTGACGTTCTGCACGACCATCGCGCCTTCATCGCCGGCGTTGGACGCAAGCTGGCGCAACGGTTCTTCGAGCGCGCGATGCACGATGCGCGCACCGACCAACTCGTCGCCAATGAGGTCGATTTTGTCGATCACGTCCTGGCAACGCAGCAGCGCGGTTCCGCCGCCGGCCACGATGCCTTCTTCGACGGCTGCGCGGGTCGCGTGCAATGCATCTTCCACGCGCGCCTTCTTTTCCTTCATCTCGATCTCGGTCGCCGCCCCCACATTCACTACCGCAACACCACCGGCAAGCTTCGCAAGACGCTCCTGCAACTTCTCGCGGTCGTAATCCGAGGTAGTTTCGTCAATCTGGCGCCGGATCAAGTTGATGCGGCCCATGATCTCCGAACTCGAACCCGCGCCTTCAACGATGGTCGCGTTGTCCTTGTCCACCACAACGCGCTTCGCGCGGCCAAGGTCGGCCAACGAAATGCTCTCGAGCGTGCGCCCAAGGTCTTCGGTGATTGCAAGACCGCCGGTCAATACCGCGATATCCTGCAACATCGACTTGCGGCGGTCGCCGAAGCCGGGCGCTTTCACGGCGCATGCCTGGAACGTGCCGCGGATTTTGTTCACCACCAGCGTCGCGAGGGCTTCACCCTCGACGTCTTCGGCGATGATCAACAGCGGCTTGCCGCTCTTCGCGATCTGTTCGAGCAACGGCAGCAGGTCCTTCAACGACGAAACCTTTTTCTCGTTGATCAGGATGTAAGCATTTTCGAGCACGACTTCCATCGACTCGTTGTCCGTCACGAAATACGGCGACAAGTAACCCTTGTCAAACTGCATGCCTTCGACGACTTCGAGCGTGGTCTCGATGCCCTTGGCCTCTTCAACTGTAATCGTGCCGTCGTTGCCAACCTTCTGCATCGCCTCGGCAATGATTTTGCCAATCTCGGCGTCGCTGTTTGCGGAGATCGTTGCAACCTGGCGAATGACTTCGTTGTCGTCTTTCACCTTCTTGCTCATCTTGGCCAACGCTTCGACTACCGCGTCCACCGCCTTGTCGATGCCGCGCTTCACCGCCATCGGGTTCGCGCCCGCTGTGATATTGCGCAGCCCTTCGCGGTAGATGGCTTCGGCCAACACGGTGGCGGTGGTTGTACCGTCACCCGCGACGTCTGACGTCTTGGACGCGACTTCCTTCACCATCTGCGCGCCCATGTTCTCATACTTGTCTTCCAGCTCGATTTCCTTGGCGACGGTTACGCCGTCCTTGGTCACCGTGGGGGCGCCCCATTTTTTGTCGAGAACGACATTGCGGCCCTTCGGACCAAGCGTGGCCTTCACGGCCCTGCTCAATTTCACTACGCCGGCGAGCACGTGGCGGCGCGCGTCTTCGCCGAACTCGAGTTGCTTTGCGCTCATAATCTCCTCTCCTCAATCGCGCGCTCGATGCGCGCACAATTGGATTGTTCAGTTTGTATCCCGTTTAGGATTCGATAATCGCCAGCACGTCGTCTTCACGCATGATGATGTGCTCATCACCGTCGATCTTCACTTCCGTGCCTGAATACTTGCCCATCAGGATGCGGTCACCCTTCTTCACCTCGAGCGGCACGCGCTTGCCGTCGTCGTCTAACCGGCCCGGGCCAACGGCGACCACTTTGCCTTCCTGCGGCTTTTCCTTCGCCGTGTCCGGAATAATAATCCCGCCACGGACGGTCTCGCTGGGTTCCTCGCGCTTTACGAGAATCCGATCTGCCAACGGACGAACTTTCATGGAACCTGTCCTCCTAGGTTTTTCGGGCAGAACTGCCCGGATTTTCAACCGCCAAATTTCTTCTCACACCAGAAGCGCCATTTTGACAATTCAGAACCTCGTGAATTCGCACCGAATCCAAAGGTCGGCGGTGTGGAATTCACCAAGTTTAGCAACTCGCGTACCGCAATGCAAGACATTTTACAAGTTACTTGATACTGGATATTTACACAGACTGATACATTTTATTTTTTGTCCAGTATCTGCCCAATTGGCAGTCTGATTCGCGAGTTTATTGAATTTAGGGCTTGAAGTAACTGCCATTTTGGCGCTATATTATCAAATGGTGTCGACGAGTGCCACGCGAGAAGCATAAACATGGCGTGCAACCCAGCGATGATCACTCACCACTGTCGGCGTTGACAACGCCAAGGTCAGTCCGGTTGAATGGCCGCTCGCGAGTTGTAGTTGCGGTGGAGCGGCAAGGGCTCTTTCCGTTTTTTTTAACGGCGTTGGTTTGAGGCGTTTTCGATCTGTTCCCGAAGTTTTCCAAACGGGGGAGCTTGTTCTGATGGCGTACACTGATTTGCTACCGAAGCGCGGCTTTGGCGGGACGTCGCGCACCGATGCGTGGTGGGTTCAGCCGCTCGTAGTTTTTATCGGCCTTTCCGCCTTCATCGTCTACACTACTTGGGCCGCGCTTCAGGGCGTAAATTATTTCTACGATGGGGGCGGCGCGCACTACCTCTCGCCGTTTTATTCGCCGCTGCTTTTCGGCCAGCCCAACGAACCGCGATGGTTTGGCGCGGAGCAGCCGGGCTGGTGGCCGCTGTGGCTGCCGTTTTCGCCGGCCTTCCTGATTCTAATTTTTCCGGCGGGCATGCGGTTCACCTGCTATTACTATCGCGGCGCATATTACAAATCCTTTTGGGCTGATCCGCCGTCGTGCGCCGTAGGCGAACCACGTAAGGGGTACCGTGGCGAACACAAGCTGCCGCTTATATTTCAAAACATTCACCGGTATTTCTTTTATCCGGCCGCGTTGCTCGTGGTCATTCTCGCGTACGACGCGTACTGCGCAATGTGGTTTCGCGGCGCGGACGGCGCGGAACACTTCGGAATCGGCGTTGGCACTATCGTACTTATGCTCAACGCGGTATTGTTGGGATGCTATACCTTCGGATGCCACTGCGCGCGCCACCAGATCGGCGGTCACGCCGACGTGCTGTCACGCATGCTCCCGCTCAAGAAGGCCTGCTATGGTTGCGTGAACGCATTAAACCGCCGGCACATGCAATGGGCGTGGGTCAGCCTCGTCTGGGTCGCGTTGTCGGACGTGTACGTGCGGCTTTGCGCCATGGGCGTGATAATTGATTGGAGAATTTTCTAATGACGGAGTACAAATCGTTCGACTACGACGTGCTCGTCATTGGCGCGGGGGGGGGCGGGGTTGCGCGCTGCGATCGAGGCGTCGGCCGCGGGCGTCAAGGTCGGCGTTATCTGCAAATCGTTGCTCGGCAAGGCCCACACAGTCCTGGCAGAAGGCGGGGTCGCCGCGGCGATGGCGAATGTGGATGAGCGCGACAGTTGGCGCGTGCATTTTGCCGACACCATGCGCGGCGGACAGTATCTGAACAATCCTCGCATGGCGGAGCTGCACGCGAAGGAAGCGCCGGACCGCGTGCGCGAACTCGAGGCTTGGGGCGCGCTATTCGATCGCACGCAGGACGGGCGCATCCTTCAGCGCAACTTCGGCGGCCACAAGTATCCGCGTCTCGCGCACGTCGGTGATCGCACCGGCCTCGAGATGATTCGAACCTTGCAGGACCACGGCATTCATCGCGGCATCGAGTTTCACATGGAATGCACGGTAGTCACCCTCTTGAAAGATGGTGACCGCGTATCCGGCGCGTTTTGTTATGAACGCGAGCGCGGACGGTTCATGGTGTTCAAGGCAAAAGCCGTCGTCATCGCCACCGGCGGATTTGGCCGCGCATTCAAGATTACGAGCAACAGTTGGGAATACACCGGCGATGGCCATGCCCTCGCCTATCATGCCGGCGCAGAGCTGCTCGACATGGAGTTTGTTCAATTTCATCCGACGGGAATGGTCTGGCCGCCGAGCGTTCGCGGCATTCTGGTGACCGAGGGCGTGCGCGGGGAAGGCGGTGTGTTGCGCAACAGCCAGGGCAAGCGCTTTATGTTCAACGATATCCCCGAGCTTTACAAAAACCAGACCGCTGACAACGAAGAAGAGGGCTGGCGCTACACGCAGGGTGATCGCAATGCGCGGCGTCCGCCGGAATTGCTTACGCGCGATCACGTCGCACGGTGTATCATGCGCGAGATTCGGGAAGGACGCGGCAGCCCGCATGGTGGCGTGTTTTTGGATATCGCGTGGATCAAGGAGCGCGTGCCCAAAGGCGCGGAATACATCAAAAAGAAATTGCCGAGCATGTACCATCAGTTCAAAGAACTCGCGGGAATAGACATCACGCAGGAACCGATGGAAGTCGGCCCGACGACGCACTACGCAATGGGCGGCATTCGCGTCGAGGCGGATTCGCAGATGTCCTGCGTGCCCGGACTCTTTGCCGCGGGCGAGTGCGGCGCTGGCCTGCATGGCGCGAACCGGCTCGGCGGAAATTCGCTTTCCGATCTGTTGGTGTTCGGAATGCGGGCGGGCGGGTACGCCGCGACGTTTGCGAAAGAACACAACACGGTCGCGTTGGATGAACAACAGGTCGATGCCGCGGCGAAGTGCGCTCTCGCGCCGCTCGAACGGCAGTCCCATTCGCCGAACGGCGAAGGGCCTTACCAAATCCAATTCGCATTGCAGGAAATGATGCAGGACCTTGTCGGCATTGTGCGCAACGACGGTGAAATGCGGCGAGCGCTGGAGGGCATCCGCGCGTTGCGGGAACGCGCGCGAAATGTTGTCGCCATCGGCAATCGCGAGTATAACCCTGGCTGGCACACCGCGCTGGATTTGGATAATTTGCTCGTCGTTTCCGAAGCCATCACTCTGGCAGGGATCGAGCGGAAAGAAAGCCGCGGCGCGCATTTTCGCGAGGACTATCCAGATAAGGCGGAGGACTTCGGAAAGTTGAATATCATTCTGCGAAAAGGTCCGGATGGGGACATGACCTTTAAGCAACTCCCTAGAATTGAGCCGACGGCGGAACACAAGCAAATCATCGAAGAGATGAAGTGACGACGGTGGCCAGCTCGCGACATGTGTGATAGGGTGATGTCAAGACTCCAATGTGTGTGTAAGAGGGCTATCTGATGACAATTGATGCGATATATGAGGGTGGCGTTTTCAAGCCCACGCGGCCAATACGATTAAAGGAAGGCACACACGTTCGCGTGCTGCTTGAGCAACACGTACAAGCGCCAGATCCGCGCCGTGCCGCCCAACTGCTGGCAGAGATTGCAAGTTTGCCTCTTGAGGGGCCAGGAGGCTTCTCTGGGAGAGACCACGACCAGGTGCTGTATGGGGAAGGACACGGTGCTTGATTTTCGTCGATACCAGCGCATGGTTCGCGAGCATCGTGCCGGACGATGCCGACCATTTAATTGCCGTAACATGGTTGAATGCGAATCGCGAGTTACTGGTCACAAGCGACTACATTATTGACGAGACGCTAACGCTCCTCAGGTCGCGAAGCGAGGATCGATACGCCATCGAAATGGGAAAGCTTTTTTTCGGCCAGGAACTCGCCAGAATTGTGCAGGTAGAGGAAGAAGACATTCTGGATGCATGGGAAGTATTTCAGCAGTTCAAGGATAAAGCATGGAGCTTTACGGATTGTACCAGCAAAGTCCTGATAGAAAAAAACGGTATCGAGCTCGCATTCGCGTTTGATCGGCATTTCGCGCAATTCGGTACTGTCAAGTCGGTACCTTCGACATAAGTATAAGCGTCTTTAGGCCAAGCAAGGGAGAGCGGCCTATGTCCAGAACCACGTTTCGCATTTGGCGCGGTGACGCGCAGGGTGGGAAGTTGCAGGACTACACCACTGAAATTACCGAAGGTATGGTGGTGTTGGACGCGGTGCATAATATCCAGGCGGAGCAGGCGAATGATCTCGCCGTGCGGTGGAACTGCAAGGCCGGAAAATGTGGGTCGTGCTCGGCGGAGGTGAACGGAAAGCCGCGGCTCATGTGCATGACACGGATGAGCGATCTCCCGCTCGACAAACCGATCACCGTTGAACCCATGAGGGCGTTTCCCATTCTCAGAGACCTCGTCACCGATGTCTCCTGGAACTACGAGGTGAAGAAAAAGATCAAGCCGTTCAAACCGCGCAAGCCCGACGCGCCGGACGGCACCTGGCGCATGCAGCAGGAAGACGTCGATCGCGTGCAGGAATTCCGCAAGTGCATCGAGTGCTTTCTGTGCCAGGACGTGTGCCACGTTTTACGCGATCATCATTTGCACAACGAGTTCGTTGGCCCGCGTTTTCTCATCTATGCCGCCGCGCTGGAAATGCACCCGCTCGATGTTGAAGACCGTGTGGAAGACCTGCGCAACGCGCACGGCATCGGCTATTGCAACATTACCAAATGCTGCACGAAAGTTTGTCCCGAACACATTACCATTACCGACAACGGCATCATCCCATTGAAAGAACGCGTCGTGGACCGTTACTACGATCCCCTGGTGCGGCTGTGGCGGTACGTATCGTCCAAAATTGGCGCGACGTAAGCCCGCCCGGCAGGGAAACCGGGAGCAACGGATGGCCGTGAAGCTTTTGTAAAGGAGGCTGCATGTTCGACGTCAAACCCATTTCCGCGGAGTCTGTCCCGAAAGCGATCGAGCGCGCCGAGCGTTACCGATTATTGAACGAGCCAGTCGAAGCTGAAAGTATTTGCCTCGACATCCTCGAAGTCGATCCCGGCAACCAGAAAGTCCTTGTCGTGCTGTTACTCGCCTTAACCGACCAGTTCGATTCCCATATGAACCCCGCGGCGATTTCGGAAGCCACCCGCGTACTCGGACGATTGCAAGACGAATACGCCCGCGCGTATTTCCATGGCGTAATCTGCGAACGCCGCGCCAAGGCCCACTTCAACCGCGGCGGCATGGGCGACCGGTTTTCGGCACACGAGTGGTTCGTGCGCGCGATGGAGCACTACGAAACGGCTGAGGCCATCAAACCGGCCGGCAACGACGAAGCCATCCTCCGCTGGAACACCTGCGCCCGCATACTTAACCGGCACCGGGAGTTGGAACCTCCGCAGCGCGAAACAGCCGAACAAATGCTCGAATAGCGCGCGTCTGGTGTCCCGCCAGACCGCGCGCTATCCGATTGTCGTCTCGCTATGGGATAGAGGCGTAGCTCGATGCTTACTTCTCGATGCGAACCGCGACCAGTTTGCGGACCATGAACGCGGCCAGGCCCATGCCAAGCAAGAGCATCGAGGTCGGCTCCGGCGCAATAGTGATCGCATCGACGTGAATTCCGGAGAACCCAAACGGAGCGGTCAAGGCGCCGGCGGTGCTCGCGAAAAAGAGAAGTCCCATCGCCGCTGCCAGGTGTGCGCTCTGCTTGACCATCGTCTGTTCTCCTTGTTACCGGCCTCGTTTACGGCGGCCATGTCAACATATAAACAAACGGTGTGCCAAGCAGACAATTTAAGTTATAATACACTGCAACATAATTAGTTATGGCTTTGATGCCGTCATTTTTCATCGCTAGGTGCAATTCAGCTATAAAGCACTTCTGCTAAATAGTTTGTCACAACAGACAACACTATGATTTCGATGATGTTTTCGCCGGAAACAAAATAACCGGGCCACCGACACGAAGGACGATGGCCCCAGCACTGATGAATCGGCTAATTGGAAGCGGCTTTTTGCCTCGGCGCATTCCGCCATTTGTCCAGAAAATCGTCGCGCTCGCCCGGTTTGGCCTTGCCGACTGCTTCGATATTTTGCGGCGCGCCGGTCAATTTGTTCAGCGTGAAAGCAAGCCGCGACGCGACGTACACGTCTGGTTCGTTTGCAATGGCCTGCAACAGCTTCCGTATATCCTTCGTGCCGGTCGCGCGGGTGAGCGCGTACGCCGCGCGTTGCCGCACTTCGACCGGCGCATCCGAAGCGATAATTTTAAGCGTGGTATCGCGCGTCACCTTTGCCGGGGCATGTTGTTGCAATGCGCCGATGAGCTTCACGCGTACGCGCGGGTCCTGCGAATTGTCCAGCGCGCGCTTTGCGGCTTCGTCCGCAAGCGACTCCGGCATGGCAACTTCCCAGGCGCGCGCGGCCTGATACCGCAGTTCCGGGTCTTCGTCATCGAGATACGGTTTCAGGACCATGATTGATTCCTCGGCGCCGATCATGCTGATGGCCCACGCACAGGCCTGCGCATCGGCCATTTCACTATTGTTGAGAATTTCCGTGAGTTTCGGAATCGCCGGCGCATACAGCATCGCGCCAAGCTGTTGGATCGCGTCAAGGCGTTCGGTGCCGCTCAGCGTGTCCAGCGAGGCAAGCACGGCCTTCGGGACGGCCTCGTCCTTCCACGCAATGTCCCGATCAATCTGCTCGAACTGTTTACGCTCTTCGGACCATGCAAACGTGCGCACGTCCATCCGGTCTTTCTTGCATTGATACACCGTATACGTCGGTTTTGAATAGCCGCTGCCGTTGTCAGAATACGCCGTCCACCATTCGGGGTAGTTCGCGTTGATGTCCCCGCCGTTCACGACATAATGCACGCCGTTGCGGTCGTCGCGTTTGCCGTCACGCACGGGATAATGGCGCTCGTAAATGTGCGTGTGGCCGGACATGTGGCCGGTGACACTGTGTTTATCGAGCACTTTATGAAAGTATGACATGTCTTGGCCGGGCTGTTTGCGGTTGTCATTTGGCCCGTGGTAGCCCGTGCAATAGATGGGGAAATGCTGGGCAACGAAGGTATACGGCGACTTGGTTTCGGCAAGATGTTTGTCCAGCCAGTCCGCGGTCGTACCGATCAGCGCGGGCACGCTCGTCTGCTCCCATGCAAGCGCGACGATATGGACATTGCCCCACGTGAAGTTTGAATACGGCTCGCCGTTGGGCAGGTCGTGATAATGACCAAACCAGTCGTTCTCCTTGTCCGAGATCATCGAACCCTCATGATTGCCCCGGGCCGTTAACAGCATGTGCGTACCGCCAATCGCGTCAAACCGATCAAAATGCGGTTTCCACAGGGAGTAATCGTGTCCCTTCACCACCAAATCGCCGTTAATGAGAAAGAACTCCGGTTTCCACTGCATCAAGTGGTCTATAAACTTCGTCTCCGCGACCCGATTGTCCCAGCGGCGCGTGTCGCCGAAAACTGCGAACGTCACTTCGCGGCCCGCGCTCGGCAACGGTGCTGTCCGGAACGTCCGCACCCGCTCCTCGCCGCCCGCGCGCACCCGGTAGTTGTACGCGGTGTCGGGTTGAAGACCCGTAATCCGCACCTTGCGAATGAGTTGGTCCGGTTCGCTAGTCGCCTTCTGATCGAATGTACCCTCGACCCCATATTCGACGACGCCCTGCCCGTTCTCCGTCGTCTGATAAATGACCGTCACTCCGTCGGGAGTCACATTTTGGAGAAACGGATAGATGTAAAAGTCTTCCGCGAACACTGGCGCGCACAATGCGCCGCATAGAAGCATGGACAACAATTTCCGATCCATCGAAGCATACTCCCAAGTTTTGCCCAATAGTTGCACCCGCAAATTGGCTTTAACCATTAATTCACTGAACAAATTTAAAGATTGAGGTTGCCATACCATGGGGCGAGATGCAATTCCTTCGCGATGTTACGGCCTTTTCCATTGAGATGGGAAACGCACATGCTGGTACAATCCAAATGTTCGGTAACACATAGGAGGTTTCGCCATGGTGTTCGTGAATCGGGTTTCCGTTGCGCTCATTAGTGTATTTGCGGTATCGGGGGTTGCCGCGCACGCAGAAAATATCATCTACGGCCCTCTTTCCGGGCATCCCGAGGCGGTTGAATCTTCCGCGAGCGGCGCGAAGGGACAATCGGCGCTTTTCAGCGCGAGTGTTTTGTCGATCACGCCTCCAACGCTTCCCGAAGGCGCCAGCGCTTACTTGCCCAACGGGAGTTTTGTCGTTTCGGTGGACGATTTGACGGGCTGCGGCGCATTGTTTGATCTGACCATCACGTCCGCCCCATTCAGCATCATCACCGGTTCCTCTCGTGTCAGTCCGGTCACGAGTCTTGGTTTTTCCGAAGGCGATTTCGAATTCACGGACGCCAATCCCGGCGCGTACACCATCGAGATTGTGCAACACAATCCGTGCAACCCCGACGTTTTCGAGTCTCAGTTCGTCGAGTTGGTGGTGCCAAACGGGACCGCGCCGGCGATCACGCTCTCGGCGACCGTTATTCCCGCGAGCCTGCCCAGTGCCGATGCTGGTTTCACACCCGATGGCACAGTGACGGTCTCCGTTGGCGATGCAACTGGATGTGTAGGGAGTTACAACGTCCAGTACATTAGTGGTCCTTTCGCGCCGTCAGTGACGGCGTACCTCGGTTTTCCCGCGGGCGACCTTTTATTTGACGGCATTGGTCCAGGTACTTACCTGTTCCGGGTGACGGAAATTGGCTCTTGCACGCTCCAAACGGATCCCAGCGACATCACGGTCATCGTGCCTGATGTCCTCGTTGGCGCCATCACGGTATTGAAGCCGAACGGCGGCGAGAAATGGAAAGCGGGCAGCAATAAAGACATCACCTGGACCACGTCGGGTATTGTCGGGATTGGCATTCGCATCGAACTCCTGCGCAACGGCGAGCTCCAACAAGTGATCAAGGCAAGCACGCCAAATGACGGATTGTTCAAATGGAAGCTTCCCAATGATCTGAATCCGGCCAAAGGTTACGTCGTGCGAATTTCGTCCGTCACCGATCCTGCAATTGTGGATTTCAGCGATGCATCCTTCCGCGTGAAACCGCAGGGTAAATAGTAAAGACTCAGATCACCGGGGGACTATCGCCGATCGCGCAGGGACTGTCACCGGCATCGCGTTCTGGATGCCGGTGGCTGTCCCCTCCACTGCTTACTTACAAACTATTAATTATTTCCTGCGCTGCCGCGATCAACTGTGCGGCCTGTTCCGCCGTCAGCTTGTTTTCGGCGCGTGCGCCTGCTTTTTTAATGAATTGTTCGAGCTGTTTCTCGCAACCCGCGATATTACCGCGTTCCCATTGCGCGAGTGCGTTTTTCAATTTCGCCATTAAGCTTTGTTTCACGCCCCGTTGCAGCGGCATCCCTTCGAGCAGCGCCATCAGGTCTTCAATCGTTTCTGATTCGGGCGGTTCCACGGCGGTGATCACCACCGTATCCGCCGCACTGCTCGCCTGGCCGTCATTGACAATCAGACTAAACGTATAGTCTCCAGCAGTATTGGCAGTGAACGATGGCGTAGCTGTGTCGGCGCCTTGCAGGACCACTGCCGGCCCGTCCACCTGCGTCCATGCATAAGTCAAAGCCGCGGGCCCATTATCGGGGTCATTGCTGCCGCTGCCATCAAGTACGGCCACGTCGCCAACGTCAACCGTAGAATCTGGTCCCGCGTTCGCGAGCGGAGGCTGGTTCTGAGGGCCGGCCGTCGAGATTTGATCGGTATAATAATCGAGATCGGCAAGGTTGGTGCTGTTATCTGCCCATACGGGGTGCACTACATCGTCGTGATAGGCAGCACCGATGTATTCGAGGAAATTGTTTGTCGTTCGGTTCGGGTTGTTTGTGGATTGATCCGATGGCGCGTCCGACACCACTGTTTCAAAACCAAAGGTATCCGCGCCATCGTCGCTGGAAGCGATAAACGCCTCGACCTGCTGGTTGTTCACGTCGTTGCGCGCGTCGTACCAAACAACCCCAACCTTACCCGTGACCTGGTCGACATCGAGCCACGGCAAAAACTGGCTGTTCGAGTCGGTTGTCACGGCAACAGGCGTCGACCATGACGTGCCGTCGTCGTTGGAATACCGCACTAACACGTCGGTGTCGGGCATCACGCTTCCCAAGTCAACATACGTGATATAGACACGTCCGTTAAACGGCCCTCCGCTGCGATCGACATCTATCGTCGGTCCGGCGTGCATTCCACGGTCCGGCTGCGCGGGAATTAATTCTTTAAACCCTATAAAGGATGGTCCGCCGGAATCGAACCCCGCGTCCAACGTTGTCACGAGATGGTCTGTACCCCATGTGAATCCCCCGTCCGTTGATACGTCCGACCAGATTTCCCCCGTCTCGACATCGTGCCAGGTTACATACACCTCGCCGTTCGGACCCACCGCAGGATCGGCAAATAAGTTGCCAGTGCTGTTCAACGCGCCCAGGGAATCGTCATTGACGATCAGGCTGGTAATGAAAGTTTCGCCATTGTCATGGGATGGGATCAACACGATGCGCTGGTCGAGTCCGCCGGGGTCGTCGAGGTTTGCGGTTAGCGCAATGTACACGTTTTGTTGACCGGGATCAGTGGGGTCCGGCCCCGTAGCAAGGTGCCATTTGTCACTTCCTGGTAACGACGTTCCCGCGGGATCATCAGGCGCCACACTGGCTGTCGCGAAATGCGTATAGCTTTGGCCGCCATCGGTGCTTCTCGCCACAATCAGCGCCGTATCCGTGAACGGCCCAGAGGCAATTGTCGCGCCGTATGCAACAAATACATTTCCGGTGTCGTCGAAAGCAATTGAAGGATCGAACCGGAACGTGCTGGTCCGTCCGTCCTCCGCGTCGCCAAGCTCCACTCGAGTCCAGGTCGCGCCGCCATCCAGCGTGAAAAACGTGTTCAGCGTCGCAAACGTCGGTGAATGGCCTGCTATTACCAGGTTATTGGGATTCGTAGGGTTGATGTCAATGCTTACTTCGCTTTCGTTTCCTGCAAGCACGCTGACATTCACGTCCGGGCCTGCCGCTATCTTTGCGCCCGCTACGGACTTTGCGGCGGTTCCATGTGGAATGAGTATCTTGTTCAGGTCAACAGGATCGGGCAATGTCGTTACCGCGGTCGAGTAGTCTGCGGCGCCGGAAGCAGCCGCGAGAAAAGCAAAAGTTGCGACTGCGCATAATGGCTTGAGAAAGAGATGGTCGAGCTTCGTTTTCATGACTGAGTTCCCCTGTTGTTAAGGATCTGGCCAAAAAAGGACAACTCCCCCTCGGGGCTGACGGGGCGTTCAACAAATGCGGGCAAACGCCACGGAGCAGCGGGTGTGGAAGAAATCGCAGCCCTTCTTCCGACGGACTCCATAGTGACACAAAACGCAAAAACCGGCAATGGAAAACATGTAGGTGTTCCGTGAATCCCTTCTCGCTATTTAGAGTCGGAAAATGGCACAATCGCGCCTTCCCAGCACTGTACTTGGAGCATTTTTTATATGATCACGGTCACTCTTCCCGACGGTTCGGCGCGACCTCTTGCGCCTGGCAGCACGGCATTTGATTTGGCGGCATCGATTGGCCAGCGGCTTGCCAAAGACGCTACCGGCGCGCGCATTAACGGAGAGGTAAAAGGTCTGCCAACACCGTTGAACGACGGTGACACAGTTGAAATTCTAACGTTTGACTCGCGCGCGGGACAGGATGTGCTGCGCCACAGCGCCGCGCACGTCATGGCGACGGCGATTATGCGGCTGCGGCCCAACACGAAACTGGCCATTGGCCCCGCCATTGAAGATGGATTTTATTACGATATGGAGGTGGATTCGCCAATCACCGAGGAAGAGTTCGCCAAAATCGAGGCGGAGATGGCGAAGATCGTTCAGGAAGACCAACCGTTTCATCGGATAGACGTGAAACGCGAAGAAGCGTTAAAACGCTTTAGGGACGTGGGCGACACGTACAAGGTCGAAATCATCGAAGACCTGCCCGCGGACGCGCCCATCACCTATTACCAAAATGGCGAGTTCGTCGATCTCTGCCGGGGTCCGCACCTGCCTTCGACGGGCCGGATCAAAGCATTCAAGCTGCTTAGCGTCGCGGGCGCATATTGGCGCGGCGACGAAAAGCGGCAGATGCTCCAGCGCATCTATGGCACGGCGTTTCCCGTGAAGAAACAGCTCGACGAGTATCTTGCGTTTCGCGCGGAAGCGGAAAAACGCGATCACCGGAAGCTGGGCCGGCAACTCGATCTGTTCAGCTTCCAGCCCTATGGTCCCGGCTTCCCGTTTTTTCATCCGAACGGAATGGTCGTGCTGAACGCACTCATGGAGTTTTGGCGCGTGGAACATGTCAAACGCGGCTATTCCGAAATCCGCACGCCCATGATTCTCGATAAAGTGCTGTGGGAAAAATCCGGCCACTGGGACCACTACAAAGAGAACATGTACTTCACGCAGATCGACGAGCGCGAGTTTGCCGTGAAGCCGATGAACTGTCCCGGCAGCATGCTTGTGTTCAAGACAGACCTGCGCAGCTACCGCGACCTGCCCATGCGCCTCGCGGAAGTGGGCACCGTGCACCGCCACGAAAAATCCGGCGTCCTCCACGGCCTTACGCGCGTGCGCATGTTCACGCAGGACGACGCGCACCTGTTCCTCACGCCGGACCAGATTCAGGATGAAGTGCTCGCCATCATTGATTTTGTCGATCACGTTTACACGTCGTTCGGTTTTGAATATGTCGTCGAACTCAGCACGCGCCCCGAAAAGGCCATCGGCTCAGACGAAGTGTGGGAGAAGGCGACCAACGCTTTGCGCAACGCCCTTGACGCGAAGGGCTTGCCCTACAAGATCAATCCTGGCGACGGGGCGTTCTACGGACCGAAGATTGATTTCCAAATTCGCGATAGTCTGAAACGCTCGTGGCAGTGCGCCACGATTCAACTCGACTTTTCGATGCCGGAAAAGTTCGACCTCGAATACATCGGCCCGGACGGAAATCCGCACCGGCCCGTTGTGATTCATCGCGTTATCTACGGAAGCATCGAGCGGTTCCTCGGAATTCTCATCGAACACTTCGCCGGCGCGTTCCCGCTCTGGCTCGCGCCGGTGCAGGCGATTGTCGTGCCCGTCGCCGACGCATTCGACAACTATGCGAGGTTCGTGCGGGACCGGTTGCAGGAACTCGGTCTCCGCGCGGAAGCCGATCTCCGGCCCGACACGATGAAATACAAAATCCGCGAAGCCCAGACACGGCAGATTCCGTACATGCTGGTCGTAGGCGAACGCGAACAAAACAGCAAGTCCGTTGCCATCCGACACCGGCGAAAAGGCGACCTCGGCGCGCAAACGCTCGATGCCCTCGTAGCGAAACTGAAAGAAGAAGTTGTGACACGAGCGTTGGATTGATATTTTGCGCCGGATCGTGTCCACAGATGAACACAGATTCAAGAAAATTCAATTAATCATTTTTTGAAGTGGCTCGCAGTTCCCTATTCATTCTTTTCCGTGAAAATCTGGGGAATCTGTGGACAGGCTTCCTCTCTTCAACCCCCCACTGGCAAAACGGCGAAAACCGTGTATACTGAATTCCTTGGGGCTGATTGCCGCCAAGGGGCGCGTGCTATGGGGAGCGCGGCCTGCGTGTCCGTGTGGGTAAAACGAACATGTAGGTAAGGAGGGTGTGCCTATGGGTTTGTCTGGAACAGGGTCTGTCTGCGTCAATCATCCCGGGGTGGAATCTGTCGGGCGGTGCAAGCAATGCGGCAAGCCGTTCTGCAACGCGTGCAAAGTTCAGGGGCCCACGGGGTACTTCTGCAGCGCTGAGTGCAAGCAGAAGCACGAGACATTTGTGAAGCGCGCGCAAGAACTCGATGTGAAAAAACGCGGGATCGGCGTGGGGTATTTTCTAGGGCGCATCATGGGCTTGGCTGTTGCGCTTCTCGTCATAGCAATCATCTTAGGCGTGGTTGGCACAATATTTCAGGTGCCCGTGTTGTCGGACCTAGTCGTGAACGTCCGAAACACCATTGGCATCTAGGAGGAGGGGATCATGGATTTAAGTCGTCTAAAATGGCCGTTGATTATTATCGTCATTGTCGGAATCGGCTGGCTAATTACCGATCCCGGCGTCAACTGGTTGCGCGCAAAGTTCAATGAGGGAACGCCCGGTGAAAGCGCGGAACAGGACATCGCAAATGAATCCGGTCTCAGCAACCTCGCGGGATTCCTCATCAAGACCTTCCGCTATGCGTCCGCCGAGGCCGTACTGAACGATGCGATGACGCGGTATCCGGCTGGAAAAAACTATCTCAACAATTACTACCGCATGGCGAAGTGTGTCGAAAAGCAGGGGCGTTACGACAAGTGCGTGGACATTCTCTGTGAACTGCGCGATTTGGAAGCCAATGCGACAGACCCTCGCGTGCCGGCACGCGAGGTGCTGCAGTTGCGAATTGACAAACTGCTCGAGACGCACGAGCTCGGCGAGATTGGTTCCCGGTAGCGCGCATAAGGCAGTACGGCATTGCGCGATCGGGTAGTTGGCCGGATTCCAGTCCTTGAATGCCTGCGCGCCGGAAAACGGACGGCGCGCAGGCTTTTTGTCATGCGCGGCGCGCAGGGCATCGACGACGTGCGCGCGGCAGCACAGGGAATCCCTATTGAAGAGACGGACCGCAACCGGCTTGATCAACTCTCCGGTGGCGTCGTTCACCAGGGCGTCGTGCTCGAAGCGGATGCGCTCCCTTTGCTTGATGCCGCACTCTGGGCGCGCGGCGCGTTCCCTGACCAGGCGGTCGTTGTTATTCTCGACGGCGTCGAAGACCCCCACAATTTTGGCGCAATCGTGCGGTCAGCCGCGGCTTGCGGCGCTTGCGCCGTGTTGTTCGGAAAGGACCGATCCGCGCCGATTTCCGCCGCCGCCATGAAAAGCGCCGCCGGCGCGATGGAATACATCGATCTTGTTCAAGCAACGAACGTCTCGCGCGCGATTGATGATCTCAAGAAAGTAGGATTCTGGATTGCGGGACTTGATGCCGAGGCCGACAAATCTATCTGGGAAGCCGATCTCAAAGGGCGCATTGGCCTCGTTATCGGCAGCGAAGGAAAAGGGATACGCCGGCTCGTGCGCGAGCATTGCGACTTCCACTTGCGGATACCGCTCAGCGGCCCGATCACTTCGCTCAACGCATCCGTGAGCGCGGCAATCGCCATCGCGGAGTGCATGCGACAGCGGCAGCAAGGCTAACTACGTTCGCGCACACCAACGCAGATGGATTAAAATAATTTTAAGGCATGGACGAGGAGTGCCCTAGGATGAAGTCTCGCTTACCAGTTCACATAGAATTGCAGTTGTCCCTATCCGTACGTGAGGCGCTCGCATGTCTGAGGTCTTCCTTGCCGACACCTACGGAGTTCGAGTTCAGGGGTGGTCATCTACACTCAAAGTTTTGTGGAAAAATTAGTAAAAATTCATTCTTTGCCTACCGCAAGGCGCACTGGATGCGCAATGATTTCGTTCCCACGTTGAGGGGTAAATTCACGCCTACCCGAACGGGTTGCACACTGACTGCAACCATCGACAAAGACTTGTTTTTGAAGGTCTTCCCGGCGATATTCGTCGTAGCGGTTATTGCTCTCTTCGGAGTTATTGCGCCGGTGCGTCAGCTCCAATCCGGAATCGAAACGAATCTTGTATCGTTCGTACTGTTTCCATTAGCGGGAGTTTTTATGGCTGTTTTCGGTAGTCTCATTATGTACGCAATGTTCAAACGGATGGAGCCGGTTGCCGATGAGACATCGGAATGGATGACGGGGTTGTATTCCGACAGGATATTGACGCGCCAAGACTCTGCAAATACACCTGAATGAGTAGGTGCGCTTTTGAATTTCAGTCGCGCCTCTACGCAAAGGCCGACGCGGTTTGGGCTCATGCGCGCACAATCGCCGGCGTAAACAAGGAACTATGGCCGCTATGCCGGATGACCTATCCCGCCGCATACGCAAGCCGCACCATCGAAGATGCGCCGCTGGGCCAACGCGCGTTCCGCAGTTGGATACTCCTGTTCGGATTTATACCCATTGACTACGACGACCTGATGTTGGTACGCGTAACTCCTCCGACGGACTTCCGCGAAGAATCCACCATGCTCACGCAACGCACGTGGATACACGAACGCACCATCCAGCGAAATCCCGTGGGTTGTACTGTGATTGATCGCGTGACCTTCGAGCCGCGGATTAGGCCGTTCGGCCCGGTATTTCTACGCCTCTATCGCCTCGCATTCTGGAACCGCCACAGGAAATTGCGGCGGATGTTTGGCACGCACCGGCTCCACGGCGCACAACCTGCGCAATAACTCCGCTATACTCTCCCGCGAAGGGGGAGCGCGGCGTTTGAACATTCTCGGCATTGGGGGATACTCGCACGATTCGGCGGCGGCTTTGGTGTGCGATGGGCAGTTGGTGGCGGCGGTCGCGGAAGAGCGGCTGACGCGGGTGAAGCATCAGGGTGGCGTGCCGCGCAAGGCGGTGCAGTTTTGCCTGGATACCGCAGGCATTACACGAGATGAGGTCGATCACATTTGCTGTTACATGCGGCCCGGACGGCGTCTCATGTCGCGCATTCCGTATCGGCTAGGAAAGATGTTTCGCGCGCCGAGTTATTCGGCGGGGTATATAGGCTACGAAATTCTTCACAATGCCCGCTACATTGCGGAAATGCGCAGTCTTCGCGGCAAGAAAACGCGGCTGCATTTTATGGAGCACCATCCCGCGCACGCGGCTTCGTCGTTTCTCGTCAGTCCGTTTAGTTCTGCCGCGCTGTTGTCGATCGACTACGTGGGTGAATGGGCGTCGACTTGGGCGGGACTCGGCGCCGACAGCACCATCACGAGGGAATGGTCGGCGAACTATCCCAATTCATTGGGTGTTCTTTATACCGCGATTACGGATTATCTCGGCTTCGCCCGCGCAAGTGATGAGTATAAGGTGATGGGGTTGGCGTCGTACGGTGAACCGGAGTTCGCGCAAGATTTTCGTTGGATCGTCCGGCGCGGATTATTGGGCCAATACCACATCGATATGTCGTGGCTACAATGCCATTACCTGCCCGGATCGCGGCGTGGATACATGTCCCATAAATTTATCAAGCGATTTGGCCCCCCCCGAAAGCGTGACGAACCTATTGAAGCGCGGCACAGGAACATCGCTGCGTCATTGCAGACGGTCCTCGAAGAGACGGTCCTTTATACTGCTGAATCCGTGCACAACGCGACGGGGCAAAGCCGCCTTTGTCTTGCCGGCGGTGTCGCGCTGAACTGTTCGATGAACGGGCGTCTGTTGCGCGAGGGCCCCTTCGAGGAAATCTTTGTGCAACCCGCGGCGGGCGACGACGGCATCGCGATTGGCGCGGCATTTCAGAAGTATTACGCGCTTGCGGGAAAGCCGCGCGAATTCGAAATGCAGCACGCGTATTGGGGTCCCGAATTCTCGAACAACGCGATCAAACACTTCCTTGATCTTGCAAAATTGCCCTACGAATCGCCCGCGAATGTGGTCGAACGCACCGCCGATCTCCTTGCGGAAGGAAAGATTGTGGGCTGGTACCAGGGGCGCATGGAGTTTGGGCCGCGGGCGCTGGGTTCGCGCAGCATTTTGGCGGACCCGACCCGCGCGGACATGAAAGACCTTATCAACAAATACGTCAAGCACCGCGAGGAGTTTCGTCCGTTCGCGCCGAGCTGTCTTGAGGAGCGCGCGACGGAATACTTCGAGGGATGCACGAAATCGCCGTTCATGCTTTTTGTCTACCGCGTTAAACCAGAAATGCGCGAGCGCGTGCCCGCCATCACGCACGTCGATGGCACTGCCCGCGTGCAAACGGTGAACAAAGTTTCAAACCCCAGGTTCTACGCGGTCATCGAAGCATTCGAGAAACGCCGCGGCGTGCCCATGGTCTTGAACACTTCGTTCAACGTCATGGGCGAACCGATTGTACACACGCCCGCGGACGCGGTCCGGTGTTTCTACAGCACCGGCATGGATGCGCTGGTCATGGGCGACCATGTACTGCTGAAGAACTAGCTTTCTTTTAGGAAGAAACCATTGTGGAATGCGGCAGCGGGTGGCTGCCGCTTTCCATGCTGTGCGTGCGCGCACGAAGCGATCGTCCATAAACAGCCAGAGCGGTTTCTGCGCTGCCCGCTTCGCCACCGCAGTCCAAATAGCGCACTTTCCGAACGCGGCCTTGGAGTGCGGCTGCGGGTTGCTGCCGCTTTCCATTCGGAACCTTCCAGCGCTTCGTATCGCCCGCGCAAGGCAACACTTTTGACTCCCCAAAGCGGTAGCTGGCCGCTACCGCGCTCGAAAATGTCAGGCCGTTCGCACGATGACCTTTCCCATTGGCCCCTCGGCGAGCCGATTGAACGCAGCGTGTACGTCATCGAACGCGAATTCGGAATCGATGATGGGTTTCGCGCCGGTTTTTTGTGACGCGGCGAGAATCTTTGTCCACGCGTCTTGTGCCTGGCCCGCCGTATACGCTCCAACCGCGACGCCTTCGATTCGGGCGCGCTTGAAGATGAGGTGGCCCAGCGAGATTTCGGCCATGAACCCGCCCAATAATCCGACGACACCGATGCGCCCATTTTCAGCGAGCACGTTGACGCTCGATTGCAGATAGGCGCCACCAAGGTTTTCAACGACGATATCGACGCGCCCGCCATCGAGTACCCGCAGGATTTCGGATTCCATTGCGTCGGGATTGGTTGAATCGACGGTGACAACAGCGCCAAGCGTCGTGAGGCGCGCGCGTTTGTCCGCGCTGCGCGATCCCGCGATCACCCGCGCGCCCAATGCGCGCGCGAGCATTACGGTTGCGCTGCCGACGCCGCCGGATGCGCCGTTTACAAATACGGTCTGGCCAGGCTGTAACCCTCCCGTGTCCACCAGCGCGCGCCACGCCGTGAGAAAAACGAGCGGGCCAGCCGCGCCTTGCTGCATCGTCCATCCGACCGGCAATGGCGTGAGAAGCGTTTCCGGGACCACGCAGCATTCCGCCAGCGTCCCATCGCGCGTCACGCCAACTTCGCCCCGCAATACGATTACACGGTCGCCGGTTTTATAGCGTCCATCGACCGATGCTTTTTCAATCACGCCGGCGCCGTCGCGGCCAACAGCCATCGGCGGCGCGCCCGCGCGCGGATACAATCCCCGCACGACGAGAGCGTCCGCGGGATTGAGCGCGGCGTATGCGATGCGCACGAGCGCTTCGCCGACACGCGGAGTAGGGATCGGTACATCTTCCAATTGCAGGTTGGCGATGTCGCCGTGTTCATGAAATCGCCAAATTCTCATGGCCTTCTCCCGGAAAACAGATCAGTTGTTCAATGCATTCTTTAGCGCCTGTGCGCCGGAATGTTGCGGCTCAAGCGCAAGCGCGGTGTCCAACGCCTTTTGCGCATCGTCAATTCGGCCGAGCTGCACGAGCGTAGCGGCCATTCTTGCATGGACATCGGCGTCGGATGGCGCGGCGTTGGCCGCCGCCGCGAAGGCCTGCGCGGCCCGGCCGAACTCCCCGAGGTTGTAATAGGCGCTGCCGAGATTGTACCAACCCTCGACGACGCGTGGTTTCACGCGGGTCGCCGCCTCGAACTCGATCGCCGCGCCCCGCATGTCCCCCGCATCGATTAGGGCAAGGCCAAGGTTGATGTGCGCGGGAAAATTGTTCGTAGTGACTTCAAGCGTTTTGCGGAACAGTGTTTCCGAGCTGCGCCACTGGCCCGCATACGTTACCGTGATGCTCGCGCACAATGCGAGCACTAGCGCTACAACGGTGATTGCCGCGGGTTTCGCGCGAGGGCCAATAAACGATCCGGCCCCCCACACGAGCATCATGAAGACGCCGATGATCGTAATGTAGGTGTAACGATCGGCCATGGCCTGCGCGCCAATCTGTACAAGGCCAATGACCGGCACAAGCGTGCCCACGAACCAAAGCCATCCGGCAAGGATATACGGCCGGCTTTTCCACATGCGCAGGGCGAGCAGCGAAATCCCGATCAATATTGTCAGCGCGACTGCCACGGTCCACATGGCCCACGCGGGTTCGGGATACGGATAAAACACCGCAAGCGGCGATGGCCAGATCACCCGCCCCGCGTATAGCACGTATGACACGATCGCATTCGTGACGCGGTCGTACAGCGGAAACACCTCTGTGCCCTGCAACGACCCACCCTTGCGCTGCGTGATGATGGCTATCACGGCAAACGCAATGGTCAGCACGAAGAGAGGAACTTTCTCGCGCACGAGCCCAACGGCCCGTTCGCGCCAGCCCGGTTCCGCGAAATCGATCCGGCGCAACGGCCAGTAATCCAATACCAGCAACAGGAAAGGAAACGTCACCAGCATGCTCTTGGCCATTAAGCCTAGCGCGAACAGCGCCATCACGAGCACGTAGGCGTTCGCTTTACGAACACGGACGTATCGCGTGTACGCGATCAGAGCGAGCAGCATGAACAGCGTGCTCAACACGTCCTTGCGCGAGGCGATCCACGCCACGGACTCGACATGGAGCGGATGCACGGCGAAGAACGCGGCCACGACCGCGCTTTTACCGATTTCCCGCGTGGCTAAAAACAAAAACAGGAACAGCAGCACGGTATTCGCAATATGGAGGAAAATATTGGTGAGGTGGTGACCGCGCGGGTTAAGGCCGTACAGCGATGCATCGAGCGCGTGCGAAAGCACGGTAACAGGTTGCCAGTTCGACGCGACGATTCCCGTAAATGCGCCGCGCACGCCCGCGGGCGTGAGTCCGTCGCGCACATCGGGGTTCTCGGTAACATAACTGGGGTCGTCGTAGGTAAGAAAATCGTTGTATTGCACGCGCCAAAAAACGAGAAGCGTCAATAACCCGAGCGCGGCGCATAGCAACCAGAGCGTGCCGTTGACGCCCGGCGTCTCCGGCTGCATGTGCGGTTTTGTCATGCGCGGTTTTTCGCTTTGCGGGCGTCAGAACATCGGGTCGCGCAAACAAGTCTCGCGCAGGTTGTGGTACTCCTCGAACATCGCTTCGGCGTTTTCGGTATCGATGCCTAAAATACCGAGAGGCAATGCGAGCGACTGGATGGCGCCGCGCCATGCTTCGACATCGCCGCCGGGCGTGCGCGCCATGACCTCGGCAATCGAGACTATGGCCGTTGCTTCCTTCGCGGCGCCGGCGAGTTCGGGTTTGTGGTGAAACCGGATGGGCTCGATGATATCAATGGGCAATCCCCAGTGGTCTGCAAGCACGTAGCCGGCCTCGGTGTGCGAAATTCCGATTTCCGATTCTTCTGCCGCTTGCAGTTCACAGCCCTCGAGGTCCTTCTGCACCTTGAGATACAACTCGGGCACGGCTTCCGAAAGCGCCAACCGGCCAATGTCATGCAACAGCCCGCCGCTGAAAACGCCAGGGATATGTTTCCTGCCCGCGGTCTTGGTGACAATGCGCGTCGCGCCCGCGCAACACATTGAATCCAGCCAGAATTGCCGGTAATCCAGGGTCTTGGTCTTTTCAAACACATTCACCACGGCCGCGGAAAGCACAATGGAATACGTTTCACGCAATCCCAACAACGAAACCGCGAGCGATACATCATCGACGCGCTGCGCGAACCCGTACGCTGCCGAGTTCGCGACACTCAACACTTTCGCCGCGATCGGTGGGTCCATGACGATGATATCCGCGACATCGCGAATCGTGCTCATGGGATCAAGTGTGGCGTCCTGCACGCGCCGCACCGTTTCCGGAAGGGCGGGGAGCGTGTCGATTTGCCGTATCATCGCGGCCACGCTGGAGAGGCGCAGCGACGTGGCCAAACCGCGCACGTTTTCCGCGCTGTCCTTCGGCGCGGCAGGTTCGGTCTCGTTTGGGTAATAGCGCTCGATTGCCGCGCGAATGTCGTTTGGCGCGCAGAGCAGTGGTTTAACGCGCAATCCGGTAGCGCTTTCGATTTGTTTGACGGTGGCCGTATCGAGCGGGCAGACCATGCCCACGGTAAGAAGTTTGCCAAGCTTGTCAATTGGAAACAGCTCGTGTTTAACGGCCAACTCGCGGGGAATTAGCGAGACCAATTCACGCGGTATTTCGTATTTGGACAGATCAATGCTCGCGATGCCGGGTTGCCGCGCGAGGAATTCCACGAAATTCTCTGCCGTAAGGTATCCAAGCGTGATCAACGTCTCTACGATTTTCGTGCCGCGCTGCTCCTGCAAATTCAACCCTTCGGTCAACTGATGGCTATCGACAAGACCCGCATCGATCAAGAGTTCGCCGATGCGCCGCCGCGCCGCCGCGTCCAATATTCTCGGGCCCCTCGGCGGGTGTTGCTGTTGTGGAGTTGCGCGCGCGGGATCGGGTTGTGTGCTGCCGGATTTGGATGCCATGAAAGTAGTGTCCTTGCTGTCGCTACGTCGCCGGCAATGTTACCCGTTATCTGATTGCCAATCGAATTCGTCATTGGTCTGGGGCAACCCCGCGTTCAACGGTGGAAACTGCCGAACTTCGTAGCGGAGCAATCCCGGCGCATACCGAGTGGGCGTGTTGTTCCGACGTACAGATACCAAATACCGTTGACCCGCTTCCGCTCATTGCCGTGGCTGTGCATCCGGCATCCAGCAGCGCCTGCTTGACGGCTTGAAGTTCAGGGTGTGCCGAAAAGACGGGCACTTCCATGCGGTTATATACGGCGCTTGCCAAATCACCGACTGCCAGTTGCCGAAGGGCGTACTGGAACGGCGCCGTTTTTCCGTCAACCGTTGGGCCGGTATTCTTCGTAAGCAAAGGACTGGCATACACCTCGCCGGTGTTGATGCGCAACCCGGGATGGACCAGCACGCACCATGTCGCCCGGAGCGCCGGAAGCGGCTCGAGAATCTCGCCCCGGCCCGTTGCGGCTACTGTGCCGCCAACGAGACAGTACGGGACATCCGAACCCAGCGTTATCGCGATGGATGCCAGTTCCGCGGTATCAAGACCGAGTTGCCAGAGTTCGTTAAGGCCAATAAGCGCGGCCGCGGCGTTGCCCGACCCTCCCGCAAGTCCCGCGGAGATTGGAATGCGCTTTTCGAGGTGCATGCGCGCGCCAGCGCCATAACCGGTATGATCGCGCAACGCCGCCGCCGCGCGGCAAACGAGATTCTCCGGCCCGCAATCAAGCGCGGGGCCGGCGCTCGAAAGTGTGACACCGCCTTGGTGTGACACAGTAAGTACGTCATACAGGGCCACGGTTTGAAATATGGTCTCGATATCATGGTAACCGTCGGGCCGTTGCGGTAGCACGTCGAGATAGAGGTTAATTTTGGCGTATGAACGCAACCGTATGCTATCGCGCATAGTTGGGCTGGACCTCAGTAGTTTTTCGAGCGGAGGATGGAAATCAACAGCGCCACGCCGAGCGCACCCGCGCCGATGAACCCCGCGTAGCCGAGCGAGCGGACACCAAAGGCGGTCGAGAGCAAAAGGCTCGAACCGACAATCAACGAGCCGGCGATAACGCTGAACGCAATCCGGTTGCTTGCGCGGTCCGTGACGTGCGCGAGATGATCAAGGCCTTCGTGATCAAGCTGAATCTTAATGCGGCCCTGGCGCACGAGACGTAGCGCCTCCTGGAGGTCACCCGGCAACTGCCTGCCTACGTGCAGCAGATGGGTCACTGTTTCCTGGCCCTCGTGCGCGAGATACTGCGGTGAATACCTGCGGGCTACGACCGCTTCGACATAGGGGCGGAGTATGGCCGCGATGTCCAGCGCGGGATCGAGCGAGCGCGCCGTGGATTCTATTGTGGCCATAGCCTTCAGCAACATCGAGAACCGGGGAGCGAGCTGCAGCTTCTGCCGCCGGAGAATCTGGGTCACGCGCTTGAGCGTATGTCCAATGTCTACCTTGCCCATGACCGTCTGCGATTCAAACGCGATGTATTCGGCAATTTCGTGATCAAGGGCCGCGCGGTCCTCGGCTTCACCAGTAGTCGTGAACGCCAGCAGTGCCCCGGTGCATGCGCGCGCATCTTCTTCGATGACGCCGCGCAACAGGTCTGCCATCGCGTGAACATCGGCGAGGTCCAAATGGCCAACCATCCCATAGTCGAGAAACGCGATCCGGTTGTTCCGCATCACCAGGATATTACCGGGGTGCGGGTCGGCGTGAAACAGGTGGTGTTCAAAGACCTGTTTGCATAGCGCGTGGCATCCGTTTTCCGCGACGGCGCGAGGGACGCTGTTGCGGTCCGCTAATTCGTCGCGCGCATCAGTGCGCACGCCGTCGATCCAATCCATCGTTAGAACGTGCTCGCTGGAAAGCGACGGCTCGACCCGCGGTACAAACACCGTGGCGTCATCGCTGTAGTTTTTGCGGAACCGCTGAATGACTCGGGCTTCAATCGTGAAATCGAGTTCGCGCAATATCGAGCGTTCGAACTCCGCGACAGTGCCCACGGGATCCATCCATGCAAATTCTTTCACGTGCTCATTCACCCACTCGGCAATGCCCTGGAGGAGACTGATGTCCGACAGAATTTTTTGGCGAATGCCGGGCAGCTGGACCTTGACCGCGACATCGTGCCCCGTCATTGTCTTCGCGCGATACACCTGGCTGAGCGAAGCCGCGGCCACGGCAGTTTCATTGAATCCTGCGAACCGTTCTCCAATGGTTGCGCCCAAACTGTCCTCAATAATCGGGCGGATCATGTCGAACGGCAACGCGGCGACATTGTCCTGGAGCAAAGAGAGCTCGTCGCAGAGTTCCGGGTCTATCAGATCGGGCCGCGTGCTGAGAATCTGGCCCAGCTTAACAAAAGTTGGGCCGAGTTCTGTCAACGCCGCGCGCAACCGCATTCCCAAAGTTTCTGGAACAATGGGTGGCTCGACGATGATGCGCATCGCGCGTAGGGCCTTGGCTGGAGCGCCTTCGTAAAGCCCAAGGCGGCGGACGATGTCCGCGAAGCCGTGCTTGATGAGAATCTGCACGACTTCCGCCAGACGCACGGCATTGCCTACGCGCTTTACAAGGCTGCGATATTGCACGCTAATGGTCCTCCGGGTGAAACGGAGCGTAGGATAGACATCCTCGAACGTTCCGTGCGAAACCCGCGCGGATTGTAGATGGAATGCTGTGCGGGCCGCCACATGCCGCTGCCGGACGCAGTGCAATCGCGCTTAAGTCCCAGATTTCCCGCGTGATGCCAAGAAAAGCGGCGCTGACACGCAGCAAATAGACGTCCAAAATCCGCGCGGAGCGCCGTGGAGTGCGGCAGCGGGTAGCTGCCGCTTTCCATTTCCTGGGCAAGGTCACTTCGCAGTTAAGCGAGACCGCCCTAATTTCTATTCATGTGTTCCTGAAGCCTTCAAATTTATTGGAGCATTCGAGTACCCCGAAGTGAAAGCTGCGCTGACACGCAGCACTCCAAGCGGCCGTCGATCAGTTGGAAAATCGCGGCGGCGTTGTTCACGCTTTGGACATCCGGCTGGAATATCCGTGGTGCGTAGATTGGGAGAACTGTCATGGCGTTTAGACTGGGCGACTACGTCGTTTACGGAGAAATCCGGAATCTTAAAAACTATCAGACGTTCGGCTTTTTGGTCATGCGCGCGGAATCGGTGGACGATCAGCATGTCATCCATCTCAATCTGACAGGGAACTGCAATCCCGATCTCACGGGGAAATGCTTTCGCTTTTGGCCCGAGGGCGAGGGGAAGGAAGGACCGATCTATTTGCGCTCAGACTTCAAAGGCTTCCGGGACATGCAGGTCGGCACAACCGGCGATATGACGGCCGAGGGATGGGTGCGCACGTTCGAGTGTTCCGTCGAAGAATTCTTGCGGCGTTCAAGACTTGGAGAACCACCCCCGACGACGTGGAAGCGCCGTCTATATCTGGAATGGTTTAGCCAGAACGGGAGAGTTGTGCTCGAACTTGGCGGAGCAATCGTTGAACAATGCACGCGCCAACCGCTAAACAATGACGACGAAGGCGAATGGGCGCCGCTGCCAAATCGTGCAATGCCGCCTGAACTGGATACATCGCCAAAACCAGCCGGGCCAAGTATTACCGTGATGCGTTTGGAAGAAGACACCGCGAAGGTCGAGCGTTGGGCGCCGCCCTTACAGGAAGTGGAAGGAGACGCCGATTCGTTGCAGGGACAACTCGATCAGGAGGCGAGGGCCATCGACCGTGCATTGCAAGGAGACCCGGCGGGCGATGACGACGAGGAATGCATTCGTGAAATGGAATTGATTGATTATTGCATGGAACACGCACAAGAGCGGCCAATCGGAAATTTACTCAAGGGCACGCGCGAATTGCCGGCGCCCGAACCCCTCGACGATGACCAGATCGAGATCGAGCTGAAAACATTGCTGGGCGAGCTGGCGTTACTCGGCATTGCGCTGGACGTATGCGAACATTTCACGCCTCGCGACTGTTACCGCCTACTTCGAGACAAAATTTTGCCGGAAGGCGAAGCATACGAGGAACTCGTCGGAACGGGGTGGGTGCAGCACGTATGCACCAGCGATTACTGCGAGCAGTGCCAGAAAGATGCTGACGCGGAATCAATGTTTACAAACGGCAATTAGGAAAGGGCATTACGACTTCCGCCGGGGAGGACGTGGTCCCGCGCGCCGTTTCGCGGGCCTGCCCGGACGCCGGGTGTGTTCCGCGGGAAGTGTTTCCGCTTTCGGCTTGCGCGTCTTGGCCAGGACAGACTGTCCCACCGGCAATTCTTCCATGAGCTTTTGAAATTCTTTCGGCAAATTTATTTTGCATACCATTCGCTTGCCAGTGGCGGGATGCGGAAACGAAAGATAGTACGCGTGCAACCCAAGCCGTTTGATCGGGTTTGTGCGCGCGTCGTATTTCTTGTCGCCAACGACCGGAGTGCCATTCTCGCTGAGGTGGGCGCGAATCTGGTTTTTCCGGCCTGTTTCCAGCACGACGTCAAGCAATGCGAAATGGCGCGAATGTTCTAGGGTCTTGTAATGCGTGATGGCGAGTTTGGCGTCATCGGCCTGCGGCGTACTGTGTACCTTCAGGCTCTTCGGGTTTTCCCTCAGATGTGACCGTATCGTGCCGGCGGGAGGCTGGGGAAGTCCTTCCACGACCGCGTAGTATTTTTTTTCTGCTTTTTCCCATTGGCCCTGTAACGCCGTCTTCGCAGCTTCCGAACGCGCGAACACGACCAGCCCGGAGGTATCGCGGTCCAGCCGGTGTACGATGAAAATACGTTCGCCACGGTGCGGGCGATCATCTTGCACGTAGGCCATCACCTGCCGGTACGCGGTGCGGAACGTTTCCTTTTCGGTCGCGATCGTGAGGAGCCCTTCCGGCTTGTTGATTACGATGATGTGACGGTCTTCAAAGATTATGTCCGGTTTTGGAATTTCCGTTTTCGGGTGCAATGCCGGCGCGGCGCGCTCGACGACGACCCTATCATTTATGTCGAGATAGTGATCGTGGCGCGTCATCGGATTGCCGTTCACGTACACGGCGCGGTGCTTGAGCAACTGCTTGAGCGCCGTCCGCCTGGTGTCGGGATATTGCTTCTGCAAAAACGCCATCAACGGCATTCGTTCCCGGACTATGATCGCTCGCGAAATTTTCATATTGGCCTCGGCGTACATTGGAACATAAACGACGCGGCGTGATTCCGGGTCGCACCGGAACCACGCCGCGGAACAACCACAGCCGTTATTGTTTAATTCAGTTTTTCGAGCGGCGATCCGTCGTACGTGATCTTGTCGCCTTCGATCTTCGCTTCGTAGGGCGATCCGCCAACATCAATCGTCAGTGTGCTGTTTTCAAGTTTCCAGGTGCCATCGGTATCACCGTTGATCTTCAGCGCGCCATCCGCCAGGAAAGCCAGTTCATATCCCGCGGCGCTCCACTTCGTGCCGACGATGTTTGTGGCGTCCAGCGGCGTGCCCGTGGCAACGGCAGGTGTGGCCGCGCCTTCTTCCGGCATCGGTGTCGATACGGGGGCGGCTGCTTCCGTTGCCGGCGCCGTGACGAGAGCCGGCGTTACGATCGCTACGGGCGCGGGTTCCGGCGTGGAAACCTTTGTAGGCGTGTCAACAGTCGTCGGGGCAGTTGTCGTCTTGGTTGCATCGGCGGAATCCGTCGGTGCGCAACCTGCCAAAGCAATCGAGATTGCGAGTGCCGCAAAGGGCATCACAGTACGAGCAAAGCGCTTCATGAATCAGTTCTCCTTGAAAAAGTAGTTATAAATTCGCGGCGGCCCACGTGGCCCGCGATACAGCCCAACTCGGATATGCTACACGGCGGCCGCGTCACACGTCAATGCTGCTCCCGGCCGGTTGGAATGCCGTGGCCGGCAATAGCCCCACCGCGGGCGTGACGGGCGAATCGCCACGATAGCGGGGTACGATGATCTCGGCGTCCCCAATGATTTGCCGCGATACGAACAGCGCGGCAGCGGGGTGTTCAAACGCGAGTTCTTTTAGATATTGCCACCATTCGCCGTCTTCAATGGTGCGGCCCAGAAGTGTCGCGGGTATTTCACGCGGGTCGGCGCCGAGCACTTCCTCTATTTCCCGCGCCAATGAAATCCGGGAGTCCCCGCGCGCCGCGACAGCGTGCTGGATGCGTGTCTCGTAGTCGTGCATGAGTTTGCAGGCTTCCCGGTATCGGCCCACAAATTCGCGCCATTCGGGATCGCGTTGTTTGACCAGTTCCGCGAGCACGGCCAGGCGTACTTCAAGGGGCCGCGATTCCAGGCGGGCGGCGGACGACGCGCCCAACAAGAGATACGCGAGCGCGTTGCGGAGGAACACTTCGGTGGGCTGGAGTGGCAAGCAATTTTCGGGCGAAACCGGATACTCCCCGTGTACGATTAGCGCCCGGGTCTGCCAATCCGGCACCAGGGGAAGCGGTTCGGGAAACGCCGCGTAGTTATAGTCCAGACCAGTCGCGACGATATAACCGTGGACCCCGCGCGCGGTCTTGCCTTCATCAAGCGCTTTGTCGGCCAACGCGAAAAATTCGTCCTGCATGCGCCGGCGAATCCGGAGCAGTTCGTAAGCCTGCGCCGCAATCGTATATTTGCCCAGGCGCACTGCATTGTCGGCAAGCAGCAGCACCAGCTCCGATGGCAATTGCGCGGGCCGGCGTTCTGACAGCTCCCGTTGTACGTGCGCCCAAACCGGCGCGTCCCGCACGGCGGCGACGGCTTTTTTGAACTCTCCGTCTGACTCCGTGTCGGGATCAGGGAGGAGATAGGCGTATTTTTCGTCGTCGAATAGTTCCGACGAATCGGGGCGCGCAGGCGAAAACGGCTGAAACAACAACCGGAAATTGACGAAATCGCCTTCACTGACTGCCTTTGCGAGCGCGTGAGCAACCGTTGTGTCATCAACGATTTTTGTAATCGCGGTTTTTTTCGCGCGTCGAAACACCGTTATACCGCTCCCTCTGCGAGGACACCCGAGGCAAACCGCGCGCGCTCCGTCCAGTCAATCGAGGGTTTCGTCACATCGGCATAGGGGAGCCGTTCGAGAATTTGCTGGAAGAACTCATGGCGGCATTGGCGCAGGATGCCGGAAGCGTGGCGCTCGTGCGCGGCGTCCCAATGGCTCGCTTCGACGCATTCTTTGTCCCGGCCGCCGGCGAGCATGGCGTCTTCCACGTAGCGCGACAGGAAATCCCGGACCCGGCCATCGAATGTCTTTCGCAATTCATTCGTGTTTTCGCCGGCTTCTGCCGCCGCGCGCCATTGGTGCTCGAGGACGATCAGATCCTTGCGGTCATTCCAATAGGCATCGCGCAAGTCCGATTCACGCAGCAGAAATAGCGCGGCGTTAAGCGTCGCCATTTCGAGCAAAAATTTGTTGCGGCGCTCTTCGGTGATCTCGACGGCCGCAATTTCGGAGACCAGCTCTTTCATCTTGGTGCGGTAGGATTTGCGAATTTCGCCGGGCTTTGCAGTTTCATCCAGCTCAAGCACCTTAAAATAATCGACGTAACCGCTCTCATCGTCGCGCGACATACTTGCGCATTTCCTTCAAGGGTTTGCGGCCCGCCGCCGCGCACATGTGTAGAAGTGGCCCGCTATAACACCGCGCGGGTATGCGGCGCGATGGCCCGGCTAGTGGAACACGCCGCCTTCTCCGTCCATGATTCCGAAGATCGTCTGCTGAGACTCGAAATCGCGGTTGCCGCATACGACCCAGGACAGCAGGTAATCCAGCTCTTCGAGACCGACTTCTCCGTCGAAATGATTGAGCCTATCGAGAATGGCTTCGCGTTCGACGACGTCCAGCAACCCGTAGAACTCCAGTCGTGCCAGTGCGTTACGAGCCTCAGCCGTCAACTTGTATTCCTCGAAAAGTGAAAACGAGCGCGCCACCCAGGGCCGGTTCTCTTCGCGAACCGATGTCTGGATGATTCGCGGAGCAATGAGCTTCATTGCAGCGTCAATATCACGTTTCGGGTACCCCTGGCGCGCAAGCCAGTTGCGTAGGCCGGTTTCCGTGGGAATCCCGTCCGGATACTCTTCTATGCGTCTGAGGATGACGTCGACAAGCTTGGTGATCGACGCTTTCATTCGGTACTCCACAAGAATTTCCTTTTCGGGCACACATGCGCCCTTACCGGTATTGTAGGGTCGTGGCAGGCAAGGTGTCAACCGAATGCGCGGGGGCGCGCCACCGTTTTATCAGTCGAATGGCAGGGCGTCCCTGAAACGAGCCAAATTGACCGCGGTGTCAACCCTGCGGTAACGGCGGCGTTGATCGGGTGTACGATAAACGGAGCGGGTTTGCCGTAAAATCCGCGTATTCGTCCGGTGGGCAATCAGAATCCGGCATTGGCCGTGGAACGGTTGACCGCCCAAGACCCAGTTGGTATACTTTGGTTTACGTGGTGGCAGCATCAACGCGCGGAGCGAGTACCTGTGGGGAAATCGCTTGACGCGCTCGGGAGAAATCTACTGTGAAACACCTTCGCACGATCTCACGGACTCCGCAACTCGCTGAGGACAGCTCGACCGATCTTTCGTTCATCCTTTCTATCCTGACATTGTTGTCAACCCTGTTTACGACCTTCCTCGGATCATTCACGACGGCGTTCGGCGGAGTGTTGGCTGCAATCGGCGCGTATGACGCAGTGAAGAACCCTTCCGGAACGTAGTTTGGACCGCACCGGAAGGTGGGTCAGTTTGTGGAAACGCTTATAAAGGCAGGAGATCGCAAGATGAAGCACATCCGTCTGGTTTCCGTGACGCGCGCGAAACAAGCGGACGCGTTGGGGGATTTGTATAATACGGTCTGGTCGGCCTGGCTGGATTTTGTGTACGCGAAGAAGAACCAAATCATCCCCATTGACGACCCCGAGACCTAAGTTCTACCCGTGTAGTTTCGCGTCGGGGCTTTATAATTGGAGGCCCCGGCGCTTTTCTTTTGCCGGAGTCGCCGCTTCGGGGTGTCTTGCAGCGTGCATTCCGGCGGGCCAGCGTTTACCATAGGGATCATCTGTGCCGGACGGGCCGCACTTCAGTGGGAATGGCGACCGCACCGGCCTGAGCGTCACGCAGCACAATCCACATGATTTCAGGAAAATACACCATTATCCGATCCGCCGAACCGGACGATGCCGTCGCCATGTGGCGGCTGTATGATCCGGGCCGGCCGCGTTCGTTTTTACTCGGGCCATCGCGCGAAGTAATGATTCCGACGCAGGACGAAATGCGCGAGATGCTGGCACGGCGCGACGTGATTCAAGGCTCGTTTTTTGCCATCGAAGATTTTGCCGGAGAAGTCCTCGGTTGTTGCGTACTGCGTGGCGCGAAGATGGAATCGGATTTCGCGGAAGTGGTCGTCGCGCTGTCGCACGATGGCGCTTACAACACCCCGGTGGCCGATGAGGTGTTTCAGTTCCTGGAGAAGCTCGGGTTCGTGGACAAAAAACTGAACAAGCTTGTCGCGCATTGTTTGTCTGATGAAACAGAGTACCGCGATTTTTTGGGCCGGCACGGATTCACCAGCGACGGAATCCAGCGCGAAATGGTGTACACGAAGGGCCGGTACTTCGATCTCGAATCGTTATCGTTGTTCAATTCGGCGCACACGGGAGGGGGCAATGGAACTGCGGCTGCGGCGTCCTGAACGCTCGGACCTGGACATCATCGTGGACTGGATGGGCGACGCCGAGTTCCGGCATTTCCTGTTTGGCGACACGGGGCCGCGCCCGCAGCACATGGGGCAGCAGGTGTTGGGAGTTATGAGCAGCGCTCTTGCGATTCCGATGGCGAGCGCGGGCAATCTCCTGCTGGAAGACGACGCGGCGGGCACGATCGGAATTGTCATGCTGCAAGACGTGAGCTGGCGCAACCGGTCGTGTTTTCTTGCGCTCTACCTTGCCGCGGAACATCGAAACGGCGAAACTATCGCCCGCGCGACGGACACCGTGTTCACCTACTGCTTCGAGGAATTGAATCTTCACCGCGCGGCGATGCGCGTGGAAGCGGGACAGACCGAATACGCACAGGCATGCACGCAGGCCGGCGCGGTCCGCGAATTTGTAATGCCTGGCCACGCGCAACGTGACGGCAAGCCGGTAGACGTACACGGTTACGGCGTGCTGCGCGCGGAGTTTGACGCACGGCGCAACGTGGCGGCGGGAGCGTAGCGTGGCGCTGAAATCCAGCGTATTCATCCGCCGCGCGGACCGCGAAGACCTCGAGACAATCGTGTCGTGGATGGAGGACCCAGCTTTCCAGCGGTTCCTCTACGGCGATCCCGCGCGTTCTCCGAAGCAGATTCGCGAACAAATCGTCGGCATGCTCGGGCGTTCCGCGGCGCGCACGCTTCCTGGCGGAATCTATTTCATGGCGGACTCGAAAAAGTACGGGCCGGTGGGTCTGTTCAGCGTAGTCAATATGAGTTGGCGCAACCGATCCTGCAACATCGACTCGTATATCTGCGAAGACCGCCGGAACGGCATGTTCAGCACCGTGGCGTTTTATCGCGTACTCGAGTATTGCTTCCACGTGCTCAACATGAACCGCATCAACATCTACATCTACGGCTTCAATACGCGGTCCTGGCGCATTTTCGAGTTGACCGGCGCGAAACAGGAGCTGGTGCTTCGAGAGCACGTCGCGCGCGACG
>JAWXCN010000008.1:0-2768 GCA_034408725.1 Candidatus Hydrogenedentota bacterium
CCAACTCGATCTTGTGCTTCGCCGAATAGGTGCGCAGCACATGCTCGCAGCCGATCTTCGATGCATTATAAACCCGTTCGCGGCAATCGATCGGCGAGTCCTCGCGCAGCAACTCTTTGGGATCTTCGCCTGAATAGACCGCCTGGGTGCTGGCGTGGACGAGCCTGCGCACCCCCGCCAGGCGCACCGCCTCGGCGACATTGATGGCGGCGACCAAGTTGATTTGGAAGCCGGCGTAGACATTATTGATATTCGCCTCGCCCACCGACGCGGCCAAATGAATCACGCACTCCGGCCGCACGGTCTGAAACGCGTCCACCAGTGCCGCCAGATCACGAATATCGCCGCGCAGCACCGGCACATCCCTGCCGGTCACCTGGCGAATATAATCCGGCCGCGGCGCGAAGTCGAAAAACGTCACCTCATCGTCGCGGTCGATTAACTCTTTCGCCGTGTGTGTGCCAATAAGACCGGCACCGGTAATTAATACACGCATCGCTAACCTCCAATTTTTATTGAAGCCCGTTCAAGGTCAGATCCGGATTCTGTCGTTGAACTTTTGAACCTTGAACCCTTGAACGACGTTTTATCCGTCAACCTTCAACTTATAAAACCGCCGGGGATTATCGAAAAGTATCTGCCGTGGTAGAGACTCCGGCAAATCTTTCCGGTTAACTAATGTATCGATGTCACCGCTGAACTCATCCCAGGGCCGTTCGTGGGGGAAATCGGACGCCCAGAGCAATTGACCTGCGCCCATGATATCAGCCACCGTCGCTAGCGTCTTCTCTTCCCGTTCGCAAGCGTAGTACAGATTGCCGCCGCGCATAATCTCGCTCGGCGATTGCCGAGTCGGGTGGGGCCAGCGCTTGCGCCGCTGTTCCCAGCTCTCGTCCAAGCGATCGGCCATATACGGCACCCAGCCGCAGCCCGATTCGAGATAGGCGACGCGTAGTTTGGGAAAGCGTTCGAACACGCCGTAGATCATCATGCTAGTCAGTTGCTGCATCTGCGCGAAGGGATGGCTGAGCGGATAGACACCGGCGAAGGATTGCATATGTTCCAAACCCAGCTCCACCGCCGGCCCGCTATGCACGGCGAGCGGCACATCGAGATTCTCAGCCATTTGATAAATCGGATCGAACTCCGGCAATCCCAGTCCCTTCATCGGGCTCATCACCCCAGGCAACATGCCGGCGACCATGCCAAGATCGCGCACCGCGCGCTCCAGCTCCTTCGCCGCCTCTAGCGGCTCCTGCACCGCGAGCAACGCGACGCCTTGGAAACGCTGACTCACGCTCAAGAAATCATGATGCAGCCAGTCATTGTAAGCGTGCGCCAAGCCGACCGCCCAGTCGCGATCGCGCTGCAAGCCGATGTTCAATCCTTCGTTGGGATACAGGACAGTCATGGCGATCTCCGTCGCATCGAGAAAGCGCAGCCACAACTCAACGCTCGGATGCTCCCGCTTGGTCGGCGACAGCGCGCCACGCGCCCAACCATCCCAGGCAAACAGCGGATACTCGCGCTTCCCCGGCACGGCGCGAAACTCGGGCGGGAGAAACTGCCGCAACTCATGATCCTTTTCCAGAATATGACCGTCGGCATCGATGACGGGAAAAGATCGTTTCATGGCTTCGTCTCCGAAAAGATTCTCTTACGCCAGAAAAATAAACTGAACTACCCTCGGTTCTAAGTCGAGGGATCCTGAATTTGTCGACTGGAAGTCGACTTCCATTCCGTCATTCCCGCCTTATCGTCACCCCGTTGGAAACCGGGGTCCATCCCCTTAACCTGGATACCGTTTTCCAACGGTATGACGGACCCTGTCCGTCACCGGGATGCCGGCCTTCGCCGGCATGACGGAACTTCACTTCGCCTGAAGGTGAGGTATTTTAACCATCCCCGATTAAAGATATTAACGCTCCACCGTTCTTCTACTACCGCAACCTTGATTTCGTCAACATGAGCGCGATTGCCACGATGGATGTTCCTGTCGATTCCTTGTCCGCCCTAACGGAAAAATACTCGCCTACGTTGGTCGGCGAAATCTGCAAGACTAAAAAGTTGACAAGTCACCCTTTTAACAATACAAACCGGGCAATGTTATCGAAATCTAGCGTTGGTAATAGGAAGACCGAGCTGGTCACTCATTAGGCCTATCAGGGGGTGACTGGATGAAAGCGCGCGTTCCACCCGACGCTTTAGTATGGCGCGAACTCGGAGCGGGGTCGGCACAAGAGATGGCGTTCGATGGCATCTGCCGTTCTCGGTTTGCTGGATCATCACCGATGGGAAGCGTCGCTGGAATTACCTGCTCATCAACTGACGCAAGTTGGGGATCTACGTTGCAATGGGGCTCACGGGTGGGTTTCACTCGCACTGACAAGGTCGCGGCTATGGTGGTCGTTTCGGAGTGGTATTGTATGGGACTGCACCCTTGCAGATGATGTTGAACGTTAGGCAGCGCGTGCTCGGGCTAATCCCGCATCAAACCAGGCCCCAACCGGCGGGGCCGGTTAGTTTGGTTCGTTGAAGATAGAACAGAGGAAATTTAAATAGAGGAGGAAGTCACATGGCACAATCAATTTCCATACATCCCGCGGTCGATCAGGGCGTGAAACCCGCGGCGGCCAACTTCGCCGGCGGCACTTTGCTCTGCCGCTGCGCCGACAAAAAAGTCGCGGTCTCGATCAAAGGCCAATGCGCGCACAACCACGTCTGCGGTTGTACAAAATGCTGGAAACCGGCGAGCGCGCTGTTCTCAC
>JAWXCN010000009.1:0-4676 GCA_034408725.1 Candidatus Hydrogenedentota bacterium
AACCCGGAAGACCGAGGAGATTTATTATTTTGGCTCGTCGTAGAAAGCTGGGTGCCGCAATTCTTGCATTCATCCTGGTACTCGGCGCATCTCTCCTAACGATCGAATACATGTTCCAGCTTTTTTGGGCGAACCCGCGGATACCAGTGACAGAATGGTTAGAATCATCACCGCAAATACTCGTATATGTGAACCCAGAGCTTGGCGTTTCGGTACTCCACGAATATTTGGGGAGCGACGCCACGCCTCCATGGCTATTAAAGAGGGTTCTTCCATATGAAATTGGGTTATTGATGCACTCTGATTATGATGCTGCTCGTTGCACCGCCACAATTTTTGTTAATTCAAAACGCCTTACCCCTATGATGACGAAACAACTACGGCAATCCGATCTGACAAGCTACTTCGGCCCTTTCACCGTTCAGCGGGATTCGGTACTGGAAATCGCGCCAGGTGTGCTTACCTTAACGGCAACTGCGCAGTTCGAACCTTTGGTTGCTCGCCGGGCGCTTCGGCATTCTGAAACGTCGGCAATTACATTCGATTCAAGTAACTCTTTGGAGCATTTTCTGGAGTTACGTATCGACAATCGAACTGGTACCCTGTATGCGCTGTTGGGGCTGTTGGTCAGCAACGGATTCTTGTCTCTTGAGCGCACTGGAATTGACGAAGACCGGATTGCTGAGTTCTTGAGCAAGATAGCCTCCGCAACACTCTTCGCGGACTATGACAATGGTCGCTGCGTAGTCGATGTAATCATAGATTGCGCGCCCGTGGCCAGCAAACCCGATTTGGAAAGCCTTAATTCGTTGACCACGTTTTGCGGGCACTTGGCGGGAAGTTCATTGCGTGAATACGGGGTCGAAGTTCACGGCAGTTCCCAAGTGCGCAATGGGTCAGTATTGGGGAGATATACCATTGAAAACCTTGACGCAGTAGCCAGGGCGTACGCCGCATCTCGCGGCAATACCAAGGGTGGGGGATAGACGCATTCTACACAGAAAAAAGTGGTGCGCGGAGGGAGACTCGAACTCCCATCCCCTTGCGGGGACTAGATCCTTAGTCTAGCGTGTCTGCCAGTTCCACCATCCGCGCGCACCGATTCATAGTTTACCCTTTGAAGGCCGCGGGACGCAACTTTGAGAAGAAATCCGGCGCGTCAATCCAGGAGGCTCACGAGGTATTTTCCGTATCCGCTTTTTAGAAGCGGCTCCGCCAGGGTGCGCACCTGTTCCCCGGAGATAAACCCCATTCTGTATGCCGCTTCCTCGATGCAGCCAATCTTCTGGCCCTGCCGCTCTTCGATGACCTGCACAAATTGCGCCGCCTGCATGAGCGATGGAAACGTGCCCGTATCCAGCCACGCCGTGCCGCGATCCAGAATCGCTACTTTGAGCTTGCCCTGTTTCAGATATTCCCTGTTGACGTCGGTTATTTCGTACTCGCCGCGCGCACTCGGTTTGAGGGCCTTCGCGATGCCGATGACGGAATTGTCATAAAAATAAAGTCCCGGCACCGCGTAATTCGATTTCGGTTTGTCCGGCTTCTCTTCGATCGAGATTGCGCGATTGCCGGCGTCAAATTCCACGACGCCGTACCGTTCCGGGTCGGATACGTGGTAGGCAAACACGACACCGCCCGCGGGATCATTATTCGCCTGCAACGTCGCATCTAACCCCGTGCCGTGAAAAATATTGTCGCCCAGAATCAGCGCCGCTTTGTCCCCGCCAACAAACTTCGCGCCGATGACAAATGCCTGCGCCAATCCATTCGGGACGTCTTGCACCGCATAGCTCAAATTGATCCCAATGCGGCTGCCGTCACCCAGCAGATGCTCGAATAGCGGCAAATCGTGGGGAGTTGAAATGATCAGCACATCGCGAATGCCGGACATGATCAGCGTTGACAACGGATAATAGATCATCGGCTTGTCATACACCGGCATGAGCTGCTTGCTCACCGCCAATGTAATCGGATGCAACCGCGTGCCTGATCCTCCGGCAAGAATAATTCCCTTCATGCGCACTCCCTGAATGACCAATGACCCCGCGCAACTGTAGCATAGACCCGTCTGCCCGATGCAAGACGCTGTGCTGTAAACGGTTGGATTCCCGCGGAGGGCGTATGCATACTGCCCATGAATCGTGGCGGTTGTCATCAAGGAGCAGTTTTGTGATCAACGTTGTCAATCTGGTCCAGCACTACGGGGTTCGACCAGTCTTGCGCGGGATCAACCTTCAGGTTGATTCCGGCGAACTCGTCGTGCTCATGGGCCCGAACGGCATGGGGAAGAGCACGCTCCTCGCCGCGATCGCCGGGATGCTCACACCGCAAGTCGGCTACATTGAAATTGACGGCAAACGCCGCAAGAGCAGCGTCGAAGCCGAACGGGAAATACGCAAGCTCATTTATTACCTGCCTGACCAACCTTGGCTTCCCCTCACTCAAACAGGTCGAAATTATCTCCTTGCCATTGGCGAGCTCTACGAAATCGGTTTTGACAGGCGCTTCGAGCATATCGATCAATTGCTCGGTGTCTTTGATCTTTCAAAACACGGCGATAGCCTTATAGGCTCGTACTCCACAGGCCAGCAAAAGAAAATTGCCGTGTGCGGAGCGCTGATCAGCGAAGCACCTGTTTTGATCATGGATGAGCCGTTCTCGGGAGGTCTGGATCCTGCCGCATTGCTTGCCCTCAAACAGATTCTCCTGAAACTTCGCGCAGGCGATCATTTCACGATATTGCTGGCAACGCCGGTGCCAGAACTGGTAGACGAAATCGCGGACCGCATTGCAGTCTTACGCGACGGTGAAATCATTGCGTACGATTCTCCAGTTGCCCTCGTGCAACAATCTGGAGGCGAATCGCTCGAACATGTATTGCAGACCCTGCTTGATCCTGAAAGTGTCGGGCTGCTCGGCATCTACCTCAAAAGCAGAGAACGATGATCCGGACTTTATCTGCACTATTTCCAAGAACTATATTTTTTAATGTAACCATTGCACTATTGATTGTCAGTGCGCTTGGAATTGACGGTTTCGCGCGAATTCTGGCTTGGCGATTCGAACTGAACCCCCGGGAAGACGCAATTGAACTTTCTCAACTCACAAACCTTTCGTGGGCATTTGTTGCATGCGCTCTGGCGTTATTTTACGCAGTTCACCGCGTCTGGTCGTTTCATCCGTTGTGGCGTAGTGACTATCTGGCCTGGCTTCGCACAACACCGTGGCGCGGTGGACTATGGTTACCCCTGGGACCGGTTCATCTTGTCTGGCAGGATGCGGTATGGGTTGCTATTCCAATAATAATCGCGTTGTATGCGGGAGTGTTGAATGTGCTGTACGTAGCCGGTTTATTTTTTGCTACGCATGCCGCAATGCACGTAGTGACCGCATATCACTCCAAAAGTTGGTTGGTCGCGTTCACGACAGCAGCGATTTTAAGCGCGACGCTTGGATGCCTGCTTCACCCATTGCCCCTTGTGATTTCGGCTTTTCTTGCATATCTCGTGGCAATTTACGGAATCCGAAAAGCATTGAAAAAATTGCCCTATGACGAATTTCCGGCAATAAATACAATCATATTGACGGCGCAATTCAAAAACGAACGTACCGCCACTCCCGATCCGAGCGCTCAATTATTTGAGGGGCCGTCTATGGCTATACTCGGATGGCCGCTTGGATTGCTTGCACCAAGAAAAGTTTGGAAAGTCGCCTCAATAGGAAAGAAAATCGCGATACCTGCAATTTTCGGTTTGTATGTTTTCGCTCTACTCTTCGTCATCGACGAGTATCGCACAATGGCTGAAGAACCCAATCTGGATTTCAACTATACCCGTGCCATTGCGGTTGCCAGCGTTGTAATACTGGCTCTAGCGATGGCTACGCCGTATATCAGTTTTTGTGCTGCTCCGATATCCCTCCTGGGACGGTTTCGTATTGGCCGTCCAATCATCCTTTCGTATGATCGGCTTTGGATAAGCGTGTTGCTTTCAGGCGTTGCTACCTGGGTGCTCGCTGGAATAATTTATAGCGTGACGGGGTCGTTATCCTTGGCGATCGCAATGGCGGTAGCCGTAGGCTTGCCGATTCCTCCCGTGATGCTTCCTTTCTTTGAAACGTGGTTTCTAACCGGCAATTATCGGCTCCGGAAGCGGGGTTCGGCCTCTTTTAAGCAGTTCAAGGCATAGATAAAAGCCTAATCAGCGTCGTTTTGTGCGATTGATGGGCGCGTAATATACTCGCTCTACAAGAATCGCATCGAAGATCGCCAAGTTACTTTGGATATGCTCCATGTCAGCCATACGCGAAACAGACATCGAAATCACGTTCTACCGCAGCAGCGGGCCTGGTGGCCAACACAAAAATACCACCGAGACCGCCGTGCGCGTGCGCCACGTTCCGACCGGCATTGTCGTGGTGGCGACGGCGGAGCGCTCGCAATCGCGCAACAAACAGGCCGCGCTGGAAGAGCTTGAACGCCGCCTTGTTGCCCGGCGCCGCAAGCCGAAGCCCCGTGTGCCCACCAAGGTTTCCAAAGCCGCAAAAAAACGCCGGCTCGAATCCAAAATCCAACGCGGCACGATAAAAAATCTTCGCCGCAAGCCAGCAAGCTGTACGCCAGCTCATGGAAGAATCCGGCGCCAGGGTGCAACTCAGCGGAGAAGGGGGAGACG
>JAWXCN010000010.1:0-24602 GCA_034408725.1 Candidatus Hydrogenedentota bacterium
CGCTTGCGGAATCCGGCGACGTAGACCTCGTCGCGAAAGGCGACGTCGCGGGATTCCCGCGTGGATGGAGTTATGCCGGAAGCAATCTGTTCACGGCAGATGCCGCGGCAGACCCGGCCATCACCACTGCAAACCTGGTCGCGTTGGCCGCGACAGGCAGTGAGATCACGTTCGTGGTCGTCCAATCCGGATTGACGTCGACCCTTGGCATTGATCGGGACGACGATGCGACATTGGACTTCGACGAATTCGTGCTGGAGGACAACGACGGCGACGGCATCGCGAACGGAATCGAAACTGGCGCAGACACGGACAGCGATGGCCTCAAGAACTATCTCGATCTCGATAGCGATAGCGACAGCCTTTCGGATGAGGACGAGTTCTCGCTACATGGAACGAATCCGTTAAGCGCGAATTCGGACGGGGATGGGTTGCCGGATGCATGGGAAATCGCGAACGGCCTTGATCCGAACGATGATGGAAGTGTCAATCCTGACAATGGTGCGCTCGGCGATCCGGATAATGATGGGTTTACGAACATGGAGGAATTTATCGGGGGAAGCGACCCGCAGGACAATAGCAGCACGCCGCCGAGTGTTCCCGCAGCGAGCGCGTGGGCGCTGCTGGTTCTGTGCGCGGTAATTGCAATAGTTGGGCGGCGGCGGTTTGCATAGGGGTTTTTCCGCGCGGCAGAAGTCGCCGGGTGCCGTGTGTCCACGGAGTCATCGCCCCTAAACAGCCAAAGCGGTGTCTGCGCTACCCGCTCCGCTACCGCAGCCCAAATAGTCCTTTTCCCAGAACGACATTTTAGGAAGAGGCCTATTTGGATTGCGGCGGCCCCAAAGGCGCCGCTTTGGCTGTTTTTCACAGATGGCCTAACCCTTGCGCTACCGCACTCCAAGGCGGGTCAACGACTATTTTTGCGCGGCGCGTAATTCGCTGATAGCGAGGAGGTAGAACACGTTGTGTACGAGCCAGGGTTCGCTGGTGCGGTAAGAAGGATATTCGCGCCCGCCTGTCGACAGATCAAAGCCGGGGCGGTCTTGCCCCATCATGTCGCGGACGAACCCGTTGGGAATTGCGCCGGGCACCTTGCCGGTTTCGCGTCCTGGTATTTTGTTGTAGCGGTGGTGATACCGCGGGGGGTTCACCGCGCCGACGCCTTCCATCATGCACAGATCGTAGGGGTTTGCGCCAAGCACGAAATTGAAATGATCCAAGGCGTATGCGAGCGCGCGTTTGTCTTCCAGTACGCGATAAACTTTCAGCGCGGACCACGCGCGGCACAGATATTCAAAATTGTGTCCGTATGCCGACGATGGTTCGAAAAAGAATCCGTCCGCGCCCATTTGTTGTTGTGACACGCCGAAGGCATTGCGCGGTTCTGCGACGAACGCATCAAGGTGCAAAGCAAGCCGATCCTTGATGCGCGATTTGAGCGGGTCTCCCGGCATCTCGAGCACAAAGTGCGCCAGCGCCGCCGCGGGAACGTCTCCGCTCTTCGCATACCCGCCACCCAACACACCGTCCGCGGGCGCGCCTTCGAGGATTGCCATTGCCGCAGCCTGGGCATGCTCGCGAAACCGGGCTTCCTTGGTTGCGACAAATAAATCCACCGTGCTGATGAGCAGCAACGGATCGGCTGCGCGCGCGGGGTTCGCGGCCAGCGCTTCCCAAGCCTTTATCGCGCGTTCTAGGTAATCACTCTCATTTTCGCGCGTTGAGAGTTGGTTGGCCAGGCGCGCCCACGCGCCAATCGCAAGCGGTGCGTTGCCTTCGCCTTCGAGCACGACTGGATCATCGGGCGTGCCGCGCACGTTGTCCGTGTGGTCTTCCGGCGCGGCCCACCGCATCCATGTTGTGCGGTCGGGGCCTTGCTGCACATGCTGGTAAAACGTGCCGGAATCGGTTTGAAGTTTCGACAGATACTGCGCGCCCCAAACTGCTTCGTCGAATGCATCCTCATACCGATCTTCATCGCGATTGAACCGCGCGCAGAACACCGGGTCCGCCTGCATGACAGCAGTAAGCGCGTAGGTCACGCCGCTATCTCCATACTCCCACGAGAGCTTGTTGTAATCTCCCGCGCTGTGCCAGCCGCCGGTGAGGTCGCGGTGCGTGCCGTCCGGAAGTTTGGCGTCGTCCATGTGACAGGGCTTGTGCCAACCGGGCACGTCGCCGCCGCAGCGTTGCACGAAAAAGAAATCGATGCAGGCTGGAACGGTGGCGCGGAACAGTTGCTGATGGCCGATCCCGAAGGGATGCGAAATTCCGTGTGTTTCTCCGAGCGATGCGCGGGCATGGTACGTGTCCGGTTTTTTCACCGCGCTAAAATCCGCGCGCCAGAAATACCAGCCCCAGTCCGCGCCGCCCTGGCCGACGACCCGGCCCGCGTACTCGAGTTCGCCTTTGTGTTCGCGTTGATCGGCGTCCGTCAACCCGAATGCGTTCGCGGTTTCAGAAGGCGGAGCGTTCGTCATGAGGACGGCGTGTTTTGGTCCGATGGTTTCGTATCCCGCCTGATTCACGAGCACGCGGACGACCGGCGCGACGGGTAATTCGGAAATCAGCTCCGCATCGTCCCATACAACTTCTCCGCCACGCACAATAAGCGACATACGTAGCGTGCGCGCATCGTGCGGTGGAGAAACACTCGGCGAGGAAAGGCGTGTCCACTCCGTACTCGAGGTTGGTTCGCCCACGTCCACGCGTAGCACATCCTGCGCAGAATCGCCGGACCACACGAGCGCAACCGCGGCCGATGCCGATGGCCGGCATTGCGCCCAGGCCTCCGCGTGGAACCGATCGGTCCACACGGGAATCGGGTAACTAATAGAACTAAGGGTAAACCAATCGCCCGTCGCGGTAAGGACCACCGAACCGGGCGCGCTATGCCCAAGCGTGGAATCGAGCTGCCGTGTGCCGGCGCGGTTGCCGGGAAATATTTCGGATAGTTCTTCATCCCACAAGGTGACCCGGCCTTTGCGGTCAAGCGGAAGCGCGAATGCGGTGTTCCCCAACACGCCGGGTGATGTGGGAATGACGCGCAATTCCGAGAAGGTGGCGTCTTCGTCGCTTCCGCCAATTACACGGAGTCCGGTCGCAGCATCATGCAGAGGTGTTTGAAAGGTAATAAAACGCTTGTCGCCGCCTGGCATCGGGCCGAGCGCGGGTAATTCAAGCAGAAGCGTGCCCTGGGCGTCTATGAGTTGGGCTTTTAGCCAGGGCGAGCCGCGTTTGGCGGTGCAGATGCACTCAACAATGAATGAGCGGCCGGGCTCGATGGCGCCGGCGTCAAAAGACCATTCAGCCGCGCCGGACGAGGGAGAAACGTTCCATTCGTCCGGGAAGGTGCGCGCAACGCGGAGGTCTTGCGCCGCGACCGTGCAGACACAAAAAAATGTTATGGCGAAGGTAATGCGCACCAACATGGGCAGTGGTCCCCTCTCGCAAACGCCGGCGCGGATTTGGTGGCCCCAGCCGATTACCGCGTTGAACGGGCAGTATAGCAAATGCGGGGGTGATGAAAGCCTCGCAACGCTTGGCCACATGACGTCCAGAATCCGCGCGGAGCGCCTTGGAGTGCGGCAGCGGGTAGCTGCCGCTTTTCCTTCAAGAGACCAACAGCGCCACGTACCGCTCCCACACCAATTCGAATCGAAAGCGGTAGCTGCGTCCGAAGCGGACTTCGCTACCGAGTCCGAAGCAGACTGCGGTAGCGGAGCTACCGCTTTCACTTCGTCTGGCGTGCAATTACCGGCATCGCTCACAACGGCCAAAAATAGCGGTACCGGGCAGCGCGCGCGCATTCGCGCACTGCCCGGCATCGTGAGCCTTGACGGAGGCGAAACCGAACTTACTTTTTTTCCGCGGGAGGCGCCGCCTGTACTTTTACAATATCACCTGCTGGCAAAACTTTTGCAAGATTGGGTTCAGCGTTCGCGGGGCCGTCGCCCATGACCCATTTTGCGGCGTCCACAACGCTTTGCTGAAATGCTTCCGCATCCCAGACATCTTCGCGGTGGCCCATTGCGTTGTAAAACACGCGGCCTTTGCCCAGTTCACTGCACCAAATAATTGGGTAGTTTGGAATGTTGTACATTTCCTGCTTCAGGCGCTCCGGCCCCGAATCCAACGTGGCGAGTACGTGAATGCTGTCGGCGTTGAGGTTCTTGAAGAGGTACCACTCATCCTTGATGGTCCATTCCGTTGGCACGTGCGCCATCGCCGGGTGTGTTTTGTCCACCACGCGCACGATGCCGTCGAACTGCGCGCCGTGGCCGCGAAACTCACCGCCAACCATCTTGATGTACGGCGTGACTTCCGCGCCTTCAGGCGTGTGAAACGTGTCGGACGCGCAATGGAAACCCATAAACCCGCCGCCATTGTTGATCCATTCGATGAGTTCCGCCTGCCCGGAAGGTTTCATTGGCGGGTTCTTGTCGCTGCCTTCTTCGTCTAGGTCCAAGGTCGTAAAGAAAATGACCAGTTTGTACTTCTTGAGATTGTCCGCGTTAATGAGGCTGGCGTCCTTCGTACAGAGCACCGCCGTGCCGAACTGCGGGGCAAGCTTTTTGAGCACGCGATCAACGTGGCTTTCTTTCGTGTCGTCCCATTTGATGCAGCTATGCTCGAAGCCCGACGATTTGCTCAGAAACACGGCCTCGCCCTCCGCGACGGCGCAAAGCGTCCAGCAGTATGCCGCCAGCGCAACGATTACAATGCGTTTCATTCGAAGATTCCTTGCTTGGTTAGGACCGGAATGCACCCGGAGATAGCGTATAATCGAATGCGCAAGCAGTCAAGTCCGCACATTGACAACGTAGTTGCTTCGGGGTAGGCTCTGATTTCGAGCACGTGTAGCAGTTATCCGAATGGGGCATACGACGTGACCATCTCCGCAGAATTCCGCGCTGTATGAATGCCAAATCCGATCTCGCCCGCATGCGCGTGCTTACGTTTTCGGCTATCGGCGTCGCCTGCGGGCTGCGGTTCGCAGGCTTACTACTCGCCGAGGTGATGCCAGACAAAAACTGGGTCCCCATCGTACTCGGAATGGCGGGGCTCACGATGCTTGCGTTAGCGACGCTATACGCGCTGGTGAGGTACAAATCCTTTCCCCGCTTCGGCTACGCGATTGTCTTCGCAATTGCGTGCCTGAGCGCGGCGCAAGTCATCAGTGGAAGCGGAGCAACGCCGCAGATACATACTCCCCCGCCAGATGGCATCCTGACGCCACTTGAATTCATTCGCATAGTGTTGCTTTCCGCGGGTCTCGCGCTTGGCATTATTGGGTTCTACCTTTCAATATTCGAGTTATTGAAGGCCCGCGAGCAACAGCACGCCGAACAGGAAAAGCTAGGCGAGGCGCTTCGAGAGCGAGAGCACGCCGAAGAGAAATGGAGGGTCGCGGAATCGCGCCTGCGCACCTTATTTGACGGCATGGAAGACGCGCTGTTTGTCCATGACATGGAAGGGCGGATACTCGAGTGCAATACCGCGGCGAGCGCGCGCATGGGGTACACGCGCGAGGAGCTGCTTTCGATGCGCACGCAGGACTTCGACGCGCCGGAATTTGCCAGCGGATTCGGCGAGCGGCTTCAGGAACAATTGCGGCACAAGCGATTTCGATGCGAAGGCGTTCAATTGACCAAGGATCAGCGGCCGATGGCGGTGGACATCCACACTGTGCTTATAGACTTCCGCGGGCAGCAAGCAATACTTGCGGTGAATCGCGACATCACCGAGCGCAAAATCGCGGACAAGGAACGAGAGGTCTTGCAGGCCCGCGTGGCGCAGGCCGAAAAACTCGAGAGCCTCGGCGTCATGGCGGGGGGCATCGCGCACGATTTCAACAATTTGTTAATGGGCGTGCTCGGCAACGCCAGCCTCGCCCGGTTAGACCTGCCCGCGGGCTCGCCGATCCACGGTTGCCTCGAACAGATAGAGTCCGCTGCCCAGCGCGCCACCAGTTTGTCACAACAGATGCTTGCTTACTCCGGTCGCGCGACCTTTACAAAAACGGCGGTGGATTTGTGCGCCGTCGTCCGGGAAGCGCAATCCGCCGCCGGCCACGCGGTTCCCGCGCACACGCGCGTGGATTATCAACTCGACGAGAACTCGCCTTTGCTCGAAGGCGACGCGGCGCAACTGCGCCAGGTGCTGTTGAACCTTATTGTAAACGCGGCGGAGGCGTATGGTGAGCGCGCGGGCGCGGTAGCCGTTTCTGTCCGGCCGGAATCATTTACGCGAAACACGCCGCGTCCTCCGCGCTTGACCGACGCCATTCCGGACGGTAGCTACGTGGTGCTCGAAGTCGTAGACGGCGGCGCCGGTATCGAAGACCAAACGGCAGACCGCATGTTCGATCCGTTTTTCACGACGAAATTCACGGGACGCGGCCTGGGTCTGGCGGCCGCGGTTGGAATCGTGCGCGGGCACCGGGGCGCGATTTCGGTCGTTTCGTCGCCGGGGCACGGAAGTACGTTTCGCGTCTACCTTCCGGTTTCGGTCGCGCATGCCGATGGATTCCGCCACGAACCCGCTCGCGGTGCAGCCGAGACGGCGAAGGGCATTTTGGTTGTCGACGATGAAGAGACCGTTCTCAGCGTAACGGAACGCGCGCTCCGGCGCGCGGGCTACACCGTGTTCTCCGCGCACAACGGTCATGACGCGGTGGAATTGTTTCGCACCAACGCCGATGCGATTGGCTTGGTCGTGCTGGATATGACCATGCCGCGCATGAGCGGCGAAGAGGCATGCCGCGCGCTTCGCGCGCTTCGTGAAAACGTGCGAGTGCTGGTATCGAGCGGGTACTCCGAGGCGGAGGCCGCCATGCGGTTCGACGGGGATTCCGTGGATGGTTTCTTACAAAAACCGTACCGCGCGGGAGAATTGGTCGCCGTCGTAGCCGACATTATTGGATCGCCGGCTGAATCCACACCGGTACGGCAGAACGACTTCAACATCTGAAGTTTGGTAATTTGGCCGAATGGAAGGTTAACCACTCCCTGACCCGAAAAGTCTCCAATATTTTATGGAACGTGCGGGCATCTCAAGGGATAAGTATAATTGAAAGTTATGGGTGGAAAACGCGCACACGTTCCGTCGAAGGCCAGTGAAAGAGCGGCATGGTTGCGCGGAGAGATAGATCGGCATAACCGGCTTTACTATGTTGAAGCGGAACCGGAGATAGACGATCCGGCGTTCGACGCGCTGCTCAAGGAACTCGAGTCGCTCGAAGCCGAGCATCCTGACCTGATAACGCCGGACAGTCCGACGCAACGCGTGGGCGGGGAACCGCTCGCGGGTTTCCAGACCGTCGCGCATGACATTCCCATGTTGTCGATAGACAACACGTACAATCCTCAAGAATTGCGCGCGTTCGACGAACGCGTGCGCAGGGGGCTTGGTGGCGACCAGCCAAACTACGTTACGGAGCTCAAAATTGATGGCGTCGCCATTTCCCTCCGGTACGAAAACGGCAGGTTGGTGCGCGCCGCGACGCGCGGAGACGGCGAGCGCGGCGACGACGTTACCGCGAACATCAAGACGGTTCGCGCGGTACCGCTGCGTCTCGAGGGAAACTTTCCGGAATCGCTCGAAGTGCGCGGCGAAGTGTACATGCGCCGCAAGGAACTCGCGCGCTTGAATGCGTTGCGCGAAGCCGCGGGAGAACCGATGCTGGCGAATCCACGCAATACGACCGCGGGCGCGCTGAAACTGCTCGATCCGAAAATCGCCGCCCAGAGAAAGATGGACATTGTGTTTTACGATGTAGCGGCCCGCGAAAACGATGTTTTCGTTTCACACTGGGAAACGCTTGCGCTATTGCGCATGTTTGGCCTGCCCACGAGCAAGGAAAGCAAACGCTGCAAGGACATTGACGCGGTCTTGCAGGTCATCGAGGACTGGGACAAAAAGCGCGAAACGCTGGATTTCGAGATTGACGGACTCGTCATCAAAGTGGACGCCGCAACGCACCGCCGCAGACTGGGCGCGACCTCAAAGTCGCCCCGCTGGGCCATTGCGTATAAATATCCCGCGCAAGTCGCGCGCACGGTACTAAAAAATATCTCGGTGCAGGTGGGCAAGACGGGCACGCTTACGCCCGTGGCGGAGATGGAACCCGTGCCGCTTGCGGGCACGGTGGTCAAGCGCTCGACGCTACACAATTTCGAGGAGCTCGCCCGAAAGGACGTGCGGGTAGGCGATACGGTCGAAATCCAAAAGGCTGGCGAGATCATCCCGCAGGTGCTTCGTTTCATTCCGGAGTTGCGCCCTGCGGGCGCGCGGCCGTTCAAAATCCCATCGAAATGCCCGGAATGCGGCGGCGAAGTGCATAAAGACCCCGAAGGCGTCTACCTGCGCTGCCTAAACCTGTCGTGCCCCGCGCAAGTCAAAGAGAGGCTACGCCATTTTGCGTCGCGGTCTGCGATGGACATCGAAGGCATGGGCCCGGCGGTTTTGGACCAGTTGGTGGAAACAGGTCTGGTGCGCGGACCGGCAGACCTGTATGGGCTTACACAGAGCCAATTGGAAAACCTCGAACGGATGGGCAAGAAATCGGCGCAGAATCTTGGCGCGGCGATCGAGGCCAGCAAAGAGCGCCCATTAAGCCGCTTGCTCAACGGGCTGGGTATTCGCCACGTAGGCGGCCATACAAGCGATGTGTTGGCGTCGCATTATGGGTCGATGGAGACATTGATGGAGGCGCCATCCGGCGAGCTGACGGCGATTCACGAAATCGGAGACGTTGTGGCGGCAAGTGTGCATGATTTTTTCGAGACCCACGAGAACCGCGCGATGATCGCGCGGTTGCGCGAACATGGCTTGACGATGGTCGATACGCCGCCATCATCGGCAGACGGTCCCCGTTTGTTTGAAGGAAAGTCCTTTGTGGTTACCGGCACGCTGCAACACTATTCGCGCGACAGCATCCATGATCGAATCAAGACGCTCGGCGGTCGCGCGTCGTCCAGCGTCAGCGCGGCGACCGACTACCTCGTCGCGGGTGAAAAAGCCGGAACCAAATTGAACAAAGCGCGTGAACTCGGCGTCAACGTCCTTACCGAAGACGAATTCGATGCGATGGCCGGCTCCGCGTAAATGACAACACACCGGATAGCGTGTCCGCCCACGCTCAACCAGGAAACCGGCCGCGCGCTGCTGGACGACGCGAAGAAAGAACCCGTCGCGCGGGGCGAGGCAATCCTTCTCGATTTTGCGCAGACCCGGAAAATGGATGCGCGCGGAGGGGCGTGGGTCGTTGCGCTGGCGGATTACGCATACGCGAACAGTGCGGAATTCCGCTGGGAAGGCGAGCAAGGCGATGTCGCCGACTTTGTCGCATTAATCGAACCGGGACTGCACCCGGAAACCCGCAAGCAGCGCGAAGCCGAAGGATTCACGACGCACGTTGGCGCCAGCGCGCTGGCGATTGCCGCGGAGGTCCGCGAATTTGCAGGGCTGGTAGTCGATGCGACGTACTGGACCTTGATCGGGCCTTTGGAGGGCCGGGGTTTCCGATGGGGATTGTGGACCGACGAATTGTACGAGATGGGCGTTCGCGCGATTCGCATCAACTTTCTCATGAACTTCTTGCTCGGCCTGACGATTGCCATGATGTCCGCCGCGCAATTGCGCGAGTTTGGACTCGGTATTTACGTCGCCAACCTGGTGATGATCGGGTTCGCGCGGGAGCTTGCCGCCATTATGACCGCTGTCGTGGTGTCCGCGCGCACGGGCGCTGCCATTGCGGCGGAACTGGCGACGATGAAAGTGCAGGAAGAAATCGACGCGCTACAGGGGATGGGTCTGAACGTCTCGCAGTTCCTGGTCGCGCCCAAGCTGCTCGCGCTGTTGGTCGTCATGCCGTGCCTGACTGCCCTTGGCATGCTCGCGGGCATTGCCGGCGGATCGGTGTGGGGCGTGCTGGTGCTGGAGATCCGTTTGGATGCGTGGTTGAACCAAACCCTGAGCGCGGCGACGCTGGACGACATTTGGCAGGGAATGGCAAAAAGCTTGGCATTCGCGGTTGTCATCGTGTTGATTGGTTGTCACAACGGGTTGCGCGTGCGCGGCGGATCGCGCGGCGTCGGCCTCATGACAACCCGCGCGGTCGTGATGGACATTTTCGCTATTGTAGTCATCGACATGATGTTCGCAACGTTGTTCTACTACGTGCTCGAGTGATGAACATGGACAAAGACATTATCATCGAAGTGAAGAACCTTACCGCGCATTACGGCGAAACCCTCGTGCTCGAGGGCATTTCGTTCAATGTTGCGCGCGGCGAAATTTTTGTCATTATCGGCGGCAGCGGTTGCGGCAAGACGACCCTGCTCAAACATATGACGGCGCTGTTGCATCCAACAACCGGCAGTGTGGTCTACGACGGCGTCGATATCACACTGATGGACGAGGACCAGCGGTCCACTATCCAGCGGAATCTGGGGATCGCATTTCAATCCGGCGGGCTGTTCAACTCGATGACCGTCGGTGACAACGTCGCGCTTCCCTTGCGCGAATACGGAAACGCGGACGAACACCTGATTCAGGCCATCGTGCGGCTCAAGCTCAGCATGGTCGGCCTTGGGGCCGCGGAACACCTCATGCCCGGCGAACTATCCGGAGGCATGCGCAAACGCGCCGGGCTTGCGCGCGCCATTGCGCTGGACCCGCCGGTAATCTATTTCGACGAACCCTCCGCGGGCCTTGATCCAATCATGGCTTCCGGGCTGGACGACCTGATACTGAACCTTAACCGGCTCTCGGGGATTACATTTATCATCGTCACCCACGAATTGGAGTCGATACGGAAGATTGCGCATCGCATTTTGATGCTGGACCAGGGCAAAGCCATTTTTTTAGGAACAGTCGAAGAAGCGTTGCGATCCGATGTGCCGCGCGTCCGCCAGTTTTTCGAGCGGCGCGCGGACGATTTCATCGTGCAACGGGGCGCATAAGGGGCAACTTGATTGGCAACGCGAGCGCAAAAAGCGAAGGTTGGCGCCTTTCTATTGATTAGCGCCGTAATGATCATCGGTGCCTTGCTGCTGGTCTCCGGTTACCGTCAAGGCAACAGCCAAGGCTATAAGATTATTTTCGACAAGACCGTGCTCGGGTTATACAAAGGCGGTATGGTGCAGTATCTTGGCGTGCCTGTCGGCGTGGTCGACGATATCTTTGTGGGTGACGATGGGCAGGCGCATATCGATGCATTGATCGATCCCGACAAGGTCACGCTGCACGTTGGCGTTGAAGCCAAGCTTGAGTTCTACAGCTTTGCAACGGGAACCATGTGCATCGCGCTTGCGGGGGGCGATCCGGCCGGCGACGTGCTGCCTCCAGGCTCTATTATTCCTACGGGCCAGTCGCAGCTCGAATCGGTCAGCACCCAGGCAGCGGACCTGATGGCTGCGTTCACAAAGATCGCCGAAAAACTCGAAACGGGCATGACTGGAATGGAAGAAGGCGAGATCACGGAAATCGTCGATCAAATCAAACCGTTCATCGATGACACGCGAAAGTTTATCGAAGACGCCCGCAACACCCTTAAAACACTCGAAAGCGATCTCCACTCGACCATCGACGAAGTTAAACCGGGAATCAAAAAATTCGGCGAACTCGCCGATAGCGCGAAGGAATTGAGCAAAACCGCCAACGACACTTTGACGGAAATGCGGGCCGAGATCGAGCCGCTCGATCTCGGAAAAATACAAACTGAACTGTTCTCCTTGTCCGAGCAGATCAAGGCCACCACGAAAGGGCTTGACGGAATGACGGGATCGCTCCCGCACACGGTGGACAACATGCAATATGCGTTGATCGATACAACGCGAAAACTTAACGAGACGTTGGACGCCTTCCGCGAGTTGGCCGACACGCTGAACCAGAACCCGTATATACGGGGCACTGCGCCCCCGGAAGGAACGCGATGACGCGATACTTGATTGCGGCAGCAACCGCCGCTGCGTTGTTCACGGGGTGCATCGGATTAAATAAACCGGCATCCGTGCTGCGCTATGTCATCGATCCCGCGGTGAATGTCACCACACAAGAAAACTCGGGGCGATCCCTTGCAGTGCGTCCGCTGGAATCGGCGCGGCCCTACAAACAAAATGTCGTTTACCGGCAAAACGACGAGATGGGCGTGTATAGCGCCGTTGAATGGTCGGAGTTGCCGGCGGACGCCGCGACCCGCGCGTTGACGGACGCTTTGGAAGCGACCCACCGATTTTCGGATATCGGAAGCGCGATCGATTTGTCGATACCGGATCAGATTCTTACGGGGCAGCTGCGCCGCTTCGATCTGGTGAGGGACACTGAACCCTGGACGGCGGTATGCGAGATACGGCTTGAGCTGCGCAAGAGCCTGGGCCGGACCCATGTCTGGTCCAAGACGCTGACCACGTCCGAACCGTTGGCCACGCCCAATCATGTTTCCTTGCCGCAGGCGATGAACACCGCGTTGGGCAGACTTATCGAGGAGGCGGTGACAGAAATTGTCACCAAGTAACATTACTGCTCCTTGATGTGTACTTATTTATGAGAACAGATTGGCGAACTGCTTGATATAGTTTGTCGCGCAAGACTAACTAATCGTCAACAGCACGCTATATTTTTGCAGTTTTGATTCCTTCGACAAACCGATCCCGGCATTGGCGCTGCGGCCATTGAGGGTTTGGTGATATGGCACGGACATTGCTCCCTGTCTCATCGGCAACACAAAGCGTGTGTTGCCTGTTGGAGCAAAGTGCAGTATTGTTCTAGTGACGGGGGCTGCAACCCCCCGATCTAACCAGCGGCGGTCAATTCGCCGAATGAGGTGCATCCATGGCAGTCCAGACGCTGGCCCCGGCCCCTTCATCGTTAAAGAAAGAATTCGATGAGCGCGGGTATGTCGTCTTGCGTGGATTCTTTTCGCCGGAAGAAATGGAAGTGCTTCTGGCCGAGGTCAAGAAGGCAGGATCGCAACAGGGCCGCGAACATTGTCTGAACAAGGACAACATGGTCTTCTTCGGGAACATCGCGCGGGAATCGCAGGTTTTGAAAGACTTCGTCACGCAGCAGCGCATCATCGACGCCATGCGGCAACTTGCGGGCGATGACATTTGGATACGGTGGGACCAGGCCGTGGGCAAGTACCCCGGCGGCGCGGATTTTCCGTGGCACCAGGACAACGCCTACAATAAGCTCAAAGACATGCACTTTCAGTTCTGGATCGGCCTCACTCCGATGAACAAACAGAATGGCGGCGTGTGGTTGCAACCCGGAAGCCACAAGTTTGGCCTGCTTCCGCACAGCAAAGTCGAAAACCATCTTTCATGCGACGTGAAGCCGTGCAAGGAAGAATTCATTGAATCTCAGCCGGGCGACGTGCTCATTTTTTCGTCGCTCACGCTGCATTACACGACACGGAATTACTCCGAGAACGAACGCTGGGCATGGGTCATCGAATACATGTCCTGCGACTTTTACGATCCGCACATGCGGCCGCCTTACTTCATCGCGAGTGAAAACGGAAAGGCTGTGCAAAAATTCGCGGACAGCTATAAAGCTTGCCATGATCCCCGCGCGCGCATGAAATATCTCGGAGCGCGGACGCGCGAGAACGTGCGCGTGAAAGCCGAAACCGTGCTCGCGAAAGCCGGCCGGATATTGGGACATAAGTAAAACAAACGCGCAAAATTTTTGAATAGACAGGCCCCGTCCGCATTGGATTGCGGATGGGGCCTGTGTTTTTATTGCGCTTTCGCCAACCGCTATTTGAACTATTCTTCCTAAACGCCGTTTTGGAAAGCGCGCTATTTGGACTGCAGTGGCGGAGCGGGTAGCGCAGACACCGCTTTGGCTGTTTATGGGCGAGGACTTCGTGCACGCACGGTTAGGGTAAGACCATCTGTGATAAACAGCCAAAGCGGCGCCTTAAGGGCCGCCGCAGTCCAAATAGGCTTCTTGTTAAAACGTGGTGTTTGGTGAAGCACGCGAGCGCCACTATGTGCTTCACTCTACGCCGACGGTGTCACGTCGAGGATAATGTCAAAGGTTGCCGCGAGGTCATGTGTTGGGCTTTCGGGAAGTGGCGCGAAATCTACTGTGACGAGTTCCCGGAGTTTTGGATCACGGATGCTTTTTAGCACTGAATCGTTCTCATTCAATGGCTCGCCTTTGACATAGCACTGGGTAGTGAAGCGTTCGCGGCCCTTCGTGTGTACGGCGTAGTGGATATGACGCGTGCGGAGAAACGACGCATCGCCGTAAGGGACAGGTTTGATGGTTCGGAAATAGTATTCGCCGCTTGACCCAGTCAAAAAGCGGCCGAATCCCTGAAAATTGGCGTCGCGTTTTCCGCTGTTCACGCTGCCTTCGTGGATGTACACGCCGTTGTTGTCCACTTGCCAGATTTCGACGAGCGCATTGCGAACCGGATTGCCGCGCGCATCAAGAATACGCCCGCCGAGATGCGTGATTTCGCCGACGGCTGGCGTGATGTCACTGTTGATGACCAGCAAATCGTTGTCAGTGTCCAACGGCAGCTTGTTTGGATAAAACGGCCCGGCGGTCTGCGGCGGCGTACGCAGCAATTCTTCCGCGAACGCCCCGGGCACGGTGAACAACGCGGTTGCCCCGGCGATACCATTCAAAAACCTGCGCCTTGATATGTGCATACCAGGACCTCCGGGAGTTGCCGCAGTTACATCTTCTGCATCATCGCGAGGAAGTCTGCGTTGGTCTTTGTCTTCTTGAGCTTTTCGACCAGAAGTTCGGTGGCTTCCGTCACGCTGAGCGGGCTGAGCACCTTGAGCAAAAGCCAGATGCGCTGCAATTCGTCTTCGGGCACCAGGAGTTCTTCCTTGCGTGTGCGGGATTTGAGCACGTCGAGCGCCGGGAACACGCGCTTCTCCATCAGGCGGCGGTCAAGGTGGATTTCCATGTTGCCGGTGCCTTTGAACTCTTCGAAGATTACGTCATCCATACGGCTGCCGGTTTCGACGAGCGCGGTTGCGAGAATCGTGAGACTGCCGCCTTCCTCGATGTTGCGCGCCGCGCCGAAGAAACGTTTCGGGCGTTGCAACGCGTTCGCATCGACACCGCCGGACAGCACCTTGCCGCTCGCCGGCACGATGACGTTGTACGCGCGCGCGAGCCGGGTAATCGAGTCGAGCAGGATGACGACGTCTTTCTTGTGTTCGACAAGACGCCGCGCTTTCTCCAATACCATCTCCGCGACCTGCACGTGACGTTCGGGCGCTTCGTCGAATGTCGATGCAATCACCTCGCCCTTGACAGAGCGCGCCATGTCCGTCACTTCTTCGGGGCGTTCGTCGATCAGCAGCACGATAACGTGGGCTTCGGGATGGTTCGTGGTGATGCTGTTCGCGATTTTCTGCAACAACACCGTTTTACCCGTGAACGGCGCGGCGACGATCAAGCCACGCTGGCCCTTGCCGATCGGCGAGATGAGGTCCATGATGCGCATGGCAATTTCTTTGGGTTCGGTCTCGAGCTTGAGGCGCTCGTTCGGGTGTAGCGGCGTCAGGTTGTCGAACAGCACGCGTTCACGCGCGATCTCCGGGCTCTCATAGTTGACAGCCTCGACCTTGAGCAGCGCGAAGTAACGTTCGCCCTCTTTCGGCGGCCGCACGTGTCCCTGGATAGTGTCACCCGTGCGCAATGCGAATTTACGAATTTGCGACGGCGAAACGTAAATATCGTCTGGCCCCGGAAGGTACGAATAATCGCCCGAACGCAGGAATCCGAAGCCGTCCGGGAGGATTTCGAGCGTGCCTTCCCCATAGAGCGAACCTGCATTGACGATGCGGGTTTGCAGTATCTTGAAAATGAGGTCCTGTTTTTTCAGCCCGCCATAGTTTTCGATCTCGAGCGTGCGCGCCATGTCCATCAGTTCTTCGACGGGCATGCGTTTCATTTCGCCGATGGAAATCTCCGGACCGCCCGCCTGCGCGAGATCGCCGTTCTCCGTTTCGTCGTTGGCAACGTCGACGATATTCGGGTTGTGGCGCGGCCGGTGATGGTCACGGTCTCCGCGCATTGGCGGGCGGCGATCTCCACGTCCCGGTCCGCCGCCCATGCGTTTGCCTCCGCCGCCTCCGCCGCCCATTTTTCCGCCCCGATTGCGTGATTTGTCGTTCATGTGGTCTCTCACGGTTTGTACATTTCCGTTGGTTGATAGTTTGCGTTATGCCGAATCGTCCGGCGAATTTGAAACGAACGCGGCATCAAGCCGCCGTCCGGCTATTGTCCTAATGAATTTCTGCCCAGTGGTTGCCTATTGCTACGTCCACCTTCATGGGCACGCTCAGTGCGAATGCCTCCTCCATAATCGTTCTCATCACCACCGCCGTTTGCTCCGCCTTGTCCGCGGGCGTTTCGACGACCAACTCGTCGTGTACCTGCAAAATCAGCCACGCGCCGGTGCCGCGCAACGCTTCGTCCAGCCGCACCATCGCCAGCTTGATGATGTCCGCCGCGCTGCCTTGCACGGGCGTGTTCATCGCGACGCGCTCGGCGGCTTTGCGCACGGTCTGGTTGCTCGTCGTGAGATCAGACACGTACCGTCGCCGGTTCAAGAGCGTGGTCACGTAACCGTCCTTCGCGGCCTGGGTCAATGTTTGGTCTATCCAGCGCCTCACTCCCTGATACTTCTGGAAGTAATTCTCGATGAACTTCGCTGCCTCCGAAGGCGGTATGCCGAGGGCGCGCGAAAGCCCAAAAGCGCTGATGCCATAGACCACGCCAAAATTCACCGCCTTTGCGTGGCGGCGCATCTCGGGAGTGACGAAACCTGGCATGACGCCAAAGACACGCGCGGCCGTTTCTTCGTGGATGTCCGCATCGTTCATGAAAGCTTCGCGCAGGTGATCATCACCGGAGAGGTGCGCCAGGATGCGTAATTCAATTTGTGAGTAATCGGCGGATATGAGCTTGTCGCCGGCCTTGCCCGGCACGAACCCCTCCCGGATGCGCCGGCCGATTTCGGTGCGAACGGGAATGTTTTGCAAATTTGGATCGCTGCTCGACAGGCGGCCCGTCGCAGCGACGGCTTGATTGAATGATGTATGAATCCGGCCCGTTTCCGGGTGTACCAGCTTGGGGAGCGCTTCAATATAAGTGCCGCGCAGTTTCTCGAGCCCACGGTATTCCAGGACTTTCCTGGGCAGTGGGTGTGCGTCAGCCAACTCCTCGAGCACGTCCACATCGGTCGAATACCCGGTCTTCGTTTTCCGGACCGGTTTCAGTTTCAGCTTCCCAAACAGGACCTCCTGGAGCTGCTTGGGCGAATTGATCTGGAATAGTTCCCCTGCCGTTTCGTGTATGTCTTTTTCAAGGACGCGAAGCCGTTCCTCGACCTCCGACTGCAACCCCTTGAACACCCGTTCGTCAATCGCTACGCCAGCCTGCTCCATGCGTGCCAGTACGCGTATCAGCGGAAGTTCGACGTCGTCGTAGAGGGCGGTAAGGCCCCTTTCCCGCAGGAGTGGCTGGAAGAGTTCCGCCAGCCGCCACGTAACGTCTGCATCTTCACTCGCGTATATGCAGGCGCTGTCAACGGGAACGGTGTCGAAGGTTACCGCTTTCGACCCCTTTCCAATCATCTCGGAGATGGGGATCAATTTGCGGCTGAGGTAGTGCAGGCTAACTTCATCCAGATTATGCCGCATACGCGAGGGGTCTGTCAAATAGGACGCCACCATGGTATCCAGGGATATTCCCTGGAGGGAAATGCCGGCCCGTTCGAGCACGATCAGGTCATATTTGATGTTATGGCCTATCTTGGCCACCGCGGGGTCTTCGAGCAGGGGGCGCATCAGATCGAGGGCCTCCGCGCGGGTGAGTATGTCGCTCGACCCTTCGATGCCCATCACGGACATGGCCATCGCCGTGTGCCCCACGGGGATGTAATAACCCGTATTGGGACGGCAGCTCATCGATACCCCAACCAGTTCTGCGCGCATGGGGTCGGTCGAAGTCGTTTCGGTATCGACCGCCATCGCGCCATTGCCGCGCATCTCGGCGATCACAGCGTTCAGCTTCTCCGCCGTAAGCACGAGCTGGTAATCGTTGACTTCGACTTCCGCCGCGTTCGGCGTGTGTTCTTCGAGCAGGCTCTGGAACTCGAGTTTCGCAAACACGTCCGCCATCTTCGCGCGATCAAACTCGACGCGCAGACAATCGTCCACGGTACACGGCAGTTCCAGGCTGGTGTGAATCGTACACAAGGTGCGGCTAAGGAACGCGAGCTCTTTGCTCTCGATCAGTCGTTCGCGCTGTTTGCCGCTCAACTCGTCAATGTGCGCGTATAGATTCTCGAGGCTCTGGTATTTTTCAAGCAGCGACTTGGCGGTCTTCGGGCCGATTCCACGCACGCCCGGCACATTGTCCGAGGAATCGCCAATGAGCCCCATCGCATCGATCACATTGGCGGGCCCGACGCCGAACCGTTCGCGCACGTCCGCATCCGTTATCCATTGCCCCTGATCGCCTTTGCCGGGGTCGTAAACGCGCACGTGCTCGGAAACGAGCTGGAGCATGTCCTTGTCGCCCGTAACCAATACCGCTTCCATGCCGCGCGCTGCCGCCTGGTGCGCGAGTGTGCCCATGACGTCGTCCGCTTCCACGCCAGGATGCACGATGAGACGAACATTGAACGCATGAACCAGTTCGTGCATGAGCGGAAACTGGGAACGTAAATCGTCCGGCGTGGCTTCGCGCGTGGCTTTGTACTCCGCGTACAAGTCGTCGCGGAAAGTCTTGCCGGGCGCGTCAAATATGACCGCGATGTGTGACGGCTCGTGCTCGCGCAAGAGCTTGAGCAGCACCCGCGCGAACCCGTAGACCGCGTTGGTCGGTTGGCCCTTTGAATTGGTGAGGCCGCGAATTGCGAAATACGCGCGGTATGCGAATGCGCTACCATCTATCAGAAACAGGCGGTCAGGCATGGGCGCCTCCTCGCATCACACCAAGGATGGCTTCCGCGGCGCGCGCGCTGGCGCCCGGCCCGCCCAGGGCATCGCGCACGGCGCGCAGGTCCGCCAGCATTTGATCGCGGCGCGAACCTTCGGCAATAAGCGCCAATGCTTCCGGAAGCATGCGCTCGGTGGTCGCCTCATGTTGCAAATATTCCGGCACGATGCGCTTGCCCGCGAGCAAATTGACCATGCCGAAGTGCGGCACCTTCACCAGCAGCCGCGCAAGCAGGTACGTCAGCGGCGCCACCTTATACATCACGATCATGGGCACATCGAAGAGCGTGGTCTCGACTGTGGCCGTGCCCGAAGCCACCAAACAAAACCGCGCCACGCTCAATAGTTCGTACGTGTTGCCGATGGTAGTCTCGATTGGAAACTCTCCCGCAAGAGCGCGCACCTGGGCCTCGCGTTCGGCGTCCACGCACGGAATGATAAAGCGCGCGTCGGGATATTTGACGCGAATGCCGCGCGCAACCTCGAGCATGACGGCGAGGTGCCGCTCTATTTCTTGCGCGCGGCTGCCTGGCATGAGTGCGATCACCGTGCCGCCCGCGAATGTTCCCCGAAGCGCTGTGCGATCGATTTGATCGAGCAGCGGATGCCCCACGTAGGTGCAATCGACACCCAGATGCTGATAGATGCGCTCTTCAAATGGAAGGATTACGAGCACCTTCTGCGCATTTCGGGCAATGACATAAATGCGGCCTTTTTTCCACGCCCACACCTGCGGGCTGATGTACCAGACCACGGGGATGCCGAGCAGCGCGGCCCGCTTCATGATCTGCATATTGAAACCCGGATAGTCGATTACGACGAGGCAATCCGGGCGTTCGTATTCGAAGGACTCGACCGTTGCCCGGTACAGATTGCGGAAGAAACCCAGGTGCCGCACAACTTCCGCGAAGCCCATGATCGCGCGGCTCGCGAGGTCATACCGCAGTTCCATGCCGGCTTCGGCCATGCGCGTGCCGCCATAGCCCACGCATTCGATCGCAGGGTCCGCCGCTCGAATCGCGCGAATAAGGTTCGCGCCGTGGATATCGCCCGAAGTTTCGCCCGCGGAAAAGAAAACGCGGCTCACAGGAACATCCCCCTAAATCCCCCTTCAAAGGGGGACTTAAGAATGCCACTGCCTTTGAGAGCGCTAACCGCAACGGAGTACCAAAATACTTCGATAAAGTACTCTTGAAAGTCCCCCTTTGAAGGGGGATTTAGGGGGATGTTGCCCACGCCAAACACGCTCATTCGGCCCGTCACGCGCTGCCACCCGCGCGGATCGAATCGATCACCTGCTGCGCTAGACGCAATGCATTCAGCGCGTCGTCCCCGGACACCAGGGGTCTCGATCGCGTGCGCACGCAGGATACAAATGATTCCAGTTCGCGTTTCAACGGTTCTTCCTTATGCACCTCGAGCGGCTCGATGTCGATGAGCTCCATCGGCGTCATGTCCGGTGTAAGCTCGATTGGCTTCTTGCGGTATACGATCACTTCCTGCGCGCTATAATCGGTCGATACGTATGCGTCATTCGCGAATATCCGAATCTTGCGCATCTTCTCCATCGACACGCGGCTGCACGTCACGTTCGCAACGCAACCATTCTCGAAACGAATGCGCGCATTCGCAATGTCCTCGTATTTGGAAAATACCGGCACGCCCACGGCATCTACCTGCGCGACGCCGGAACCGACGAGCGCCAGCAGAATTTCGAGATCATGAATCATCAGATCCAGCACAACGCTAACGTCTTCGCCCCTGTTCGGATACGGACTAAGCCGGTGGCACTCGATAAACCGCGGATTCTTCACCGCTTCCATCAAGGCGACCACCGCGCCGTTGAACCGCTCGATATGCCCGACCTGCACGAGACGTCCGCGTTTGCGTGCCGCTTCGACAATCGATTCTGCTTCTTCAATCGTCGCGGCTATAGGCTTCTCTACCAGCACGTCCGCGCCGGAACCGATGCACTGTAATGCCACGTCCCGGTGCTCGCTCGTCGGCACAACGACGGAAACCGCGTCCACGCCCTCGGCCAAGAGTTCTTCGCACGCGGTAAACATCGGCGCGCCAAATTCAGCCGAAGCCTTAATTGCGCGATCGACGTCTCTGTCTACTACGCCAACCAGTTGCACTTCAGCCAGTCCGGAATAGACTCGTGCGTGGTGAAATCCAAGATGTCCAACGCCAACAACGCCGACGCGAATAGGTGTCATGAATGTATGTCCGTGCGGCCCGGTACAGGGTACACAGTTGTTGTAAAGTGCGAGATCGTGGTCAAATCCGGCCGTCGTCTAATTTCGTGTTCGTAATCGTAATTCGATCTTATGTATCGAGTAGCGCCTCGTCTCCAAACGCCACTACATTCCGCACTCAAAGTGTGCGGTGATTTGTTTCGTTCGCATTACCGCGTGATGCCCCGGGTGCTGTTACGCACAAACTCGATGAAATAACGCTTGTCGTGCGAATCTTCAATTTCGTTCTCAATGCGCTCGAGCGCCTGCGACGTGTTCAGGTGCGAACGCCAAACAATCTTGTACATCAACTTGATTCGCTTGCGGGCGCCGTCATCGAACCCATTGCGTTGCAACCCTACCTTATTCGGACCGGCGCAACGCGCGGGATTCCCGTCGGTGATCATGAACGGAGGCGCGTCGTTCCACACGCGGGTGGTGCCCCCAATCATTGCCAATGTTCCGATGCGGCAAAACTGGTGTACGGCGACAAGGCCGCCGATGATCGCCCTATCTTCCACTTCAACGTGCCCGGCGATGGCCACGTAATTGGCAATGATGACGTGGCTGCCGATATGCGAATCGTGTCCGACGTGCGCCGAGGTCATCACGAGACAATTGCTGCCAATGCTCGTTAGCCGATGATCATCCGCCTCGCTCGAATGCGTGCTAGCGCTGATCGAAGCGTGCTCGCGCACGACGTTGTCATCGCCCATTGTCAACCGGCCCACCAGGCCTGCCCTGTGCTTCAGGTCCTGCGACAACACACCGATCTGCGCCCCGGAAAAGAACCGGTTGCGTTCGCCTATCTCGGTGCGTCCCTCGATTACACAGTGCGGCCCGACGACCGTGCCCGCTCCGAGACTCACTTGCGGACCGATGATGGAATACGCCTGGACTTCAACGTCGTCCGCAAGGCGTGCCCCCGGATCGACGATGGCTGTCGAATGAATGTTCATGCTGTGCGCTGCGTGGCTATCCCCGTGCGCCCCGCGCCGCTGCGTTCCTCTCGATTTGTTGCCCGCGCGAATCTGGGGGGTACTATCCGGCCCCAGCCCGCGTGTTCCCCGCCCTCCCACGCCCCGCGTGAATAGGCTTAACCCGTCCGAACAAAGTCGTCAGACTCGATATGGAAAGCATGCACTGCCCCGGAAGGTACTATCAATTCGGGATGGGTTAAAGGATTGTACGCAAACGGATACCACACTTGCCGGGGCAAATCAAGTGAAAGACGAATTCGAGGGGAACCGGAATGGGCGGGGAATCACCCTGGAACTCAACAGCACGTAGATATGCTCGCGCCCCCGAATCGCCCGCTGAAGCGAGAAACGTAAGCGGTTGCAGGAACAGCGCGCCTGCGCTACAGTGGTTTGGGTCTGTGGTTCAGGGAGAAATGGTATGAGAGTGCCGCTGTATTTCGTCTCGACGTTGATTCTGTTGGCTGCGCTTGGCTGCGCGACGAACCCATTGCCGAAGGCCGCGGACGCATCCGTGGCCCTGCCTTCCGAAACGAAACCGCGCCCGGCCTACTTCAATCTTCCCTACGGTCCGCATGAGCGGAATGTGCTCGATCTGTGGCAGGCGAAATCGCGCGGTCCCGCTCCACTATTGATCTTCTGGCACGGCGGCGGATTTCTGGGCGGTGACAAATGGACGCTGCATCCTGATCTGTTAGACCGCTGCCTGGACGCGGGCATTTCCGTCTGCTCGGCCAATTACCGCTTCTCGCGGCAGGCGCCATTCCCTGGACCGATGGAAGATGGCGCGCGGGCGATTCAGTTCCTTCGCGCACACGCGCGGCAGCTTAATCTCGATCCCTCCCGGATTGCGCTAAGCGGCAGTTCGGCGGGTGCGGGGATTGCCCTGTGGCTCGCGTTCAACGATGATTTGTCGGACCCCCGCAGCCCAGACTATGTGCTGCGCGAATCCACCCGCGTCACCTGCGTGGGCGTATTCGGCGCGCAATGTTCATACGATCCGCGGTGGGTGCGCGAGGTCATTGGCGGCCGCGCATACGAGCATCCCGCCCTGCCTTTCCTGTATGGCCTCACGTTGGACGAACTCGACTCGCCCAAAGCGTATGCACTGTACGAGAAAGCCGCGGCCATCAATTACCTCACGAAGGACGATCCGCCCGTGATCATGTTCTACTCCGAGCCCAAGGCCCCCCTGAAACCGGGACCGAACGCTGGCACTCTGATTTATTACGAAAATTTCGGGAAGGACCTTGAAGGGCAAGACAAACCGGGCTGGGGCGTACACCACCCCCGCTTCGGCTACGCGCTGAAAGAACACATGGACCCGTTGGAAATCGAATGCACCGTGCTGCATGCCGACGATATGCCCAAAGAACCCGACAACGAAGTCCCCGCGAACGCGGCGTTGCTGGCGTTTTTGAAACGGCATTTTGAACTGGATTAGAAACCAACTGCGCAAAGGAAGTCTGATGAAAACTCACGCACTGATATATACCGCTCTCCTGCTACTCGCGGCGGCAGCTTCGGCGGCCGAAGCGACCAAAGCACCCGTGAAATGCCTCATGCTGGGAACCGGCCCTCACAAGGACGCCGCAACCATGTCCGATGTCATCGAGGACATTAAAACAAACTACAAGACCGTGGAATTGACGGTTAGCACGAACGTTGAAGATTTGAAATATGAAAACCTGTCGAAGTTCGACGTGCTGCTCTGGATTCAGCTCGTGGTCGAAGGAGGCAATCCACCCGACTTCGCCAAGGAAGGACTGACACAGTTCCTGAAAGATGGAAAAGGTCTTGTCGCAACCCACTTCTCGGTGGCCAACACCCAGGAGTGGCGCGATTCCATCGATCTTCTCGGTGCGATGTGGGTCAGCGGGAAATCCACCCACGGTCCATACAAGGAGTTCCGCATAGATGTTAAGGCGAAGGAACATCCGATCCTGGAAGGGATTGATGCATTCACGACAAATGACGAACTGTACTTCAACCTCTTAATGCGGCCGGATATGGAAATCCTGCTCACCGGAGACGAAGAACGGTTTGGCCGCACTGTCGCCGAACCACTATTGGGCACCCACATGGTTTACGACGCGCGTTGCGTCTACTTCGCGCTGGGCCATGACGCGAAATCGGTCTCGATCCCACAATACCGGAAAATATTGGTCCAATCGATCGAGTGGGCCGCGCAACGCAGATAGCTCCGCCAAATCTATTTTGTTGAGCATAAACAGCCATAGCGGTGTCTGCGCTACCCGCTTCGCCACCGCAGTCCAAATAGTCCTTTAACCAAAGTGGACCTTCTCCCAGAACCGCGTTTTAGCAAGAAGCCTATTTGGACTGCGGCGGCCCCCAAGGCGCCGCTTTGGCTGTTTATCACAGTTGGCCTACCCTTACCG
>JAWXCN010000011.1:0-7388 GCA_034408725.1 Candidatus Hydrogenedentota bacterium
AAACTGCCGAAACCCACGCCCGCGCCTACCTGCAACAAGCCATCGAAGCCGCATCCCAAGGCAGCGACGTAGAAATGTGCGAAGCCTTCGACAACGCCGCCCGTGTCGACGAACCCCTAGCCGAATCCGAACGCGACCACGTCCTCGCGTGCTACCGCCCCGCAAAACAAAGCGTTTCAGAAGAAATGGCCAAAGCCATACTCGGCCACCTGTACCTGCCCCCGCTTCCCGAAAAAGTACAAGGAGAAACCACAACGCCCCACGATCCCGAACTACGACGCGAAGACACAAATGTCCTCCAGCGCTATCTCGACCTCTTCCGCGACGGCAAAATCCCGCCCGATGCCTTCCCCATCGATTCGCCAATCCGGGCACACGCAGAATCTATCTATGCCGGTCCTACTAACCCAGACGGTCCAAAATCATGAGCGTCCATACAGTCCATTCAGTCCATTCAGTCCATTCAGTCCACAACGTCCACGCATTCAAGAAAAGCGCCGCTCCCACGGCGCACTCCAAAGCGCTCGGCGCGCGTTTCCATAAGCTGACTGCATCTACCCCCCGCAAGACCCCTGCAAAATACCCGCGCGCAGCGCTTTGGAGTGCGGGCTGAAGGACCGCTTTGCATGTGCGCGCGCGTTTTCGACCGCATGGAAAATAGACGGCAGTTTCAGCATGACCCCCCTTTTGGGTATCAATGCGCTTCGCCGTTAACTGGTGCCGATGTGCGCCGAATCGGAATTCAGTGCTACATCAATCGCCGTTATCGCTACGTCTGCAATCTGCAACCATCCGGGCAATCTGCGGTCAAAAACCCACTCTCCCACTGCAACAACTTGCCCCTATATATAAAAGGAGAACTCGAACCATGCCCGCACCACCACAAACACAACCACAGCGCCCCCGTGTCAATAGCTCGCTATAGTCGTGCTGCCAGAACTTCTCATGTAGCGCGCTCCGCTTTAGACTCTTAACGAGCCACGGAACGCCCTGCCGCCATAGTAAGATTGCGCTCCGTTGTGGTACACGAAGACATGGTCGTAGCGGCGATCGGCAAAGATGGCGCCGCCGAACTTTCTAATATCAGGAGGTGTTTTCAACCAGCTCGACGTTTTCGTATCGAAATTTCCAAGTTTCTGCAGCTCGCGATATTGTTCTTCCGTCAAGAGCTCAACACCCATGGCATTTGCCATATCGATAGCGCTATTTTCCGGTTTATGTTCTTTCCGTGACTCCAGCCCTTTACGATCGTAACAAATGCTTCTGCGGCCTTTAGGACTCTCCGCCGAACAATCAAAAAAAATGTATTCGCCCGTTGTTTTATCATGACCAACAACATCCGGCTCGCCGCCGGTTCGTTCCATTTCATTGAGTGACCACAGTTTCTCCGTATTCGCTTCCAGCTTTGCTCGTACCTTCGCCCATTCAAGACCTTTATGACGGTTCATGTTTTTCTCAAAACGGGCTTTCAACGCTCTGAGTAATTCTTCACGTTGTTTTTGTGACAAGTCATTTTTATTGCTGTTAATTTTGTTCATACGTTTGTATTACCTCGGTTGGAATAGGTCTGTTAAGCGTATAGTCTAAATGAAACTAGCATCGCTGAAAAGCTCTCATGGCGTCGACGATAGCGACGGCGAGTACGCCGCAGTTTTCAGGTACGCATCGATACGCGACGGAAAAGCTACGGCTTAATCGATAGGAGCGGCGCTGCCCGCGTCGCTGGTGTCTTGTTGTTTCAGGGCTCCGACGTTGATCTGGTGCGCGCTGGTGTTCAGGACCTCCCGTGCGGCCGCTTCGGCGTTCTCGATGTCGCCATCGTTCGATGTGACGGCGACCACCATCTTCTTCTCGGGAATGAACGCGACCAGCGCGTACCACATCGTGTTCGAGCCGTTGTGCCAATACACCGTGTGCTGAATGTCCCCGCTTGGACCGTCCTTCACCCAGCCGCACGCATAGTTGTTGAGCTCGGGTGTGTGCAGGAATTTGTAGGTCTCGGCGGAGAGCAGCTTGCCCTCGCCGAGTTCGCCGCGCAAGTGTTCCGTGGCGTAGGTACAGAGATCCTCAAGCGTCATATGTACGGTGCCCGCCGGACCGATGATGGGCGTGTTGTCGTCGTCCTCTCCGACCGCGAGTTTCCATCCGAACACCGCACTGTGCCCGCGCGGCTGGTCGAACGTTTCGTCCGGGCTTTTGGGCGGGCCGAAGCCCGCGCCTTTAAGCTCCAGCGGATCGAACACTTCGCGTTGGACAAGATCTTCCCAGGTTTCGCCCGTCGCCTCTTCCGCCATCGCGCCCGCGATGGTGTAGCCGACATTGGAGTAGGCATGTTTTTCGCCCGGCACGTATTCTGGTTTCTCAGCAAGCACCGTCAACACCGCTTCTCGACGCGCGCGTGTGCGTTCGGGACCGGGCGCCGGCCTGTGCCGGGGCGTCAAGAAAGAAAAGTTGGCTGGCGCGCCCGATGTGTGTGTTAGCAGTTGCCGGAGTGTGACCGGTTTCCAGTCTTCGTGGAGGGATGCGTCTGGAAAGCACTCGCCGATTGAGTCGGTCCACTGCATTTTGCCCGCCTCGATCAATCGCGCGATCATCGTGGAGGTGATTGATTTGGTGATAGACCCCAGGTGCCAGCGATCGCCGATGGCAAGTTGCACGCCGCTCCCTTTTTTCCGTTCCCCATCGACCGCGGAAGCAATGACTTTGCCGTCGACCACCACCATTGCGGCAAGGCCAACGAGTTTTTTCTCTTCGCGAAGGCGGGGGATCAATTTCGCAATTACAGTTTCGGCGTCCTCGATGGACACAGTGTTTTGCGTTGCTTTCTGTTGTTCGCGGCGCTCACGAGCTTGGTTTACATTGCGAATGTTCTGGCGGTTTGCCTCTGTCATGGGGACGTCTTCGATCGTTTGCGGCGTAGTAGACCCCGGCGGCAGCACGACCAGGGTTACGGTATCCTTCGCGCTGTGCCCCATCCCCGCCAGGACCTCGACGAGATCCTCTTCGAATCGCTTCTGCCACTTGTCCCCATAAGTCTTCTGGCAGAACGCGACGATCTCGGCAGCAGAAATCTTGTCCAACGACACGAGCTTAAACCACGTATCGCCGATCTTGACTTGCGGTTCGGATTCATGCCATTGCACCGCAGCGAAGGGGGATTTCTTCGGATAGCCTTGATCGAGTCTGTACCCAAGATAAATGCCTCCCAGACCAATCGCCAGCAGTACCACGGCGCACAGGAGAGCGAGGACCATACGTCGACGCGAAAATTCGACGCATTTTGCACCCATGAGTATTGGGTACTCGCCGCTCACCTCGCCCGTCGTTTCATCGCCGAGACTGGCAATCAGCCGGAGCAACTCCTGGCGTCGCGGTTCATACTGTGTACGTATGCCGAGTTTACTCAAGTAATAAATGAAACAAGCGATCGCAAGAAAAAAAACAAAAATAGCAGCGTTCACATCGTTAAGCGCGTCCCACCAGCCTCTAGCCTTTAACAATGAGACATGGGCAGTGAACGTGAGCAATGGAATAGCGATTGGCACCAGGTACCACCAAACGATATTGCGTAGCGACCAGATCTGATGCTCCACCAGGGCCAGTGACTCCTTCACACTGCTGAGCAGCGGTTCACCTGGCTCACTCGGCGTCGGCTTGTGGCGCGATCTACCCACCAGAATAAACCCGATAAACCAAATAAAAGCGGGGATCATCAGCCACCACGTCCAAGGCGGATCCATTGTGACGCCCATATAGATCCACACGGGCAGCATCACCAATATTATTCCTATGAAAAGGAAATCGTTCCAGGAGATTTTCGCTCGAAACTCCCGTTGGCTACGCTTCACTTCTTTTAGCAGCATGTCGGCATCGATCGTGACGCGCGTTTGAGACGCCTGCGCCTGCCATGCCTGCTGATATTCGTCAGGGGACATTTGGTTTCCCTTTCATCAGTTCACTCAGCGCTTTTTTTGCGCGATTCAATTTCACGCCCACGTTGTTTTCGGATATGCCCAACACTTCGGCCATCTCCCGATAGCTCAGGTCGTCCAGATAGAGCAGCACCAAAGCGGTTTCGGCTTTTGGTAGCTGGTTAATTGCTTTGTAGAGTTGCTCAACGGTATCTCGATGTTGCGCTTGTTCGGCGATGTCAAAGCCTTCCGCTGCAATGAACTGCACATCGAGCAAGGGTTGCTGCGTTGTCCGGCGAGGTTTGTCGTTTCGTTGCCAATTCATCGCGGTTTGTAGTGCCACACGATAGAACCACGTCGCCGCGCTTGCCCTATGTTCGAATTTCGGCAAGGATCGCCACGACTGGAGGAGAATTTCCTGCGCAAGGTCTTGGCATTCCTCGCGGGTGAGGGTGTACGCGCGCGCAACCTTCATGACTGAGGCGCCGTGCTCGCCCAGCCAGTTCATGAACAGCAATTTTTGATCTTCGTCACGCAATGCACCACCTCGTTACAGCAGTATTGGTAACTCGAACGAGCGTTTACTTACAAAAAATATGCGGCTTTGTAGTGCAGCCGTTTTGGCTGCGTGAGGATGTGGGGGGACGGGAGTTTTTTGCGTCTCGATTCATCCCAGGGGACGCCCATTATTTATAGGCAATTGCCGCGCTGGACGGCCCGGCGAGGTGTACGATCTCAAAGCGTTTGAAACCCGCTTCCGCGCACCAGCGGCAAAAATCCGCGCCTGAATAGTCGAATGCGTCGCCAAATTCGATGAGCATGTTCAGCGACATGAGCAAACCGAAGACATTCTCCCGGCGGGCATCATCAATGAGGGCTTCGATAGCGACCAACGCGCCACCGGGCGGCAGCGCGTCGTAGGCTGCGCGGATGAGATGCATCTTTTTCTCCAAATTCCAGTCATGGAGAATCATGCCCATCGTGATTAGGTCTGCCTTGGGAAGAGCGTCTTTGAAGAAATCACCGGAGGCCGTGTTTATGCGATTGCCCACCCCGGCGGCGGCAATATGTTTCTTCGCGATCGATTCTACAGGCGGGAGATCGAACGAGACGCACTGGAGGTGCGGATGTTGTTTCGCGACTTCGATGCAAAGCAGTCCGGTCGCGCCGCCGATGTCGCAGTGGGTCTTGAATTTTGAAAAATCGAACTTGGCCGCGAACGCCTCGAAGTTGATGCGCGATATGCCTGTCATCGCGCCCATGAACTGTTCGAGTCTTGGCAGTTCCTCGTAGAGCGCCTCGAACATTCCCTTCTGACCGTGCTTGATCTCATTCTGGGGTTTGCCAGTGCGCAAGGCTTCGGGCAGATTGTCCCAGAACTTGAAGAGCCGCGCATTGAGCATGATCAAAATGCCACCCACATAGCGGGGGCTGTTGCTGTCCAGATAGAGTGCGCCCTCCGGAGTATTGAAATACGTCGCAGATGGCCCGTCGCCCGCGCGGTCGAGAAATTTCATAGCGACGAGGGCGTCGAAGAAATCACTGATGCCACGTGGATGCAAACCCAGTTTTCCACCAAGTTCCGCGCCGGTAGCACGACGATCTCCCAGTTGGGTGAATACACCAAACTCGACCGCGGTCAGGAGAACTTTGGAAGACCAGAAGGCGAAGGCGGTCTGAAGAATCTGGTCGGGATTGAGTTGTGCGCTCGTGTCGGACATGAAATGTACATCCTTATTTCGACTGTGGGGATTCCAGTTTATCAAACAATTCGTTTTTGCTCCCCGGCGTCGCCTTGCCATTATACTGAACCAACCGCGGAGGGGAATCGGGGACAAAATTGCAGCTGCTCTGTCCCGGAATTTCAAACTTCGTGCATTGTCCGCGGATTTACGCAGATGAGCGCAGATAAAGAATCAAGAGAATCCGGGAAATTCACCGAGGACATCGAAGAAAAATTTGCACCAGGGGGGCAAGGGGATCACGGGGGATAAGCACCGAGTAACCGGATATAACATTTCGGGCTCTCGGCGTTGAATTGGGAGGAATGCGCGTCCGCGTCGCGATTTGCATTATGTTCAACGCTCAACAGTAACGCGCAAAAAGGTCGCAGGAATTGAGGTGGTGTTTTTATCTGCGCTTTTGTTCTGGCTGATGAAAAGCGCTTCCAGCTCTTTCTGAAGATCATCTGTTCGACCTTCTTTTTCCGCGGCATCGAAAGCATTCATGGTTGGACCGTAGTATTTTCTGAATTCGGCAAGAAGCGCCGATGGTGCGCCGGAAAAATTGAAGGTAAACGTATCTCTTGCGAATGATATCTTCTCGTTCGGAATCCCCGCGCCGGCAAATCGTTCGATGTCGTTGCTCTCGACTCCCCACGCCATCGGACTGATGAAGGCTTGCGGCGGCGCCGGCATGTATGCAGCGCTGATCTTCAAAATCTGCGCCACCAGCGTGGGATCATTCGGAATCCAGTTTCCCATGACAATGCGGCCTCCGGGACGCGTTACGCGCACCATTTCCTTCGCCACATCAAAGGGTTTTGGGGCAAACATGGCTCCAAAGATGCTCACAACGAGATCGAAGAAATCGTCTTTCAAGTCGTGCAAATTCGTCGCATCGCCTTCCTGAAACTTGCAGTTGGTGAGGCCCTCTTCCTTTGCGCGCTTGTTTCCAGCGTCAACGAGGTTCCCCGCGATATCGACGCCCAGCACGTCTGCTCCGAGTCTCGCCTGAGGAATCGCCGTCGTTCCATCGCCGCAGCCAAGATCCAATACCTTGAGATCCTTCTTTATCCCCAGTCCATTGACGAGCCCCTCCCCACTCTCTCTCATCGTCGCGGCGATACGGGTAAAGTCGCCCTTTTCCCAAAGTTCCTTATTTGGATTCATTACGATCCCTCCATCGAGGCTGTTGGACAATACGTACTTGACCTTCGAAATACGGTTGCCCGGAATGGCATCCTGATTGACGTGCCCAGGATGATAGTTGCATTCAGTACATGGTAAACGCAAAAGACTATTCGATCGCCGACTATCCCATTAAACCCAGGGGGGGTTCGGGGTTCGGGGTTCGGGTTCTGGGTCTCGGGTCTCGGGTTTCGCAGACATTGGGCGCGGGGTGTGTAGGAGTTGGCATGGACGGTATGGAGTTACCCCGAAATTGCGGACACGATTTGGGGCTGATTTTGGTATTTAAGTTTTGCTTCCAGTGCAAGGGGCCAATTGTTTGACGCGATTCGATTTAACCCAAACATACCATCACTTGAATCCTTTCTGATTGAGCTACAAAACAAGATTAAAGTCGAGGCGCAAATCTCTGCACCTTGACCGTCCATCGAGAGCAAGCGTAATTGACACAAAGCCGCCGACCGCAAGCGGCAAAGTGCGCGAATCTTCAGACGACGATAATGGCGAACTTTTTCGTGAGAAATAGCGAGAAATAGGGACAGCCACCTATTGTTTGTGACGTGCCGCC
>JAWXCN010000012.1:0-59955 GCA_034408725.1 Candidatus Hydrogenedentota bacterium
GAACAACACGGCGCCAATTTCTTTCCAACGTAGCGGCGCCTGCCGCGCCAGTCGCCGCTACGTTGGAAAGAAATTGGCGCCGTGTTGTTCTGCTCATGGGATATGCTCGCTCGCAATTTTGTGACGGGGTTGCAATAGGAACAGAGTAGACTGTGCGGGGTTTTGTGTACAAGTTGGATAAGAGTGAAGTTGTGGGGCGGGGATAATGATGGACATCGTGTTGCGGCGGGCAGTTCCGGAAGATGCTAATGCCGCGGTTCCGTTGATTCACAGCAGCGGACCGGCGGTCGTTGATTATATTTTTGCGGCGCGCGGAAAGGACGACGTATTTTCGTGTTTACGTCGGGGGTTCGAGCGGAACCGTGGCGAACTGGGATATGCGATACATACCGTTGCGGTGGTGGACGGCGCCGTAGTTGGAACAGGCACGGCATACAGCGGCAGCGACATGCCTGGATACATGGTCGCGGGGATGCGCCATATTCTGGGCTTTTACGGAATATATTATGGCGTGGGCGTGATTCGGCGTGCGTTACAGGCTGAACGGCTTATCCGGCCGCCGGCGCGCGGGGTGCATTACGTCGCGCATATTGGCGTGGACAAATCGCATTGGGGGCGGGGGATTGGCGCTCGGATGGTCAGGCACTTGCTCGAGGAAGGGCGGCGGTTGGGGCGTTCGGTGGCGGTTCTCGATGTATCGTCGATCAATCCACGAGCACAGGCGTTGTACGAGCGTTTGGGATTTGTGGTGACCGGCGAATCGGTGTCGGCGTTGCGCAATCAGTTTGCCGCCGTACCGGATCACCGGAGGATGGAACTGAAACTGGGCTGATACCGGGGGAAGATTCAGAGGCTGCCTTCATGTAGAATGCGAGGACGCGCCCAGGCGGGCTGGTTTCGGGCGTGGCATCGAACTTACGGGCAAGGCGAACTGTGCGCAGCAGACGTGTCGAGCACGTGGAAGGAGGGCGAAAGTGAATAACACTGGGCAACGATGGTCGCGCAGAAAATTTCTGCGGTATGTGGGGGCGGGTGCGGCAGCAGCGGTGGCGGTGCCAACAATTATCACTTCGAAAGCGTTGGGCGCTGCGGACCGCGCGGCGGCGAGCAACCGCATCACCATGGGTGTAATCGGTCTGGGAGGACGCGGGCGCCATGTGATCGAGGCGTTCATGGCCAATCCCGATGTGCAAGTGATCGCCGTATGCGACGCGGTAGGTGATCGACGCAAGGCGGGCAAGGCGCAAGTCGATCAGAAGTACGGCAACACGGATTGCGCGGAACACCTCGATTGCCGCGAGCTGTTGGCGCGGGACGATATCGATGCAGTGCTCATCGCCACCGGTGACAACTGCCACTCCCCCGTCTCGATTCTCGCGGCGCGCGCGGGCAAAGACATCTATTGCGAGAAACCAATGAGCGTCGCGCTGACGGAATCGCGCGGGGTCTCGGACACGATGAACCGCCTCGGCATCATCTTTCAGTGCGGCACGCAACGCCGGAGCATCAGCAATTTCCGGTATGCGGCGCACCTCGCGCAGAGCGGAAAACTCGGTGAGCTAAAGGAATTGCACGCCGAGGAGTACGGCGACTTTCAGGTGTTCAGTCACGAGATTCTGCCTGAAGAACCATTGCCGCCGAAGGAAGTGCTGGATTGGGAAGCGTGGCTGGGTCCGGCGCAATGGCGCCCATATAACAGCAAATATATTACGCGCGGATTCTGGGGCACCCACGTGGACTTCAGCGGCGCGGCGATCACGGAATGGGGCAGCCACACGGTCGATTTATGCCAGTGGGCAAACGAAACGGACGATACCGGCCCGGTCGAGTTTTGGAAAGAAGGCGACCGGTACTGCGCGAAATACGCGAGCGGGGTCAAACTCGTAATCCGGCGCGGACTGCGGTTTGGCACCTGCCCCGTGCGCTATGAAGGCACTGAGGGATGGGTTGAGACGGGTGACTTCGGCGAGATGGAAGCGCATCCGAAATCGTTGTTGGGCAACCGCGGGTTTGAAGGCGGATACCCCGCCGACAACCATGTGCGCGCGTTTCTCGATTGCGTGAAGTCGCGACAACAAACGATCGCGAACGCTGAGGTCGCGCATCGCTCTATTTCGGTGTGCCATGTCGCAAACATTTGCAAGCGATTGGGCAGACCGATCAAATGGGATCCGGCGAAGGAGCAGTGCATCGGTGACGACGAAGCAAACCGGATGCTGTCGCGCGCGTATCGTGAGCCGTGGTACCTCTGATGGCGCTTGAGAAGGCCATACCGATCCTGCGCGTGTTCGATCACGAACTGGCGTTAAAATTCTATGTCGAGTGGCTGGGATTCAAGATCGATTGGGTTCACCGGTTCGATGAGACTGCGCCGCGGTACATACAGATTTCGCGGGACAATGTTTTGCTGCACTTGACCGAGCATTACGGGGATTGCACGCCGGGCGCGCGGGTGTATGTTCGCATGTCCGACGTGGCCGAATATCATCGCGAATTGTGTTCACGGCCGAATCCGAACATGCGGCCGGGATTGGAAACTTCGCCGTGGGGCAGCAAGTGCATGGATGTAGTGGATCCGTTTGGAAATCGCATCAGTTTCGACGAGCCGGTAGCGAAAAAAGATTAAACGATGTATTTACTCATGGAAAGGTCCAACCCATGACTCGGAAATTTTTCTATAGTTCTCTTGCGACAATCGCGATGCTGCTGTGTCATGCGGCACACGCGCAAAGCACAATGACGGAAGACCAATGCATCGAGGTCATCCTGAGCGATGCGGGCTGGCAGCCAAAATACGAAGCATGCACAAGATTGCGGCAGATCGGCACGGCGAAATCCGTGCCCGCGCTTGCGACGCTGCTGCAGGATGAGCGGCTGTCACACATGGCGCGGTATGCGCTGGAGCCGATGCCGTATCCGGAATCTGCGGAAGCACTGCGCGACGCTTTGAAGAAGGCTAGGGAACCACAGAAGACGGGGATTATTACGTCTTTGGGCGTGAAGCGGGATGCGCAGTCGGTACGTGCCATCGCAAAAGCGCTACGTGACGACGACGCGGATGTAGCGCGCGCCGCGGCAGGCGCTCTCGGCCGCATCGGCACACCGATGGCCGCGGCTGCACTCGTCAAGGCGCAATTGCGCGCGCCAGCGCAGATCAAAAACGAGCTGTACGAAGGAATGCTTGCGTGCGCCGAGCAGCACCACGCGGATGGCAAACCGGACATGGCGGCGGGATTGTATTTTGTCGTGTTTCACAATGCGACCATCGACAACACGCGATTTGGCGCGTTTCGCGGGTTGGCGCATGCGCTGCCCGCGGAATCACCGGCGCTGTTGACACGCGCGCTGGGCGGCAGTCCACAACTCAAAGTGAAGAAACCTTCCGCAATTGACGTTGCGGCTTTAGAGATCAACGGCCAGGACCCGGCATTGCGGGATTTTGCCGCGCAGGTCGTGGCGGAGGTACCCGGTTCAGAAGTAACTGCCGCGCTGGTGGCTGCGCTTCCTTCTCTCCCACCCGCGGGCCAGACGGCATTGTTGCGCGGTCTTGGTGATCGCAAGGACCCTGCTGCGCACGCGGCGGTGGTCGCGGCGATGGGAAGCACAAATGCGGGCGTTAAACAGGCCGCGGTTACGGCATTGGCGAAGCTGGGCACGGCCGAAGATGTTGCGTCCTTGACTGCGCTGTTGGCATCGGATAACGCTGACATCGCAAACGCAGCGAAAACAACGTTGTCGAATATGAAGGCGGAAGGCGTGGATACGGCGATTACCGCCGCACTACCGAATGTTGCGCCCGCGCAACGCGCGGCATTGGTGGACATGCTGTCCGAGCGAATGGCGGTGGAGGCAGTGCCGGTGGCGTTGGCGTCGTTGAACGACGCGGACGCGGGTGTGCGCGCGGCGGGATTGCGCACGTTGACGAAACTGGGCACACAGGTGGAAGCGCCGGCGGTGATAGCAACATTGAAGGGCACGCAGGATGGTGATGAGCGGACCGACGCGTCGAACGCGTTGAACGCAATAGCGTCGCAGGCCGGTGACGCATTACTGCCGGTTGTGCTCAATGCGATGAAGGGCGCCGCGCCAGAATCTCGCGCGGTGTTGCTGCGCAGCCTTGGCCGGATTGGAACGCCGCAGGCCCTTGGCGCGGCGGTGGCGGCGTTGCGCGACGGGAATACGGAAGTCGGGAATGAAGCCGTGCGCGTGATCGCGGGGTGGCCAACCGCGGATGCCGCGCCGCATCTTTTGAAAATTGCACAAGGCGGCAATGCCGCGCACAAAGACGCGGCGTTGCGCGGGTACGTCCGCCTGGCCCAGGCGGAGCAGGATGGCGCGGCAAAGGCTGCGATGTTGTCGAACGCGCTGGTGGTCGCGAAGTCGCCGGAGGAAAAATGGCTCGTACTTCCGGCGTGGGGCGCGATTGGGACGAAGCAGTCACTGGATGTTTTGACGCCGATGCTGGCCGATCCGGCGGTGAAGAATGAGGCGGCGACCGCGCTGATCTCCGCTGCGACGGCATTCGCGAAGGCAGACCCGGCGAGCAAGCCGGCGGCTGTGGCGGCGATTAACGCGGTGCTTGCCGCAACGGACGATACGGCGATTCGCGAACGCGCACAGAAGACGCTTGAGGGGTTGAAGTAAATCACGCGCTCCTGAACGAGTCGAGGATTGCGATACGGGTAGGGTTCAAGCGGGGGGACAATTTCGATGCAGGCGACCGAAGCGCGGAGGGGGCTTGCCGCCTCGCCGAATTATAAATGGTACGTCGTTGGAATGCTGTGGTTCATGGCGTTCTTTAATTACGCGGACCGGCAGGCATTGGCTTCGGTATTACCCCTCATTCAAAAGGATTTCACGCTAACTAAAGAACAACTGGGCTATATTGTGGCGGCGTTTGCCTGGGTGTACGGGCTCGGCGCGCCATTCGCCGGGTACATCGTGGATCGGGTGAAACGCAAAACGGCTATTCTTGCGGGGTTGCATGCGTGGAGCATCATCTGCATGGCGACCGCGGCGTCGACGAAATTTCCCCACCTTGTGTTCTTTCGCGCGGCGGAAGGCCTAGGAGAAACATTTTATTTTCCGGCATCCATGTCGTTGATCAGCGATTATCATGGAAAAAATACGCGATCGCGCGCGATGGGAATGCATCAGACGAGCGTCTATGCAGGCACTATCGGCGGCGGATTCTTTGCGGGTCTCATTGGGCAGTATTGGGGATGGCGGTGGTCATTCATCATTTTCGGCGCACTGGGCATACTTCTCGGATTTATACTTCAAAAATTTGTGGTTGAACCCAAGCGGGGCGCGGCTGATTTCGAAGATACGGGGTTAGAGACGAGTGCCGTCGAAAAGGGCATGTCTGTAATCGACACTGCCAAACTTATCTTTTCGACCCCGACAACGCTCTTTCTTCTGGGCGCATTTCTGTGCGCAAATTTTGTGGCGGCTGTTTTGTTGTCTTGGATGCCAACGTACTTGTTCGAGAAATTCGGAATGTCGCTTGTCGGCGCCGGATTCACCGCCGTGTTTTACCTGCAAGTATCCAGCATGATTGCTTCACCCCTGGGCGGATGGCTGGCGGACAATCTGCGCAAAAGAATGTTTGGTGGGCGTATGCTTGTGCAGGCAATCGGAGTTTTTTGCGGAGCCCCGTTTGTGTATATCTGTGGAGTAACGCAAGAGCTTTCAACGCTGATTGTTGTCTTGGCTTGTTGGGGCTTTTTCAAAGGACTCTATGACGCGAATATTTTTGCGTCCATTTATGATGTGATTCCAGCGAATGCGCGTGGAACCGCGGCAGGATTGATGAACTGCATCGGCTGGCTTGCAGGGGCAGGAACAGCACCGATCATTGTTGGACGCATAGCCGACCAATATGATTTAGGAATTGCAATTGCGCTTGCGTCCGGCGTTTATGTTCTCGCGGGAATCATTCTCATTTTGGGTGCGCTGTTCTTCATCCGGCGTGATTCGGAAAAGCTTCACGCAAAGCTCGGCGGGCACGCGGTATAACAGTGCGCGACAGATAAAGTTCGTTTACAGGGGCGGCGCCAAGCCGCCCCTGTTTTTTTGGCCGATTCGATTACACTATCAAGGGTGTTTACGATGTTATTGTAACAAGCAGGAGTTTCGTCTATGCCGATTTCGGATCCGGACGGTCACGGGGCCAAACTCACCGCACTGAAATCGAATCTTTCGCAAGCGATCCAGGGCAAGGCCGAATCCATCGACTTGCTCACCATCGCGGTGATTGCCAACGGATCGGTGCTGATGGAAGACGTGCCGGGCGTCGGCAAGACCACATTGGCGAAGGCGCTTGCGCAATCCATTGATGCGAAAATGAGCCGAATCCAGTTCACGCCGGACTTGTTGCCCGCTGACATTCTTGGCGCGTCGATATACAATCCCGCGGATGGAACTTTTCACTTCCGGCCCGGCCCAATTTTCTGCAACGTGCTACTGGCGGACGAAATCAATCGCGCTTCTCCGCGCACGCAGTCTGCATTGCTCGAGGCCATGAACGAGTGGCAGGCGACGATTGAAGGCGAACGGCATCGCTTGCCCGAACCGTTTCTTGTGATCGCGACGCAGAACCCCATCGAGTTTCACGGGACCTATCCCCTGCCCGAAGCGCAATTGGACCGGTTTCTGATGGAAATAAATCTGGGATATCCGTCGCAAGAGGTCGAGATCGCGATTCTGCACGCGCAGGCGTTGTCGCACCCCGTTGATTCATTGCAGGCGGTGGTGACTCGCGAGGAAATCGTGGCGATGCAGCAGGCGGCGCGCAAAGTGATTGTGAGCGAGCCGGTATCGCGGTACATTGTGAATATCGTCAACGCAACCCGCAACGATGCAAGGTTGAAGGTGGGCGTAAGTCCACGCGGATCGCTGATGCTGTTTCGGGCGGCGCAGGCCTGCGCCTTCTGCGACGGACGCAATTACGTATTGCCGGATGACGTGCAGCGGCTTGTGCGGCAGGTGCTCGCGCACCGGATTGTGTTGACATCGAAAGCGAAATACAGTGGAAACGGCAAGGCGGAGGTGATTTCGGACGTCTTTTCGACGATCAAGGTACCGACATGAAACGCGGACAAACGTCCGATTTTGAACGGCTCGCGCGGTATCTGCTGTATTTCAAGATGACAAGCCGGGGCCGGGCGCTTCTCGTTGTCGGAGTGATTTCAGGTCTCATCGGGCATCCACTGCAGTTGCCGATCCTTTATCTATTCTCGGCGCTGTTCGCGCTTGGGTACGTTGCGTTGGTGATCAACTCGCTGATGCGTCCGCGGTTCGAGGTGTCCGGCGCGTTCCCATCGCTGGTATCGGCGGGCCAACCGGTGACGGGTTGGTTTTCGATTACGAACCGCGCGCGAAGAAACGCGTATGACGTAGGGGCGAATTTTTTTGCGGTCGACCCATCGCTGCGAATGCGGGAGCACGCCGAAATGCACGCGCAACTCGAGCCTGGTGCGCGCGTAACCATTCCGATCACGATTACGCCCCGGCAGCGCGGAATATATCGTTTGCCGCCCTTGCGCGCGTTTACGAGTTTTCCATTTTCGATCTGCCGCAACGGGCGCGCGGCGCATCTCGGCAGTCCGCTGATCGTGGCGCCGTCGTTTCATCCGATCGCGCGTATCGATGTGCCTGTTGGCCGCCGCTATCAGCCCGGCGGCATTGCGCTGACGTCGGACGTGGGCGAATCGCCCGAGTATATCGGCAACCGCGAATACCGGCCGGGGGACCCTCCACGGCGCATCGACTTCAAATCGTGGGCGCGGCTTTCGCGGCCAGTGGTGCGCGAGTATCAGGAAGAATTCTATTGCCGCATTGCGCTGGTGTTGGACACGTATGTTGTTAAACGAAGATTGCGGCCGCGCGCGGGCGCGCAGCAACTCGAGGCTGCGGTAAGCATTTCGGCCGCTATCGCGGACGCACTGGCGAACGGCGAGTACATAATCGATATTTTCGCGGCGGGACCCGAACTCTATGTGTTCCGGGCGGGCCGGCACACCGCGCATTTTGAAAATGTGCTCGAAATACTCGCGTGTGTTGACGTGTGCAGGACCGACCCCTTCGAGGTTGTCGCGCCGGCACTCGCCGATGAATTGTCGCGCATTTCGACGGTGGTGTGCGTCTTGCTCGATTGGGACAGCTCGCGCCAGAAGCTGGTGCAAGCTGCGCTCGAGGCCGGGTGCGACGTAAAAGTTGTATTGGTGCGCGATACCGCGACAACGTTTGCCGTGGACGAAATCGAGTCGATGACGGGCGTCGCCCCCGCGTTGTTGACGATTGAAGACGTGCAACGGGGCGCGATCGAGGTGTTATGAGCACGGTTCGTTTGCTGGCGTTGTTGATGGTGCTTGTGGCCGCGGCGGTGCTTGCGCGCATGTCTGGCCAAATAATTTTCCCCGCGGTGGTGTGCGCGGCGGCGTTCGTTGGCGTGTGGGACCGCGTTGCGCCGCGCGTGCCGCAACGCATGGAAGTTCGATTGGCCATGGCGGTGGCGGTAGTGTTTTTATTGCGCTGGTTACTGCTGCCCGCGCCGCGGTTGGGCGTATCGGGTGGCTACACCTCCATAGGGATACTCGATTATTCACGCGCGTATCCCATCGCGCAGGCGCTGCTCACGTGGCAAGTCATGTTGCTGTTCTTGCGCAGGGGCGACGGATTTCCGCGCGTGTTGCCGGTGTACGCGGTGCTGGTGATGATCATGGCGGGCACATTTCCCGCGGCTGGTTTCGACGCTTGGCGCGACGGCGTATTTCAGGCAGGGTCGCTTGCGATTGCAGCACTGACCGGCGTGTACTTCACGGTCACCACTCCGCGCAACCGTACCGGCGAGCGGCCAGCCCGGGGGACAGGCAAGGCAACGGTCGCGATCCTGGCAGTCGTCCTCGCGTTGGGCTGGGGATTGGGCACGGCGTTTTACCGGTACGGCGATCGGTTTGATCAGCGGCTTGCGGAATGGCTCAGCGAGCGTAATGCGCCTGCCGCGATGGGATTCCCGGACAACGGCCGGATCGGCAGCATCAGTTCGCGGAAAAGTCTGGATAGCGATTACGTCGCGTTGCGCGTAACGTCTGAGTCGTCGCCAGACTACCTGCGCGGGAAGGCGTATGACACGTATGCGAGCGGAAGTTGGACAAGCGCGGAAACCTTTCGCGAGATCGACCCGGTAGACGGCGCTGCGCCGGTTACCGCGCCGTCGCAACACTGGTTTTCACTCGCCCCCGCGAATGAGATGCGGGCAAAAAACATGATGACCGTGGAACGTGTGCTTGAACTGGAAGGCACTTTGTTCACGCGATTGGAGTCGGAGTATGTTTCGGCGAACGCGAATCCGTTAAAGGTAGACCGTCACGACGTCCCGCTATCCAACCAGGTCATGCCGGGACTGTCCTATTCCATTGCGGGGACATTTGGCCGGGGAAGGCCGATTACGCTTGAGGATCGCGAATCCTTTGTGGCGACGCCGCGCGACCTCGACGCGCGAATCCAGGAACTTGCCGAGGCGGTCACGAGTGAGTGCGCCACCGACGCGGAACGCGTCAATGCAGTCGTGTGGTATGTGCAACAGACGTGTTCATACGATCTCCGCGCGGGCGCGGGAGCATCGCGCGATCCCGTGGTGGCGTTCCTCTTCGAGACGCGCCGCGGACATTGCGAGCTGTTTGCATCGTCGGTGGTGTTGCTGTTGCGGGCCGCCGGCGTGCCGTGCCGTTATGCGACGGGATTCCTCGCGGCCGAGCAGAATACTTTTGGAGAGTATTGGGTCGCGCGCAACAGAGATGCGCACGCGTGGGTCGAGGTCTATTTTCCGGATCGGGGCTGGGTCACCGTCGAAGCAACACCACCCTCGGGGGTGCCGCGGGGAACGGCGACTTGGTTTGCGCAACTGTGGGACTTTGCAGGGTATGCGCCGCAGCGCTTGTTGACAGTTGCGCAGACGTTAAGACTGTCACGATTCATATCGAGTGTCGCGGTGATATTCGTAGTTCTGCTTTTGACGAGTGCGATAGTTTGGCGACTATGGCGCAGTCGCCGGGCAGTTATAGAGCATCCGGAAGACCCCGCGGTTATCGCGCTGCATCGTCTGTTGCAGAAAATGGACCGGACCTTGAACGATCGCGGGCTTGTGCGCGCGGATATCGAGACCTTGCACGGGTTTGCGAGGCGGGTGGAAGCCGGGGGAGATGCGGAATCGGCGGGGTGGTATCGCATGTACGCAGAAGCGAGATACGGGATGCGCGGAGAAGTTGCGGAGCGGCTTGTGAAGGGCTGAGAGCGGAGCTCATCTCTACATCCACAACCGTTATCCGGCCCATGCTCGTATTGTGAATCGTGCTCGTGGTCTTAATCGTAATCGTCCTCGTAATCGATTCTTCGATTCCCGTTGCTGGGGTGTTCAAATTCCAGGTGCGACTGACCGTATCTTTGGTGCGTCGCGCCGTGGGCGCTTCAGATGGCGGAGGAGGCTTTTTGGTGTGTTGCGTCGATTTGGAATCACAGCGGGGATCGAGAAGATCGATTACGATTACGAGCACGAGCACGAGCACGAAATAGTTCCATACCCGATACCCGGTACCCGATACCCGCGCCTACGATGGCCCTAATCCTTGGCTTTTGCGCCGCTCCAGTAGTCCGAGGATTATAAACGTGATGCCTGTTAGCGGGAGGGCGAAATAGAGTATCGCATTGGTAAATATTTGCGGCACGGATTCGGCGCGGGAATTCATGATCAGGTATGCCGTATAGGCGACGTAGTACCCAAGAAAAATGACGCCTTCCCATCTGCTGATGGTCGAGCGGGTGAAAAAGATTGGCAAACATGCAACTGCGACGGCGATCATGACGGGGATGTCAAACGCCAGGGCTTCGGGGCTCACGGAGATTGGCTTGACGAGACTGCTGATTCCGAGCACGGACAGAATGTTGAAAATATTGCTGCCGACGACGTTTCCAATGGCGATGTCGCGCTCTCCGCGAATAGTCGCGACAATGGATGTGGCAACTTCCGGAAGCGAGGTGCCGATCGCGACGATTGTTAGTCCGATGACCAGTTCGCTGACGCCAAATGCCTGGGCGACTTCGATGGCGCTGTCGACGAAGATGCGCGCGCCGAATATAAGCATTACGAGTCCGATGGCGACGGAACCAATATCGACTATGAACCGGACCGGCGTTTCTTTTTTTGTATCGCCGTAATCCGCGTCGAACGCTTCCTGAACGGTTTTTCTTTCGCTACGGCTTTTTCGAATCACGTAGACCGTGTACGCGACTATCGCGGTAAATAGGAGGACGCCGTCGATACGCCCCAGGACGCCATTCAGTCCCATCACCGCGAGTGCGATGGATACCGCAATCATGATGGGGACGTCGAACCGGATGAGTTGCGCATTGACTTTCAGCGGCGAAATCAGCGCGCATGCGCCAAGTATAAACAGTACGGTGAAGATGTTGCTGCCGACGACGTTGCCCAATGCAATGTCTGATTGGCCGGTCCATGCGGCTTTCACGCTGACGGCAAGTTCTGGCGTGCTGGTGCCGTACGCAACAACGGTCAATCCGATGACCAAAGGCGACACGCCCGCAGCCGCGGCGAGTTTTGATGAACCGCGCACGAGGCCTTCCGCGCCGGCGACGAGGATCGCAAGTCCGATGAAGAGCATCAGCCACGTCATGAACACACATCCCTGGTTGCAGAATACAGGAACGCGAAGGCCGCCAAACCGATCGGATCGCGCGGGCTATTGCTGCACGGGCGCCTCTTCCACGGCAGGCGCTTCGGAGGGCACGGTTTCGGTGGCCGCGGGCGACGGCTCCGCTGGATCAGGCGTAACGGTGGCCGATGCAGCGCTGTCATCAATTGGGGCGGGCTCAATCGGGGCCGTGGTCTCGGCAGGCGCCGTAGCGGCCTCCCCCTCGGCTGTTGCGGGAGCGGCTGCATCAGTACCGACGGCCTCCGGCGTTACTACCATATCAATGGGCGGAGTCGTCAATGGCGCGCCGGTTATATCGGCTGTAGTCTCATCGCCGGTTGGATTGCCTTCCTCGTCCACAAGTCCCAGTGCACGCACAAACGCGCCGTTATCGACGTCGTACAGGCCCTTGTTCATCAAATCCTCCCGGAGGTAGGCGAGGTAATCTTCAATGCGCCGCGCTTCTTCCTGCTGGAGCGCCTGCTCGCGCAGGGTTTTCTGTTCGAGCGGCCAATCTTCTGCCAACATTTTTTCATCGGGCGGGGTTTTGGAGACGATCTCGACGAAATAAGTTTTGCCGGTGAAATCGTTGATCGGCCCGATGAACGCGCCCGGCTCTTTATCCATTGCGAGTGCCATCACGTCGCGAGGGTTCCACATAGGGCCTTTGCTGAAATCGTAGGTCTTGGTGCTGAACGCGGGCAAGGTTTCAATCGTCGCGCCCAGCTCCGGGTATTGCGTGACGATGTCCTGGAGTGATTTCGCGCTTGCGGAAATCTTTTGCGTGAGCTCGGCAGTTTGCTGGCGGTATTCAGGAGTGCTGCCGAGGCGCGCGATAGTGTTTTCAAGAACTTTCTCGCGCACCGACTCGAGCGGCTGCGGCACGGCGGGAACCACTTCAATGACCTTCGTGACGTAGATGTTGCGCTGCGCTTCAAAGGACTCGGGAATCTCGTTCAGCGCGACGGCGGCAAGGCGCGAACGCAGGAAACGCGCGTCGGCGTCGGGCACATTTTCAATATTGAGTGTCTCGACGGAAAATGGGCCGGACGTTTGCACTTCGAGGCCGGCTTCTGTCGTCGCGGCGCGCAGATCCCCGGTTTCTTTTGCCTTGGCCTGGACCGCATTCGCCTTGTCTTTCGCGGCGGTGTATTCGGCTTCATCCAGCTTGGCGGCAACGAGAATTTCGCGTACCTTCACTTCGCGGAGATTTGAGACCGGGTCGGTGCGTTCGTCTTCGACTTTGTAGATGTAATACCCGTTAGGGCCGTCAATCGGTTCGCTAACCTCGCCTTTTTTCAGGGCAAACACGGGTTTCTGGTGCGGGCGCACGATGGGGCCGTCCGACATCCAGCCAAGATCGCCGCCGCTGTCTTTTGTGGGCGAGGTGGAATGTTCAGTGACCAGCGCCAAGAAATCTTCACCGGCGCGCGCGCGCTGAACCAGTTCATCCGCAAGGGCGGGCTTGGGCGGCACGAGGGAAATAGCGACGAACTCGGCACGGCGCATTTCCGGCAGCGCGTAGGCGTCGGGATTCTGGTCGTAGGTTTCTTTGATCTGTTCCTCGGTCGGCTCGATCTTCGGCGCGACGCCAATGTACTTTAATTCGATGCTGGTATTGTTTTCTTCAAACTGTTTGCGGAGGTCTTCGTCCAACACGCGCGCAGAAGCCACCGCCCGCTCGATGACGAGGTTGCGCGCGAGTTGCTGGCGCTCCGATTCGTAGAACTGGTTCCAGGGGATTTCTTTTCGTTTTACGATGTCGTTCCAAAATTTAGGATCGAACTGGCCCTGATCGTTTTTGAATTCCGGCTTGTCTTTTATTTTCTCGACGATGTAGTCCCTGTCGAATGCGTATTTGCCCTTTTCGGCTTCTTCACTGATGATCTCGCTGCTTACGAGATTTTCAAGCGCCTTCATCGCGGTGCCATCCTGAAGCATTTGGTCCAACGTGGGGGCTTGGCCGAATTGGCCACGCTGCTGGCGCTCGGACATGAGATAGCTGCGGAAGTCTTCAGCGGAGATGGGACGGTCCGCCACGACGGCGACGGCTTCGACGTTGCGAGGGTCGGCGCCAGTGCCCCCCATACCAAACGAACCGCCCCAAAGGACGAACATCGGGACGATTAGCACCAGCACTATTCCCAAGAATAAGCGCTTGTGCTTTCGCATCATGTCTTGAATCATAACTACCCAACCTCCGGTACACGCGGCAACACCCTTTTTCCAGGATATGCGAGGTGAAGGGGGTACACCGCGGGAATGCGCCAAAAACATGTGAGCGTAGCATATGGCTGCATGTTCCCGCAACGCGAAGAGTCAATAAGTGAGAGTGTATACACGATGCGGGGGCGACTTGCCTGGATAGGTTGCGTCGCGCCGATGGCGCTTAATTTGGCGAAGTGCGGGGGGATCGAAAAGATCGATTACGAGCACGAGCACGAGCACGAGCACGAGCACGAGCACGAAATTGTTCCATATCCGGCGACCGATGTCCTGCCCGATACCCGATACCCGATTACCCGGTACCCGATACCCGATTACAAGCGCGAGAATAGAATCGTCATCTAAGCGCGATGGGCGCCCCGGCTCTCGGGGAATCGGCGCGGTACTCAAGGCCGAGCAGGGCCGCAGCGGTTGACGCGATTTGATTTTGCGTCGTGGGCACGTCCATCACGATTCCCTTCGCGGGGATCCCTGCGCCCATTGCCGCGATCCAGATGCGGTCTGTTTCGGGCATTTTTTCGCCGTGACCGTTCCAGGTCTCCGGTTTGTCGCCACGGCCGTGATCGGTCGACAGGAGGAGCGCGGTCTTGTTCCGGTACTGCGGCATGGACTGGAGCTGTTCCCATATACGTCGAATGAAATCGTCGGTGCGATGCGCTGATTCCAGATACTGATCGTAATTGTTCATGTGCGCCCAGTCGTCGGTTTCGCCGAAGGAGATGTAGAGGACGCGGGGCTTCTGCTTTTTGATGTATTCAAATGCGGCGTAGTAGGTGAAGACGTCGTAGCGGACGCTGTCCCATATCTGCGGCGAATCGACGAGAATATCGTTGATTGCGTCCCTACGTTTGTTATCGGAAGCGATCTCGAAGGGCACCCAACCGGAGTTCACGGGCAACCCGCTGCGTTCGGTGTTGATGATGAAGGGAAACACGTCCCATGATGTGAATGCGGCGACACTGCCTTTGTACTCGCGGCGGTTATTCAGCCACTCGAGCACAGTTACATTGGGATTGTTCGTCTTTGCGTTGGAATCGATGCGGTCATCCGGCGCGCCGACCAGAATTTCGCTGTAACCTGGATATGAAAAGTTTCTCCCATTGGTGACGAGCGAAATGCTGTTGCTTTCGGCGTGGCCGAAGACCTGCCCTTGTTTCGCGACGGTACCCCAGAAAAACGGCATGAGCTTTTCGCGGCGTTCCTCCGGCGTTTCCGCGAAATACTTGATGCGCATTCCCGCGATGTTTTTCGTGACCTTCAGCGCGGGGGCGAGAAAGAGCTCCTCGACGCCGCCGAAAACTTCCTGCCAGCGCAGACCATCGTAGGTGATGATCACGACATTCTTCGCGGGTGGCGCGTCCGCGCCCGCGACAACGGCAAACACGATACCAACGAACATCAGGACTATTCGGCGCATGAACATTCTCCCCCGGCGGTGCTTGAGTGAAGCTCAATCCTGCGCGTCGCGCGGTATCAAGTTCAAGCATTGGGTTTGACGCTACGCGGCGAGGAGCGTTACACTTTGCGGATCTCCGTTTTAATGGATCATGGAAGGATTGCGTCATGCCGGACCTGAAACTGAAATCGCTACCCAATTACAAACCGTTTCCGGGACCGGTAGTTTTTATCGTTATGGACGGCGTTGGGATCGGCAAGCGCGACGAATCGGACGGAGTCTGGCTTGCTTACACGCCGGTGCTGGACGCCCTAATGAATGAGCCGTTGTACGCGCAACTCAAGGCGCACGGCGCCGCGGTAGGCATGCCATCGGATGAGGACATGGGCAATTCGGAGGTGGGCCACAATGCGCTGGGTGCGGGCCGTGTGTTTGCGCAGGGCGCAAAACTCGTGAGCGAGGCGATAGCATCCGGACGGATTTTTGAAGGCGCGGCATGGAAGTCAGCGATTGCGAAAGCCAGGGCCGGCGGCACGCTCCACCTCATCGGTTTGCTGTCGGACGGCAATGTTCATAGCCATATCAATCACGTGCTGGCATTGTTGGATCGTAGCGCGGCCGCGGGCGTCGAGCGCGTGCGCTTGCACGTGTTGACCGATGGGCGAGACGTACGCGAACGCAGCGCGTTGGGGTACATCGCCAAAGTGGAAGAAAAACTGGCCGCACTGAACAGCAATGGCTGCGACTACTGCATGGCGTCCGGGGGCGGCCGCATGATAACGACGATGGACCGGTACAACGCGGACTGGTCGATTGTCGAGCGCGGGTGGAACGCGCATGTGCTGGGAGACGCGCGGATGTTTTCGAGCGCGGCGGGCGCGGTGCAGACGTATTACGACGAAGACCCGACGGTGACGGACCAGTATGTTGGCAGTTTTGTAGTCGCGAAGGACGGCCAGCCGGTCGGCACGATCGAAGACGGCGACGCCGTTATATTCTTCAACTTCCGTGGCGATCGAGGCATCGAAATTACAAAAGCGTTTGAAGAAGGCGCGGAGTTCGACAAGTTTGATCGCAAGCGCGCGCCGAAAGTATTTTACGCGGGCATGATGCAGTACGACGGTGACGCGCTGGTGCCGAAGCATTATCTGGTCGAGCCGCCGGCGATCGAGCGTACCGTCGCCGAGTACATGTGCGCGCAGGGCATCACGGCATATGCGATCTCGGAAACCCAGAAGTTTGGGCACATCACCTATTTCTGGAACGGGAACAACACCGGCTATATCGATGAAAATCTGGAAACATACGTCGAGATTCCTTCCGACCGCGTGCAATGCGATCAGCGGCCCTGGATGAAATCGGCGGAGATCACCGACGCGGTGATCTCCGCTGTTGAAAGCGGCAAACATAAGTTTATTCGCATCAACTATCCGAATGGCGATATGGTGGGCCACACCGGCGTGCCGATTTCCATTCGCGTGTCGGTTGAAGCGGTCGATATCGCGCTACGGCGGTTGTTGCCCGTAATCGCGAAGGCGAAGGGCATAGCGGTCATCACCGCCGACCACGGTAACGCAGATTGTATGTTCACGGAGAAAAACGGCAAGCGCGAGCCCATGGTCGCGCATACGCTGAACCCCGTGCCGTTCATCATCAAGGACTACACCGGCGCAAACGCGATCACGATAAAGAAGGTGGATGGCGCAGGCTTGAGCAATGTCGCGGCGACGCTGATGAATCTGCTGGGGTACGAGAAGCCGGCGGAATATGACGAGAGTTTGATCGAGATTTAACGAGTTACAGCCGTTACTCCGCAGGCTCTGCGGTTTTCCTCAATTTCCTCACTGAGTATGGCGCAAAAGTATAAAACTCAACGATCAACTTTATTTTCAGTCGTGCCAGAAATTGAAATGCTTCCACATCGAACCCAAAGCCTGTTCCAACCTCGGACTCTTGGTAGATCGCACAGCGCATTTGTCTTTCGACTTCTTCCGGAAGAGAGTCAATTCTTTCCAATTTAGGTTCAAGAATACTCCTGAGCAGCGAAATGTGCTCTTCTTCATCCGCGTCGTTCGGCAAACCGGAACCCAAGTTCCAAACGTGAGATTTAATACCTGGCCTCGATCCCTTTAACGTCACGCTCGTTGGCTGAATATCTAGTCGTTGAGTTAGTTTTTCGGGGTGTATTTCTGCGCTATACAATACGAAGCTGATGAAGACATAACGCGGTGGAAATAGTGCCGGTTCGCAATCCATGAGTCTCTCCAGGCCATTTCAAAGCTACACCGAGTAATGTTTGGCGACTTTCAGACTTTGACATTTGATTTTTTCGCTATTGATCCATAAGTGTTAGCGTAATCATATCTTCTGCTGTGGTCCGTTTCGCTGTGCCGAAAATTAGTCGTTCGTCATTTACCGGCTCTAAATCGTGTAGAGAAGCTCTGAGGCGCACAATGTTGAGGCGGCGGTTGTGAATTCGGATACGGTAAATTGAGGACTCATGACCCGTTGTGAGAATGAAATGAATGTCCTTGCGGATGGGAGGCCCAACGGGAACAAAACCGATCATTCCGCCCGTTTGTAACGATGTACTTCCTGAAAAGTCAAAACGGAATACACCGTCAGATGTGGTATTTCCTCGCAGAAGAGTAGAGCCCGGTTTTCCGTCGCCTAATGTTCCATTGAGCGCATCGGCCAATGCCACGTCCTCGTTTGCCAGGCTCGTGCGGGCGAGCAAAACTGCCCTGCCGGCAACCGGCTGCCCGACACTATTTGACAATTTGCCTTCAACGCGCAATGGGGGGTAAATAACTAGTCTATCGCCGGCGAAACACCCGCAGGCGGAAATAGCGAGAATAGTAGTCGCAGAACCGCTCAAAAGTTTACGCAATCCTCATCTCCAACTGCATTGGCGACCTCGTCGACATACTGTTCCGGGCATGAATTCGTGGCCAGGTTTGAGCAAGTGGCCGCAACACTGATGCATCTGCTGGGGTACGAGAAGCTGATCACGATTTAGCGGCCATAGAATTCTTCGTCCGAAACTCCATCCGCCGGAGTGAGCCGAAAACGGCGGCGGGCCCCGACGACATATTTGTGGTCAATGTACCTTCCCTGTTGAAGCGGGACCGGATAGACCTCCTTTTTCCCTGCAATGAATTTGATGCACTTGAAATGGCTGGATTTATTTGCTTCGCGAACTTCGACGTCAAACGATTCCAAAATTCGCTTGAAATCGTGTCTTGAAATTGGGCTGGGCACGCTAAGCCGGGAGCAATTCCATGCCGCGTATTCCACGCGACACACGGGATAGTTCGGCGGGAGTGATTCGTGCAGGCATCGACGGTGAACCAACCGCTATCTCCGAGTCGATCAAAACTTCGTTGTATTCTATGTCATTGTTCAACCACTCTTCCGCCTCCGCGGGGAAAAAGAAACGCATCTCGCCGGGCGCCGCAAGGAATTCTTCGACATAGAGTTTGAATACTTCTTCCAACTGATCCTTGGCTTCTTCGCGGCTGGCACCGATGCCCAACAAATCAAACTCCAGGGCCCGCGCGTAGAATTTACCGTCTTCTTGTTTGTATGAAACGCGCACCAGTCCTTCCAGGCGCACTTTATTAGTGAGTGACATTGGTGCTTTCCTTTATATAATGGCGTCAACGCGGACGGCCTCGTTAAGTATACAACAACGGCTAATTCGGCGAGCGGGGCGTATTTTGTGCGTATCAAACGCTGTAATGTGCCGCCACCTTCCGCACCGCATATGCGGCTTCTTCGATGTATTGTTCCGGCATGGATTCGTGGATCACAATGCGGACGCCGGTGGTGAGGATTTTCTCGGCCTCGGGCGTCTCGTGTTTCGAGAAATCCATGTCGGTGAGGCCCATTTCCTTCACAGGCCATTTCCCTGCGAAGAACCCGTGGTTCAGAAACACGGGATTGTGGTGCATGGTGACGGGGATGTACCCCGCGGATGCCTGCACACCTTCCGCGACGAGGGCTTTCACGAACTGCGCGCGGTCGCAGGAGAACGCTGCCAGGTCCATGCGAAACATGTAGAACCAGAACGAGCAGCGGTCTTCCGCGTGCACGTTGTGCGCGGTGATGCCTTTCACGCCGGCAATACGCTCGCTGAGCAGATTGCCGAGTTTTGATCGCGTCGCGACGATATCTTCCAGCCGGGTGATCTGGCCCGCGGCGACTGCTGCCTGCGTTTCGCTCATGCGGTAGTTGGTCGAGAAAAACGAAAACTGCCCGCCGTTGATGCGGTCGAAGCCTTTGTCTCCAAACCATTGCAGGCGCGGACCGAGCGCATCGTCATTGGAGGCTACAACGCCGCCGTCACCTGTGGTGATGTGTTTGGAATTTTGCAGGGACCAGCAAGCGATGTGGCCGATGGTGCCGATGGGTTTGCCGCGATACTTCGCGCCCCAGGCCTGCGCGCAGTCTTCGATGAGGATAAGGTTGTGCTTATCGGCAACGGCTTTGAGCGCATCAAGGTCGCATGGATTGCCCGCGAGGTGTACCGCGATGATCGCCTTGGTTTTCGGGGTGATGCGCCGTTCGACATCAGCGGGATCGAGGTTGTAGGTCGTTGGATCCAAATCGGCGAAGACGGGCACGCCCATCTGGTATATCACGCCGATCACCGTGCCGATGTCCGTGATCGGCGCGGTGATCACTTCGTCGCCAGGCCAGATACCCGCGGCGGCAACAGCGATGTGCAATGCGGCGGTGCCAGAGGAACACGTCATAACGTGTTTCAACGGGCAAATCTGCTGGAACCGCTCTGTGAAAATGCCCGTCTGCGGACCTTTCCAATAAAACAGCGTGTCCTGCCCAAGCATTTCGTTGAGGCGTTCGCGTTCGGGTTCGCCGAATCGGGGTGGCTGCTTGAACGCGGTTTTCACCGCTTTTTCGCCGCCGTCAACGGCTAGCGCGGCAGGGGTCGCGGGTTCGGCTGCGTGCGCGATTCTGGTGGCAAGCGACAAGCCCGCGGCGGATGCAGCCAGAAATTCGCGTCGAGGGAGATTGTGTGAATTTTTCATGGGTTGAGGATACTAGAGGTGTGCGGGTTGGTCAATTCGTAGCGCCGGGTTTGCCGAAGTGGCCCCGACTTCGCCAAGGGCGGCGCTACTTTGGCGTTACTTCGGTCATGTCGACGCTATTCGCGCTACTTTGCGATGGCGGTGCTACTTTGTCAACGCTACTTCGGGGCTCTTAATGCACATAAGCCTTTGGAAATACGGCGGATTCGTGTGGTAAACTTGCGGTTCTGTGACTTTACTAATCCGGGCGCGCGGTGCTGCGTGTCCGCCGGGGAAGACTATGGCGAAAATTACTAAGGCCGACGTGGAATATGTCGCTGGACTGGCCCAACTTACGCTCGATGAGGCGGACAAGGATAAGCTGGTCGGCGAGATGGGCGATATTCTTGCATACATGGAAAAACTGAACGCGCTGGATACGGAAGGCATCGAGCCGATGATGCACGTGTTGGAGATGACCAATGTGTTTCGGGAAGATGTGGTTGAGCCGTCGCTGGACCGCGAAGTTGCGTTGATGAACGCGCCGAAAACGGATGGCGAATATTTTCTCGTGCCGAAGATTCTGGACCTGGGAGATGAGTGAAGAACATCCCCCTAAATCCCCCTTCAAAGGGGGGACTTTTAAGAGGCCATTCGACGTATGGATATCGATAAAAGTTGTTTCGTCTCAGCGGCATGTATCGTTTCACATGTATCGTTTCAGCGACATGTTTCTTCTCAACGGCACGTTTCTCAACGACGTTGAATAGCCGCATTAAAGTCCCCCTTTGAAGGGGGATGTTACGCCCAAGATTGCGATTGAGGTATAAACTGACAAGATCGAGTACTAATACGATGGCGAGCACGAGCACGAACGAGACAGGAAACGCATGAGCAAGTGGTACGAAAAAAAAGCGCATGAGATTCGCGATGCGGTGCGTGGTGGAAATGTTTCCGCGCTGGAGGTGACGGAAAGTCATCTTGCTCGGATCGACGCCGTAGACGGCAAGGTGAAGGCCTTCGTCGATGTGTGGGGCGATGCCGCGCGCGCACAAGCCGTCGACATCGATGCGCGCATCAAGAAAGGCGAAGACGTTGGCCCGCTCGCGGGCGTGCCCATTGGCCTGAAGGACGTGTTCTGCACGAAGCTGGGCACGACCACGTGCTGCTCGAAAATTCTCAAGGGATATCGCAGCCCGTTTGACGGCACAGCGGTCGAGCGGCTTGCGAAGGCTGGCGCGGTGTTTCTCGGTAAGCTGAACATGGACGAGTTTGCAATGGGGTCGTCGACGGAGAATTCGTCGATTCAAACTACGCGCAACCCCTGGAACCTCGACTGTGTTCCCGGCGGATCGAGCGGCGGCTCCGCCGCGGCAGTTGCGTCAGACGAGTGCGCCATCACGCTGGGCACCGATACTGGTGGATCAATTCGCCAACCAGCCGCGTGCGTGGGGTGCGTGGGTATCAAGCCGACGTACGGGCGCATCTCGCGCTACGGAATCGTCGCGTTTGCGTCGTCGCTTGATCAGATCGGGCCGTTCACCAAAGATGTGGAAGACTGCGCGATGGCCCTGAATGTTATGTGCGGGCGCGACCCGAAAGATTCTACTTCCGCCAATTTGCCCGTGCCGGATTTCACAAAGGCGTTGAAAGCCGATGTCGCAGGTCTGCGCATCGGGTTGCCGAAGGAATACTTCACTGACGCGTTGAACGCGGAGATGCGCGAGAAGGTCATGGCCGCGGTCGCCGTGCTTGAGAAACAAGGCGCGAAAGTAGTTGAAGTGTCGCTGCCGCACACGGACTACGCAGTCGCGGTGTATTACATCATCTGCACGGCGGAAGCGAGCGCGAACCTCGCGCGATTCGACGGCGTCCGCTACGCGTATCGCGCGCCGGGCGCGACATCGACACTGGACATGTACACGCGAACCAAGACCGATGGCTACGGGCCGGAGGTGCGCCGCAGAATCATGCTCGGCACGTATGTGCTGTCGAGCGGATATTACGACGCGTATTATTTGAAAGCGCAAAAGGTGCGCTCGCTGATCCGCAAGGATTTCACGGATGCGTTCGAGCAGTGCGACGTGATCCTAACGCCGACGTCGCCGACGCCGGCGTTCAAAATCGGCGAGAAGGCGGCGAATCCCCTCGAAATGTACCTCAGCGACATTTACACGATCAGCGTGAACCTCGCCGGTATTCCAGGATTGAGCATGCCTTGCGGCCTCACCAAATCGGGGTTGCCGGCGGGGTTGCAGATAATTGCGAAGCCGTTTGACGAGGAGACAATTTTGCGTGTGGCGTACACGTATGAGCAGAGGCGCGGGTTTGAAATGGGTACGCCGACGGCGGTGAAATGATCAGATCGAAATCTAAACGGATTCTCTGCAAAGGGGGTGCGGTTTATGGACATCTGGACATGGAGCCCGTTTTGGTCGGAAGAAGCGCGGAAAGCGATCGTACATTTTACTGAACCAGAAAGACGGCGATTTCTATTTGTTCAGTTTGTTATCGGCATCTGCGTGTCACTGTTCGGGATGTTGCTCGCGAATACGCTGTTTGGAGAAACGGTAACTATTGCTTCCGCTAGCGTGGCAGGTCTTGCTACTGTTGGCTTTGTCTTTTTTTCCTACTTCTCCCGGCGAACCGTGAGACGCATTTTGTCAAACACTGAGTGGGCGCTACAGCAGGGATATAACGCAGAGAATTTGAGATTGACTCGATTTGGTCGCCGCAAATTGGATACTCACGAGTAAAGAAAGTCGAAATGAAATACGAACCAGTCATAGGCATGGAAGTGCACGTCGAATTGAGCACCAAATCAAAGGTGTTTTGCGGATGCAGCACAAATTTTCATGCGCCGACTAACACGAACGTGTGCCCTGTGTGTTTGGGCATGCCGGGCGTATTGCCGGTGTTGAACAAGCGCGCGGTGGAAATGTCGGTCGCGGTCGGGCTGGCGTTGAACTGCAAATTTCGCGCTGGTCGAAGATGGACCGGAAAAACTATTTTTATCCCGACCTCGCCAAGAACTACCAAATCAGCCAGTACGATCTGCCGCTGTGCCACGACGGGTTCATCAACATTAACACCAACGGCGCGGCGAAGCGCATCGGGATCACGCGCGCGCATCTGGAAGAAGACACCGCGCGCAACACCCACACCATTGGCGGCGGCGACAGCGGCGTGGACTTTAACCGTTGCGGCGTGACCTTGCTGGAGATTGTGACCGAACCGGACATTCGCAGCGCCGACGAAGCCTTCGCGTATCTGACAGAATTGAAGCAAATGTTGCGCTACCTCGACGTGAGCGATTGCAACATGGAAGAAGGTTCGTTGCGCGCGGAAGCGAACATCAGCATTCGGCCCGCGGGTACCGAACCGTTCGGCACCAAGTCGGAAGTAAAAAACGTCGCATCGTTCAGCGGTATCCAGAAGGCCATCGAATTCGAGATTGCGCGGCAGGCAAAACTGCTCGATGAAGGCGGCAAGGTCGTGCAGGAAACGCGCGGGTGGGACGCGGACCGCGGCATCACGTTTTCGCAGCGCGCGAAAGAATCCGCGCACGACTACCGGTACTTCCCAGACCCCGATCTCGTGCCGATTGTCATTGACGAGGCCTGGGAAACCCGCATTCGCGAATCCTTGCCGGAGCTGCCGCAGGCGCGTCGCGCTCGTTTTGAAACAGACTTCGGATTGTCAGCTTATGATGCGGGCGTGCTGACTGGCGAGAAGCCGACGGCGGACTATTACGAGGCGGTTGTAAAACTTGGTTGCCAGCCCAAACAGGCCGCAAACTGGATTACTGTCGAGCTGCAGGCCCTTTTGACCGAACGCAAGCAAGAGATTGCTGCGTGCAACGTTACACCGGAACACCTCGGCGGAATGCTGAAACTCATCGAGGATGGTACAATTAGTGGGAAGATTGCCAAGGACCTGCTGGTTGACATGTTCGAGACAGGCAAGGACGGGAAGGCGTTGGTCGCGGAAAAAGGGCTGGTGCAGATCAGCGACACATCCGCGATCGAAGCGGTCGCGCGGGAAATCCTGACGGTGAATCCGGGGCCCGTGGCCGACTATCGAGGCGGCAAGGAAAAGGCGTTTGGCTTTCTGGTCGGGCAACTGATGAAAGCCACCAAGGGCAAAGCGAACCCGCAGATGGCGAACGAAGTGTTGAAACGCGTACTGGGCGAAACCGAATAGGCGATATAAAACAGATTGAAGAACCTAGTGAAGAAAGCGCCGGCGGCCGAGCCGGATTTTTTGCCCGCGACACGATTGATAGCGTCGCTCGCGGATGACCACAAAGCGATCGATATTCGCGCATACGATCTGCGCGGATTGACGGTCATTGCCGACAGTTTTGTCGTGTGTACGGCGACAAGCGAGCCGCACGTGAAGGCGGTCTCGAGCGCAATCCTTTCGGGCACGCGCGATGCTGGTCTAAAAGCGCGCAATTCCGAGGGCAATCACCGGAACAATTGGCTGGTGCTGGACTACGGCAATATCATCGTGCATATTTTCCGCAAGGAAACGCGCGAATTCTATGATCTCGACGGGCTGTGGGGCGATGCGCCGCGCATTCCGCTGGATTTGGAAGAAGGGTAACCAGCACAATCGAAAGCCCACGACCTAACGCCATGATGAAGCAGGAACTGCCGGATCGGCTCAAGCTTTACCATTTCAAATGCGACCGCCTACTGGGGCGCGGCGGCACGGGTACAGTCTATCGCGCGATCGACACCGTCAAGGGAGAAGTGGTCGCAGTTAAACTTTTTCACGCGAACTTTTTCCGTAACAATTCCCAGGTGCGCGACTTCGCCAAGAGCGTGCAGCAATTCAAGAAGTTCAATCACGCAAACGTGGTCCGGGTGAACGAGTTCATCGAAGGTCCGGAAGGTCTGTGCCTGACGATGGAATATGTGGATGGCCCGGACATGAAGTACTATCTCGAGAATCGTACATGGAACCTCGAAGAGCGGCTCGTGATCGTTGCGCAGATTTGCAATGGATTACAGTACATCCATGATCAGGGTTTTACGCATCATGATTTGAAGCCGGGCAATATCCTGTTCACGCGGAAGGGTGTCGCGAAATTGTCGGATTATTCGCTGTGCCGCCCGCGCGCGTTGCCGTTTCTCGATTCCGGATTGGTCGAGCAGATCACGCCGATGTATGTCGCGCCGGAGATTATTCGCGGCGAGAAAGCGACCAACCGCAGCGATATTTATTCGTTGGGCATTGCGTTGTATCTGATGTTCGCCGGCAAACTTCCGTTCGAGGTCGACAACTTGCAGCTGCTGTACATGGCGCACATGCGCGCGGTGCCGTTGAATCCGCACATGGTGAACCGGCGGTGTCCGCAGGCTCTCGGCGACGTAATCATGAAGATGATCGAGAAGGACCCCGCGAAGCGGTATGAGAGCTGCGATCAGTTGCGGATCGTGCTGTCGGATGTGGGTAGATCAAGAATTTGATTGGGGGCAACATCCCCCTAAATCCCCCTTCAAAGGGGGACTTGAGAGGGCTAACGACATACACTGTTAATTGACCACGCTTTTAAGAAGACTTGAGGTGGCCTTATTGAAGTCCCCCTTTGAAGGGGGATTTAGGGGGATGTAGTTTTCAGCGCAATCCCAGCACGTCCTGCATGTCGTAGAGGCCTGGTTTGGCGCTTGCCGCGAAGCGGGCCGCGCGAAGCGCGCCGCGCGCAAAATTGTCGCGGTTGTGGGCTTTGTGCGTGAGTTCGACGCGCTCACCTTCGCCAATAAAACTTACCGTGTGATCGCCGACGACGTCCCCGCCGCGGACGGAATGCATTCCGATTTGGCGTGAGGGGCGCGCGCCCACGAGGCCATCGCGCCCGTGCGCGACATCATGTTCGTAGTTGAGGCCGAGGGCTTCGGCCGCGCATTCCGCCAGGCGCACGGCGGTGCCGCTGGGGCTGTCTTTTTTCTGATTGTGGTGGGTTTCGGAAATCTCGATGTTGTAATCAAGACCGAGAATCCCCGCGACTTCCGTGGTGAGCTTGAACAACAAATTCACACCAACGCTCATATTCGGCGCATAGACAATGGCAACGTTTTCGGCCAGCGAAGCCAGCACGAGTTTTTGTGCGTCGTTCAGACCTGTTGTGCCGACGACCGCCGGGCGATGTTGTTCGGCCGCGATGCGTGCGTTATGGACACAGGCATCCGCGATGGTGAAATCGATGAGGACATCCGATTTCGCGAGTTCCTTGGCGGGGTCGGCCGATACGGGTACAATGCGCGGTTTGCCGGACTCCGACCCGATGACCAGTTCCATGCCCGCCATGGTTGGCACGTCGAACGCACCGCCAATGTCAATCCCTTCGGCAAGCGCGATTTCGAGAATACGGCGGCCCATGCGCCCGCAGGCGCCTGCCATGCAAATTTTCACCGGGCGGCCGCCAATAGCGCGGGCTGCTGCTCGAGTACCTTATCGAGTTTGGCGAATGGTTCCTCGCGCATTTTCGTGAGCGGCAGGCGCAGGATGTTTTCGCATAGGCCCATGCGCGCGAGCGCGGCCTTCACCGGGATCGGGTTTGTTTCGAGGAACAACGCCTTGAACAGCGGCCACAATTCGAAGTGGATGCGCTGGGCTTCCGCGAGGTTGCCTTTGTCGAATTCGGCGCACATCTGCGCAATCGGGCCAGGAGCGACATTCGCGGCGACGGACACAACGCCGGTTGCGCCAACGGCCATCATCGGCAGCGTGAGCGAATCGTCGCCCGACAGTACGGTGATATCGCAGAGGGAACGAATTGACGACACCTGATCAATGCTGCCCGCCGCTTCTTTTATGGCGACGATGTTGGGTGATTTCGCCATCACCGCGACGGTTTCCGGCAGGATGTTTGTGCCCGTGCGGCTGGGCACGTTGTAAAGCATAATCGGAATATCTACCTGCTCCGCGATCAGCGTGTAGTGCGCGATCTGCCCCTCTGGCGTGGGCTTGTTGTAGTACGGCGTAATGAGAAGCGCGCCGTCCGCGCCAACGTCTTTAGCGAAGCGCGTCAGGGACAGCGCTTCCTTGGTATTGTTCGATCCCGTCCCGGCGATGACGGGAACGCGGCCCGCGACCTTCTCGATGCAGTAGCGGATAATCTGTTCCTGCTCGGCGTGCGCCAGGGTCGCGGCTTCGCCCGTACACCCGCAGGGCACGATGCCGTCGGTGCCCTGATCGATCTGAAACTCGATCAGGCGCGAATAGGCGTCGAAATCAATATCGAAATTTGGTTTGAAAGGGGTTGCCAGGGCTACGTATGAACCGCGAAACATGGTTTCTCTCCAGATACGATAGGTGTTACTCACGAAGACACCTTCCCATGCGCAGGTGCGCTTCCATGCGAAGGTACGGTATTCTAGTGCATCATTGGTGAGTTTTGCCAACGAAAATACCAAACGCTCCCGCAACCGCATTGGACTTGGAATGAGAAAATCGATCGTAGTGTATTCAGCAAAACTTTGTGGCGATTGCCAGTTGCTTAAAGCCTACTTGGACGAAAACGACATTCCGTATGAGAACCGCGATATCCGGGAGAACCCGGAATACGGGGTAGAACTCGAAGCGAAAACCGGGAAGCTCGGGGTGCCGTTTCTCCTCATCGACGGAGAATGGATTCGGGGCTATGAACCTGGTCAGCCTTTTTCGGAGGAATTCGCAAAACGGATTCTGAGCAGGACATGAACGGCGAAGCGCACCCGCTTGGGCATTTACTCAGTAACAACCAGACGTGGGCCGAAGCCCATCGCCAAAACCACCCGGACTATTTCCCTTCGCTCGCACGCCAACAGTCGCCCCAGTATTTGTGGATTGGTTGCGCGGACAGCCGCGTACCGGCGAACGATATCGTGGGGCTTTTGCCGGGTGAACTTTTCGTCCACCGCAACGTCGCAAACCTCGTGGTACATACCGACCTTAATTGCCTGTCGGTGGTCCAATATGCGGTGGAAGTGCTGCGTGTACAACACATCATCGTTTGTGGCCACTATGGCTGCGGCGGGGTGCTCGCGTCATTGGAAGACAAGGAACTGGGTCTGATCGACAATTGGCTCCGGCATATTCGTGACGTGCGCGCCAGAAACGCGGAGGAACTCAGTGCGCTGACTGATCGTGAACTGCGCGTCAACCGGCTTTGCGAACTCAATGTCTTGCAGCAGGCCCACAATGTGTGCCGGACCACGATTGTTCAAAAGGCCTGGCGTCGCGGTCAGACGCTTAGCGTCCACGGGTGGATTTACGGTATTCAGGATGGACTATTGAACGACCTCGGATTCCGGGTGTCTCGCGTTGATGATCTCGAGGCGGCATATCGGATGGCGGTGTTGCCATGACGAAAAACGGCACGCCCGGAGGTAGCCAGGCGCGCCGTGAATAGACCGAACCCATCGCGGATGCGATTACTCGGCTTTCTTTTCATCCTTCTTGGAACTGGCATCCGGGGTTGCGGGTGTTGCTGGCGCGCCCGCGGCCGGTGCGCCGCCTTCACGTGGCCCTTCGCCGCCGCCACGACGTCCACCGCCACCGCGCATGGAAGTCGTTTCTTTCCATTTCGTGAGTTGATCGGCGCTGAGCACCTTGCCCATGTCCGCATCAAGCTTTTCGCGCATCGGCGCCATTTTTTCGCGCATGGATTCTGGGGTCGCGCTACCCGCCGCCATTGCCTCTTCAATCGCCTTGGTTGAATCCGCGATGTATGTCGAGACCGTATTCATGGCATCCGCCTTGGCTTTTTCTTCAAGACCCAGACCGTCAAGGACGACTACCATTCCGTCCCAGCGGCGGTTAAACGAGCCGAGGGTTGTCAGGGCTTTTCCGGTCTGTTCTTCGTTCAGGAATCCTTTGAGCGCGGTTTCCAGCTTTGTTCGTTCCGCAACGCCAACTTCGCGGAATGCGCCTGGATCGCGGCGTTCTCCCGAACTCATGCGTTCGCGAATTGCGGCGCCGTGGCTGGTGCGGGCCGCCTTGTAGGCTTCCGCCAATTTTTTCGTTTGTTCTTCATTGAGCGTGAGTTGTTTGGCGACGCCAGCGGCCTGTGCGTCCCACGCTTTTGCAAGCGCCTCTTCGCTTATCTGAGGTCCGCCTCCGGGACCACCGCCAGGGCCGCCCGGACCCTGTGCCATAGCAGACATACAGAAAATTGCGGCGACGGTAAGCGCGCCAATGCCCTTTGCCAAACGCATGACTTTTCTCCCATTTGTGAATGCCATAATTGCCTACGAGCCCCAGGAATCCCGCTCCCCGGGGATCGAATTGCACCGACGAAGAAGAGGATCGCGTGGTGTGCGCCCTGCACACCCGCCGATTCTACGGTAAGGAAACACCGGGTCAGGGCATTTGTTCCCTAGCGACGGATGAACGCCGCGTGCCCCTGAAATTCGATGGTCTGGTTATCCGACGCGTAGTTTGAGTAGGTGCCGAAAAGGAAGTTCCCTGCTTTGCGCAAGTTCCAGATGGTATTACCCGAAAAGTCCACACCGTTTTCCCAGACCATAGTGATATGTCCCGTGGTTTCGGCGGTCCCGGAGATGGCAAATTGCCTGCGAATGGTTTCCCCGCCCAGGCGGACGCCCCCGCTGCCAAGTATGGCGCCGTCCTCTTCCTGATCTGTGATGGTGATGGCGGCAAGCTGGCTGGCGCGGTTTTCAGTGCCGTTGGTGGTAGAGGTATCGGTAAAGCCGGCCGTGTACGTCCCGGGGAAATTCCCGGCGCTGCCGAAGCGCCACTCGGCGTTGCCCCGGCCGAGAAACGCGTCATCGCCGTCGAAGTGGGAGTAAGACCCGACGAGGACGTTGCCAGCCAGGCGCATGTCCCAGGTGAAGCGGTCTGAACTTCGGACCATGCTCAGCGTCAAGTGATTGCCCACAATCGTGCCGTTTTGGATAGTGTAATTCACAAACGCAGGCTGGGCAGCCGTTTCATCCAGCACGCGTACAATTCCGCTCAGCGTGTTGCCGCTGACGCTCACGTCATCCATCGCCATCACATAGTCGGCGAGTAAATTGCCCGGTGCGTTGGAATCGCCAAAAGAGGTAATCCAGTCCCGCACGAAATCGCCAGGCGTGGTGTCCGAACTCTGGTGCCAGGTGGTCGCGCCAAATCGGACAATTTGGTCTTCCTCGTTAAACTGGCCGTACGCCGCCGAAATTAAGGAGCCAGAGCTGTACCCGAACCAGTCCACGTCGCCGTTGGCGGGCGCGAAGTCTGTAAATCCGAATCGCACCTGCGTGGATTGAATGGCGCCGTTTGCGACTGTAAATGCAAACTCCTCTGGGTCGCCGTCGGACCGCTGCTCGACATAGGACCCGAGGCCGGATATAAGGCTGTCGCTGCTTGATAAAGTCATCACACCGGTGCGGTCGCGCCTGCTGAAGGTGTTGCCCGTGCCAAATTTATCGTCGAAGGCGGCAGCCCAGGAATTATTGAGATTTGCGGTACTGGCCCGGTTCCAAATGGCTTGGCCGGACCGCTGCACAATGAGGTTGCTGTCGCGCTCGGCGTACATGCCGGTTACCCGCGTGCCCGAAACGCGCAAATACCAAATGGGGTTGTTCGTGAATACGCCGGCGCCGCCGGAGAGTGTGATGATAGCATCGTCCGCAGTTGCTTCACCGGAAACCGCTATGGCGTGCGGTTGCGCGTCAAAGGCGACGGAACCGCTGTTGTAGAACCGGAACATTGAGCCGGTTCCACTGAGATTGTCCCCTTCGCGCTCGATGACAAGCCGCATCGCATACTGACGTCGTCCGGCGCCATTGGGAAGGGCGTCGCCGAAGCTGGTTATCCAAGTGCCGGTGAACCGGGTGTCGCCGTCCCCATCGCCGTCCCCATCGCCGTCGCCATCTCCATCTCCGTCCCCGTCTCCATCACCATCCCCGTCCCCATCACCATCACCATCTCCGTCCCCATCACCATCTCCGTCCCCGGGGGCGGGTGGTGTATTGTCGCCGGCGACGGGTTCGCCCCATTTCAGGCCCACACCATCGAGATCGAGGTCGCAACTGGAAATGAGTGTGGTGAAAGCGGACAGGACAAATGTCGCCAGGAGAATATGGCATAGTGGGCGCACAGAAAATCTCCTTGAATCGGCCGCTGGGAATGCCCGGCTTGCTGCTATGTTGAGTATACAGGCCGGGCCCCGGATATAGTAGCGATCTATCGGCGCTTCGTTACACGTTCGGGAATGGGGATTGGTTGACGCGATTGGAGCCGCGGCGGTGATTTGTATAAAAATGGTTCCAAATCGACGGGCGTGCGTCGAATCGGGAAGGAAAGGAATCCGAGGCAAATGAACGAGAGCGAAAACCTGGCGGTGGATTTGGACAGCGTTGTACCCTTCGAAGATCTGGATGCCAATGATGAACTGGATCGCTTTTTCATCGATTCTTTTACAATCTCCGAGAAGGAGTTGATTGAGAAGAAATGGGTACAGGCAGTTCATGATCGCTATTTCGGACTCGGCATTCCCGAATTGGTGGCGGTCTATCTGCTGCGCACGACGCCTGCTCCTCCGGAGACAGACGAATGGGCGTGGTATGTAATCAGTCCCGCGGGCAACGCCATCCTTCACCGGCAGGCGGGAAACCATCCACTCCATGCTCTGGAAACGTACATGGAGATGATGCAGACCCTGGCTGCGTTGGCAGATTCAGACAAGGAATACGCGGTTGGCGAGGAAGAGATGCCGGCTATGGATAAGGAACGCGCCGCACTCATACTGGAAACACTGGATGAAATTCGTGAAGTGCTATCGGATGAGGCAAGCGACGAGGAAGAGTAGACAGTTCCTTGCGCTAGTTGGCCATCAGCCGTTCCGCGTTGCCATGGCAAATAATATTTCGCTGGTCGTCCGTCAGATCGGATTCCCGTAGCTTCAGGATTGCCGAATCAATGTAGAGCATTGGCGCGTGGGAACCGAACAGAAGCCGTTCAATGTGCATGTGCTGAAGCTGATTTGCGATGCCGCCGACGCCTTCGAGCATTGCGAAATCGAAGTAGACCTCCCCCGCTCCGAATATTTTTGGCAGCACCGGTGCGGGAACGGCGCGGGACGCATTTAACAACACGACGCGTGTACCGGGCGCCTGGGCCAGTGCCTCGGGCAACGGAACAATGTCTACCTGCGGTACGCGCATAAGCGGGTGCATCATGCGATCGTCTTCCATGGATGCGACAATTTGAACAAGCATTTTTCTTTCGGCAGCCATCTGCAACACATGAACAAACACGGCGTCCGTAAGCTCGTAACCGTGGTAGTTAGGATGCAATCGGATGCCGCGCATGCCATGATCTTCCACGCACCTTCGCAGGTCCTCCTCCCAATCCGGCAGTTTCGGATTGACCGATCCAAATGGCAGGAGCACGCCGTCGCCGTGCTTTGCGCAGTCATCGGCAAGGCGCGCATTGGCCGATGCAAGGTCTTTGTGCAATAAGCCATCAAACGTGCCGGCCCACGCCTGCGTAATTCCGCGTGACCGGAGCAATTTCACCAGCGCGGGGGTATCATCATGCGGTAGGCGGCGCGTGGGCCAGCGCGCGAGCGTGACGTTGACGTCAATGATTGGCGCGCTCATGGTTTCAAGCCTTTCGACTTGAGAATTGGCGCGAGAATGCGCTTGAGATTCTCGCCGAGAATCATGCGTTTGGCATCGGCGGAAACCTGTGCGCCATAAACTTTTGCAAGTTGTGAAGCAAAACTGCGCCCGCCTGCGTCGCTACCGAACAGCACGCGTTCCGGTCCGAGTTCGCGTACAGCCATTTCCGTAAAACCAGCCGCGGGATCGCCGCCGCCGAGATCGACATAGATATTTTTGTGCGCGCGAACAGCGCGGATGCCCTGTTCCCAATCGCCGCCCGTATGGCCGCAAACGAACGTCGCGTCCGGGTGCCGCGTGGCGAGCTCCGCCAAGTCCATTGGTGTCGATTCGCCCGGCAAGTTGCCGGTGATCTTGATCCAGGTATGTTGAAAGATAGGTGCCTTGAGTTCCGAAGCGCGCGCGACGATAGGGTCGAGTTCCGGCGCGTTGCAGTGCGCCGCCACCCACAGCTTGATGCCAACCATCGGGCCGTCTGCGACGCAACGTTCCAATTCGTCGAGCGATTCCTGCGTGAACTTCGGGTTGAGATACACAAACCCAAACGCGCGATGGCGCCAATGGCTCAACGCCTGCAATATTTCGTCATTCTCCTTCCGGAACTTCTCCGGCGAAGGCTCGTACTCCCACTCCATCCCCATGAATATGACGAGACGCGCAATACCCATGCGATCCGCAAACTCGATCAGCTTCGCCATGCGCTCGTCGGGAGTACGGCCCGGCACACCGGAGAGGTGTGTGTGCAGATCCCAGATTTCGGTGGTGGGATATAACGAATTGGTTAGGATTGGAACTGTCCCTTCTGGCACTCCAGCCAACATTGCATACTCAATAGGGGCAACGGAGTAGGGCGGAAATTACGTATGAAATCGGCTTGTTCATTTGTATTTTTCATCGGACACTTCGACTAGAGGACGAGTATCCCTTCTATCAATGGGCGAATTGAATATGACGCATGACCTGCAAAAAACCTGCCGACACTACCACAAACCGTTCGAGCCTACCCCAATTATTTCCCTTCGGTTACCGGCCGGTTATGCGGCAACTCCGCGCGGAAATCGCCGAGACTGGACCAGTAGAGGCGCTTGTTGAGATCGACTTCCACGACGCAGATGGTTCCCCATTCTTCCGCGCGTGCGATGACCTCGCCTTCCTGATCGTATATGCCGGTGATCATCCAATCTAGCTCTTTGCCGGAATACGTGCTGCTGACGACGTATACATGGTTTTCGCAGGCGCGCGCAGCGGCGAGCATCGGATTACAGCCTGCGACGGGAAACGCGATGACCTCCGCGCCGTTGTTGCTGAGGCGCCGCGCGACTTCAGGAAAAAACCCGTCGTAGCAGATCATCATGCCGACCTTTCCGAAGCGCGTGTCGAACACGGGATATTCCGTGCCGGGTACTATCCCCATATCCACTTCGGTGCGCGGCAGCGTAACTTTCCGATATTTGCCCACCAATGCGCCGTCGGGCCCGATCAATGCAGCCGTGTTGTAAACAAGATGTTGGTCGCGCTCGACGAGTCCCGCGACAATATAGAGGTCATGCTGCTTCGCGAGTTCGCCGAAGTACGCGGTCGATGGCCCCGGAATCAGCTCGGCGACTTCAGCGTAGGTGAGGCCGTTGTTTGTGCAGGTCAGCGTTTCCGGAAGGACTACGAGATCGGCTTTCTGTTGCGCGGCCTGCTCAATGAACGGCGCCAATTGCCGGCAATTCTCTTCCGCGGTTTTTCCGCCGCCGGGTATGAAATGAACTGATGCGAGCCGCGCCAGACGCGGGGCGGGCGCATCGCATTCCGCGAACGAGAACCCGCTCCACTCCACGCGGGCATTCTGCGCCCATCGCAGATGCAATTCCACGACCGCCTGCGTTGCGCGGGTTGGCGCGCGATACACGTCCGCCACTTCTGCCCAGCCATCAGCATTGGTTTCGCGAGCGGTCGGGTATTCCGGCTCCGCGACCGGCTTCTCACCGCCAAGAAAGGTATCCGCGCCCGAAGTGTCGTGCGTCACGCTATTGCCCTTCGCGTCGCGCCACATGAATCTTGCTACAACACAGCGGCGGGGTTGCGCAATATTTTTGGCGCGATAGACCGCGCGAAATGCGTAGTGCTTTCCGCCAATTACGGGGACGGTTGTTACCCAGCGTCCGTCAAGACCTTCACGCGCATCCGTCTCGATGACAAACGTGCCGTTGCTGCCAGGACCACCGGATGCATTGTAAGAGAAGGCGGGCCGCAATTCGTCGCGTGGCGATAGCGTACTCCACCCTTCGGGAGCGCCGGTTTCCGCGAATGCTGCAATGCAGGCTGCGGCGAGGAAAATGGTAAGATATGCGTAACGCATGGATGTGCCTCGAAACGTCAGTTGTGCGGTAGTCCGCGGGTGGATGCAGTGAACAGCGACCGCAGCGCGACATCGCTCTTGCACGCCGCGTTGGACACAGCGATAACTCCGCGCACGATGCGCCTCGAAATTTTAACGTCGTCGCCGGAATCGAAAAACGGATTTGCGTGAATTCTGCGCAGTGTAAATACGGCCATGCCCAGCGCCCACAGACAGAACCTGCGCATGCCGGGTTCGCTTTTGGGCAGGAGCATCGTATAGGTCAACGCATTTTCAAGATGGCCGCGCGTGATGCCAAGCATCTCGAACAGCGCGTCGCGGAACGCGGGGTCATTTTTTCGCGTGCCCAGCTCGCGCAGATTGAAGCCGTGCCGGGCAAACAGCTCATGCGGGAGCCAGCACACATTGCGCTGTTTGTCTTCCCAAATGTCCTTGAGAATGTTCGTCATTTGCAGGCCTTGCCCAAACGAAACGGCAAGCGCCAAAAGCTCATTGCGCCGTTGCGCGGCCTCGGAAGAATGAAGACAAAATAACTCGCACAACATTTCGCCCACGACACCGGCGACGTGGTAGCAATAAGAGTTGAGATGCGCCACGTCGCGCAGTCCGTGGGTAAACCGGCCTTCCTGAAAATCTTCCATGCCGCCCGCCATGATGCGAATGCAACGTGAAAGCGCCGCGCGCTCGTCCGGGTGAAAACTATGCGTCAATCGAATGACGGCAGCGGCGTTTCGCACGAGATCGCGTTCGGAATCGAGGCTGCCCTGCGTGAGAGCATCGCCCAGTTGTTCGCCAAATTCGGCGGTGGGCCGCTCGCCTTCGACTATCGTGACGAACGCATCGCCAAACTGGCACTTTTGCTCGATCGTCAAGGCGGGGGAATCTTCTATCGTGTCGGCGATCCGGCAAAGCAGGTAGGCATTGCCCACCACCATGCGCAACCGTTCCGGCAATTGAGGAATGGTGAGCGCAAAGGTGCGGGACACGTCACGGAGGATCGCCTCCTGATAGGCGAGATCGTCCGCGAGCGACGCCGTGTTGATCGTACTGGTGGGCGCGGCGCCGAATTTCGGTTGCATTGTCGAGGGTTGAAAGTGCATGCCTTGGTCCGTCGTAGGAGTGTATAAAGAATACCCCTTTCCCTTGCCGACTCCCAAACGCCTCGGAGTGTGGTAGCGGGTAGCTGCCGCTTTTCATTTCCTGGGCAAGGTCGCTTCGCAATCAAGCGCGATTGCGCTGGCTTCTATTCGTGTGTCCCTGAAGGCTTCAAGTTTACTTGTGGATTTCGAGTACCCAGAAGTGAAAGCGGCGCTGACACGCCGCACTCCAAGGCTATTTGATTAACAATTCCCGCGTTGGCGGCGCTGTCGCGGGTAACCAGGTGACGTAGTGGTTGCCGGTTTGGCCCGCGCTGGAGAGATCGACGACGCGCACGGCGCTGCCATCGGCCGCGGTGAGTGATCCCAGTATCCAGGGTCGAATTGCCGGGTCATTGATGGGTTCGATTGCGAAAGTCACCGTTTCCGGATCGAACTTCGGGAGTTCGCCGGGGTTAAAGTCGTTGTATCGCGCGTCATACGCGTACAGAATCGGACCGCGATAGAACGATACCGTGTTTGCGAACGATTCTGCACCTGCCCAAAAATGCGGCCTGAAATCGAACTGCAATTCAATGCGATCACCGCTTTTCCATTCCCGCGTGATGCCTGTATAAGTGCCGGGATTATACATATGGTTTCCAGGTCCGTCATTAACTATGGCACCGAATCGTTCCGACCATTTCGGAATCCGAATGTAAATGGGAAACGTTTCCGGTTTGTCGAGCGTCAGTTTCATCACGACCTTCGAATTGCGCGGATAGTCCGTTATTTGTTGAATCTGAACTTTGTTCCCGGACTTTAATTTCGTTTTCATCGTGGAAAGCCCGAAAAAATTCACGGCAAGTCCACCATCCTTTTGCATCAATGCCCACTGCGAAATCATGCCGAGGGGCCGGTTCGCGTTTACGGAGCAACAGTTCAGGTCTGGTCCGCCTTTCGGCGCCTGCCAATGTAACTCAACGCCGAACAATCGCGTGCCATTCATCGGCACGTTGTACGCGCATGACCGCCCGCCGTGGGGAATCGCGCCGAGCGCGCTGTTGAACGTGCTCAGTTCAATTTCATCTGCGACCTGCGAATCGCCGGTTAGTCGCAGCATATCAATCGACATCGCCAGCCACGCGACAGTGCAACAGGTTTCGATTGCGCCTGTGTTGAATGGCGAGCCGGTGAAGCCTTCGCCGGAGGTGAGGCCACCGGTGTTATGCCGGTCGCCGCGCACCGCGCTCCACCACATGTGCTCGAACGCTTTTTTGTACTGCTCGTCACCGGTGAGCCAGTAGAGTTCGGGAAGCGCCTGCCAATCGTGGATCGCCTCCCAGCGGTGTTGCGGAAATTCGATAATCGGTTTCCCCGCAAGCGCGGCGACGAGGTAGCCGCCCGCGCCCGGTTCGTTCCACGCTTCATGCACGATATAGTTCGCGAGATCGAGATACCGCGCGATACCCGTTTGCTTGTATAGCAACACGAGCGCGTGGCACACCGCCATGTTCATTTGTCCGCCGCCGCCGTCGTTGGTGAGTGTCGGTCCGCCCGGGCCGAACGTTTCAAACAGCAAGTCCGCAGCTTTCTTGCACGTTTCCCATGCAGGCGCGTATTGCGTGTCTTCGTAATAAAACATCAACCCGAGCATGCAATGGTAATGCCCCCAAACGTCCCAATTGCCGCCGGTAATGCGCGACGATTTCGGAAACGGCCCGAGATAGCCGTCTTCCTGCTGGCACGCGATAAGGTCCTTTACGAATTGATCGATGGTAGATTTCAATTCTTCGTCACGCGTGAGCCGCCACGTAAGCTGCGCGGCGGTGAGATATTTTCCCGCGAACTCGCCCGCCCACGGCACGAGGGGATCGCGCAGGGGCGTTTTGTCACGGTCGCGCAGGACTTGCAGAATCGCGGGACTCGTCACCGGCGTGCTGATGAGATATTCGTTGATGGCGTTGTCGATGCGCATGCGGAGGTAGCCGCCGATTTCGTACTCGGTCTGCGCAGTCTCCAACACAGGGCGTTTCTTCGGCGTATACGGATGCGCGTGTATCTCGGCGGGGTCCCAATCATAAAACGAGAGAGCTCGTATTTCAGCAGCCGACGTCTTTCCCGCATCGGATTCGGCAACAACCGTCCAATACAAAGGGCGATCTTTTGATTGGCCAATACCGGATGAAGCCTCGTCAAGGTAGATGCCGTTAATATTTTTATCGCCGTTCTCTGCTGGAGTTGCGCCCGGATCGACGAAGATCGAGGTGCCCGCCGCCGATGTCGATGCGATGATATTTTTACCTTGCGCGTCGGTCGAGAGTTGCACGACGTAAGTATCCGCGCCGGCGGAAGGCGACCAGGAGAGTTCGACGGGTTTTCTCTTGCGCCATTCAACTCCATCGGCGGGCGTCAGTAACGTGAACTGCGCGGGCGGGGGCGCGGGTTCGCCACGCACATGCGCGACAGTCACGGGCGCGAACGCCTGCACTTCCGCCATGCTTCCCGATTCAGCTTTCAACCACGAATCGGAACGCGCGTCTGTCGCGATGCGCACTTCGTCAATCGTGCCGTGAAACTGCCACGGTTCGAAATGCAACAGGCCGCGGCCAATGCGAAGCTCGTCGATATTCAAGGGGCCGGGCAATGACGCGTCGCGTTCAAATAGCGTTCCATCGATGCAAAGCGCGCGAGAATTTGTTTTCCCGTCGTAGCGGACAACCGCCGTGTGCCATTCGTCAAGCGCGATACCTGCGAGGTTCAATTCCGGCGCCTGCTTGCCGCCGCTGGTGGCGTTGGTGTGTACTGTCGACGGCGTCTTAAGTCCAAAGTTGAACCATTCGTCGGGACCGTCGGTTTTGCGGCCAGAAGCGAGTGTCTGGAGTCCGGGTGATTCCAGCGCGCGAAACCGAATCGTGAGCGTAATCTGCTCGCCGATGTCCTGGAGGGATGCTGGATCGACGTTCAAAAAACCAGGCTGCTCAGAAAAGACCGCGCCGAAATCTTTGAGTTCAACGGCGCCCTCCGCGGTGACCACTGCGCTATTGCCCGAAACGTCGCGCACGTCGTTGCGCAGATGCAGCACCGCGCAATAAGATTCCTCCCAAACGTCCGCGACGGGCGGGGCGTTGGCTTCGGGATTGCCGTAGTAGAGATAGAGACGTTGGCCAGGCGTGTTCGCCTTGATCATGGGCACTCGCGCGTACAGTTCAATACCGCCATCGCCCCACACGACGTTTTCGTGGTCGCACACGTTTCCTGCCGCGTCAAGCACGCGCGCATCCGAGCCGTCGGGCTTTGCGCGATCAAGTTTCGCGTCTGCAACCGGAATACGAATACAGACAGGGAAGCCCGCGAGGTCTTCGTTGATCAGGCTGGAATTGATATCGATTCGATGGCGAACCTGCCATTCCTCGTTCCACCACTCATCGGCGTGTGCGGCGAAGGCGATCAGAATTAAACAAATATAACGCACCGAATATCTCCCCGATGTGTCCACAGATTACACAGATGAACACAGATTCAAGAAAATTCACTTGGAAAATCAAGAAGAAAACCGGTCCAGAAACAAACTTATTTCTGAAACAAATGGCTCACATCAATTCTGAGCTCATTCTTTTCTGTGAGAATCTGTGCAATCTGAGGACACCAACATGTCCGCACCGAGCGTCACAACTGCCGGGCCGCGCGCGCCCTCACTAGTCGGACAATTCCGATCTCAGTGCCATCTTGTTCACCTTCCCGTTGGGCAATAGCGGAAGCATGGGGCGCACCTCAATCGTCTTCGGCACTTTAAAATTTGCGAGATTCTCGCGGCAATGTGCGTGCAATGCGTCCACGGCAGGCTTCTGACCCGGGTGCGGCATGACGAAGGCATATCCTACTTCGTCAAACATTTCGTGACGCACGCCGATCACCGCGGCCATCAGGATGCCGGGAAATTTTTCGATCACATCCTCGACTTCGCGTGGGAACACATTCTCGCCCCCGGTCTTGTACATCTCCGATTTACGCCCGGAAATGGTTATATACCCGCGCTCGTCCATTTTCGCGAGGTCGCCCGAATAGTACCATCCGTCCGCGTCGAGCACGGCTTCGGTTTGATCGGGCTTATTCCAGTATTCCTTCATGATCGTCTCGCCGCGCACGGCGATCTCACCGATCTCTCCGCGCGCAACCTCAAGGCGGTCCGCATCCACGATCTTCACCTCGAATGGCGGCGCGGTTTTTCCAACCGTTGTGAAAAGCGTATCCAATGTATCTTCCGGCGCGCTGTAGGTCACGAACCCACACATCTCCGTTGCGCCGTATCCCGTCATCATGCGCGCGCCGTTTCGTTTGGCCAACCCCGCGACCACGTCCAACACGAGTTTCGGGGCCGTCGAGCCACCCCACATGAAATTGGTGACACTGGAGAAATCGGTTTCGGGAAACGCGGGCAAGCCAAATTCCAACAGGAACATTGCGGGCACCTGGCCAAATAACGTAATGCGTTCTTCCTCGACGATCTTCAGTGTCTGTGCGGCGTCGAAGCGGTCCGTCATCACACAGGCGCCGCCGGCAAAAACGCAGGCATAACCGATTTCCGTTGCCGCAGCGACGTGATTTATCGGGAAATGCAGCAGGCATCGGATTTCTTCCGTCATCATCATGTGTTCACGCTGAACAGTGACGTATGAGAGGATGCTCCGGTGCGTATGGACAACGCCCTTGGGTTTGCCGCTGGAGCCGGAGGTGTAGAGTAGCAGCGCGTTGTCGTCCGGCGAGAGTTCGGCGATGCGCGCCTGCAATGCGGCCTCCTGGTGAGGCCGCGGCGTAGAAACAAAGTCGTTGAAGTTCTCGAAGCCTTCGGGCGCTTCGCCGATGACCAATATCTTTTTGATCGATGGAAATTCGCGCGCAAGCGCCTCGATTTCGGGCGCGAGATCGCGGCCGAGGTATTCGCGCAACGCAATGAGCACCGACGGTTGGCAGTCGTCGATGATGTAGCGGAATTCCTGTAACGTGAATTTCGGCGACACGCCCAGCCACATCGCGCCGACCTTGTTCGCGGCCATGAAAGTGAAGAGGAATTCTGGGCGGGCCATCGCAATCATCGCGACCCGATCGCCCCGTTTCACACCTGCATCGAGAAAGGCGCGGGCCGTATCGTCCACCGCGTCGCGGAACTGCGCGTAGGTAACGCGCTGCTTCTCGAAAACGATGGCCTCTGCTTCGGGTTTCTGGTTGGCCCACTTCTCCACGAACTGCCACGTCAACTTCTGCTCGTCCATGAGACCGCCCTCTCGCTTGTCAGCTCGATACTTCGACAAACCCGTCGCTGATGGCGCGGCGTTTATCGCCATTGAGCACCTCGAAGAATATTCGCGTTGCGCCGTCGATCCGTTCTTTGCCCAAACCTCGCACCATGATCTCTGTGCCTGGAATGACCATGCCGGTAAACTTGCATCCGAGCCGTCGCACGCCGCGCGGATCGCCGCCGGCCTCGCGATCAATCACGTCACGCAATGCCATTGCGAGTGTACACGAGCCATGCAGGATAATGCCGGGCAAGCCCACCCATTTGGCAAAATGCTGTGAGGTGTGAATCGGATTGAAGATATTTGCGCAGCCATCGTAGACATGCGCGGCCATAGGGCCGATGGGAAGCGCGTTCTCCCAAAGCGGCGGGGCGTCGCTCTTCGATTTTGGCGTTTCCGGCGGCGGTTCGATGATGGTCCCCTTGTCAATGCAGCGCACGCCCCGGAGCAACGTACCTGCGTACTCGATGAACACGCGCGCGCCAGTTTCGTCGCGGGCCGTGCAGCGCACGATCATGTACGTGCCGCCCCGTTGAGGCACGATCATCGGAAGGTCGGCGGTGATGGTCAACTTGTCGCCGGGGCGAAGCGGGCGGTCGAACACAATTTGCTCGGTGTAGTGGACCTGGCGCACGAGCAACTCGAGTGGAAACTGTTTTTCGCCCCAGTACGTGCTCGCGCTTTCACCAAACGGCCACGTTAATGCGACAGCCAACATTGGCGGCGCGATGATGCCTTCTTCCCGTTCGTCGTTGAAGTACCAGGGGTTGAAGTCGTTGATCGACGCCGCGTAGTTCATGGCGTGCCGCCACGTGACTTCACAGTGGAGGGGTTTCGATACTGACCCCGCGTACGTTGAGGCGACTTCCATGCAATTTCTCCGTGGCGGATGCGGCGTATGGGACAAATAGGACGTATGCGAGCCAGACTTACTTCTTGGGCTTCTCCGCCGGCTTCGCCCAGATGCGTACGTCGTCAATATTGCCGGTGTCGTCGAACGAGCCGAAGCCGATGCTGCCATTCAGAAATGTCTTGTCGGTCGTTTTCATGACAGGCTTGTTCATGTCATCAAAGAAGACAATGATTGTTCCTTCCTTCGTGTCGCGTTCGATGCGGATGGTGTGGTAGCCGGCGCCCCAGTCCGTGCCGTCGGTACGTTCAGTCGCGATGGACACGCGCGGCGCCCCGTTCACGAGGAAGATCGAGTTTGCGTGCTCGTCTGCTTTCGTCGCGAGATGCACATAATAAAAATGGGCCGGGTCCTGGTAGCCGAAAAAGATGCACATGTCGCGGTGGCCATATTCACGCCCGGTTTGCTTCATGCGCGCTTCGAGCACGAAATCGGCGACATCAAGTTCCTTCACGCGCGCAATATTTTTTGGGGAGCGCACAGGCGGCTCGTAATTGCTTTGCTGATGCAAGGTATAAACTTTGTTCCCTTCGTCTTCGGTGATTTTCCATGCGGCGGGATCTGTTTGCGTCCACCTGTCAGCGCCCTTCTCGAAGTCTTCCGAGAGTAGAAGGGGCAGGCCGTTTGCTTCCCCTGGCGGATCGGCAAACGTTGCAGCCATAGCCAGAAGCGGAACGATGCATCGCATAAAGCGGTTCATGGACAAAATCCCCTTGCGTTGAGAAGCAATTGCGTGGAGCGTGCGCATAATACGCGCCGGCGGTACCTGCCGCAAACGGAGGGCGGGTTCCACCGGCGGATTGCTTTCGTGTAGTGTTACCGGATTATGCACAACGACCCAGTAGTTCGAAAGTATACGAGTGCGGGGCGCACCACGGTTTATAAATTGCCCGTCGAAGCCTTCCCAAACCACATCACGAATTGTTACCTGGTGATGACGGATCCGGTCACACTGATCGACGCGGCGTCCGGCCAGGAATCATCGAACGCATCTCTGCTCGATTGCTTCGCGCGGCTTCGCGCGGAATTCGGCGAGACCGTCGCGCTCGCCGACGTGAAACGCCTCATTCTCACGCACGGCCACATAGACCATTTCGGTGGACTGCATTTCGTCGTCGAGCAGAGTGGCGCGGAGATCGGGATTCACGAACTCGATATGAGTGTCGTGCGCTTCTTCAATGAGCGGCTCGTAGTCTCGTCGAAGAACCTGCAAATCTTTCTCGAACGCGCCGGCCTCACCCAGGAGAAGACCGGCAAGCTTCTTGCCATGAACAAATGGTCCAAAGACCTGTTCCGCGCGCGGCCGGTGGATTTCACGTTCGACGAAGGCCCGCTGCCCAATTCGCCTTTCGGGCTGTACCACGCGCCGGGGCACTGTCCGGGCCAGGTATGCATTCAGCTCGATGACATCCTGTTTACCGCCGACCATGTGCTGTCGCACATCACGCCGAATCAGTCGCCGGAGTTCATCGTGCGCTACACGGGTCTCGGGCATTACATCGCCGCGCTCAAAAAGATCAAAACCATTCCGGGAATCAACATCGGGCTTGGCGGACACGAGCACGCCATAGATGACGTCGCGGGGCGCGTCGATGCGTCCATCGCGTTTCACGAAGGACGGCTGGAGAAAACTTTGAACCTGTGCGGGGAACCGAGAACGGTCGCGGAGGTTTCGCTTGAACTCTTTGGCGAACGAAAGGGCTACCATGTGCTGCTGGCGTTCCTCGAAACGGGCGCGCACATGGAATACCTGCACGAGCGCGGGCACCTCGCGGTCGTAAACGTCGAGGAAGTCGATGAGCAGCCCAACCCCGTATTGCAATACCAGAAACAGTGATGCTCATGGAACTGCTGCAACGGCTCGTCGCGTTATTAGGCCGATTCGGGTTTAACACTACGCGGATGAAATGGAAACTGTTTCAGCTCGAGAAACGCATGCAGAAACCGCGCATGGGCGCGCGTCTTCCCACGTCACTTCAATGGCTGGCGTATCCGCATAAGCGGTGCCGGCACTGCAACGGAATCGTGGACCGAAGCGCGCGCGTCTGCGAACATTGCGGAAAGCGGGTCCCCTCGATGTTGTGGTATCGCATATCGCGTCTGATCGGTATTGCGGCGCCGAAAGGCTCGCCGGTTATGCTCGGCGCGTTTGTGCTCATCATGCTGATCAACTTCGCGTTAATGATCGCAATGCAAGGCATGTCAGTGTTGATGGGTCCGACGGGTGTGACCTTGAACGTATTCGGCGCGTGGAGCCCGCTGCTCGCGGTTGTTCACCATGAATATTGGCGCTATCTCGCATTCGGCATCGGCCATATCGGCGTGATTCATATCGGGTTCAACCTGTTCGCGCTTGCGCAGGTCGGGCCGCTTGTGGAAGAGCGCATTGGCCCGTGGCGCATGCTGGTGCTGATTACCGTCACGCAACTCACCGCCGCCATCGCGTCGCACTATTACTATTACAACTACCGCAGCGAAATGATGGCCATCACCGCGGGCGCGTCAGGCTGGTTGTTTGGCCTGATCGGGTACGGTATCGCGCACTTTCATCGCCAGACTGGCGTCTTGAAGGACTACCAACACCAATTAATTAAATGGGGAATCTATTCTCTGATCTTTGGCTATATCATTGGCGCGAACAACGCCGCGCACGTCGGAGGCATGCTGGGAGGTCTGGCGTTGGGAATTATTCCGGAACCGCGAAGGCACTCAGCGAAACTGGGCGAGGCGGTGTGGCGCGGCGTTGCCGGAATATCGGCGCTCCTGTGGATCGTTACTCTTGCCTATCTGGCATATTCGATTGGAAATGGATGGACTCCCGGCGGCGGAGCTCGCTAGAAGGCGCACGGCAATGCAAACTGGCCCCAGCCGGTGGTATACTTGCGGCGAGGAAAAAGATGATGCTTTGCCAAAAATGCCATAAGACCCTTGCTACCATCCGGTATGCGGAAGTGGAAAGCGGCATTGTGTCCGAATTGCAATTGTGTGCAGATTGCATGACGAAATTGCAGGACGAAGCGACCTCCGGTTTCGAGTTGACCCGAGTCTCTCCCGCAAGGACGCGCGCGCGCGCCGCTGCCGCGCCCGGTGACGTCGTCAGCGAAAGAAAGGTGCCGACCCGCGTGTGCCGGGCCTGCGGCGCCGATCTTACAGAAGCGATTCAACATGGCAGAGTGGGATGCAGCGCATGCTACGAAGCTCTGGGCGAAGCCCTCGACTCTCTGTTGCGCACGTTTCACGTTGGCCAGCGGCACCGCGGAAAAGTACCGCACGTAACTGATGAACGGCGCTTGATGGGCGCCGAGCTGCACAGTCTTCGCGCGTTGTTGCGCAGTACGTTGAAATCCGAAAATTACGAAGAAGCCGCCAGGCTCCGTGATCGTATTCGCACGTTGGAAGAATCCATGAACGTGCGGGAACCGGAGCGGGTCGGGTCTAACACCGGGAACTGATCGATGCAAAAAACGCTACTCGATAAGCCGGGCGCGTGGATTTCCAATGGAGGTCCTGAATCAGATTCCGTTGTGTGTACGCGCGGGACCCTCGCGCGAAATCTTGCTGATTTGCCGTTTCCAAGCCGGTGTTCTGAAGATGAAAAACGCGCCGTGCAGGAGCGCGTTTTGGTGGCAATCGAGACCGCGGGGCTGTTGGCGTCGGGTTCATATGTCACGCTGACGGAGTTGCACGTGCGCGAGTTGCGCATGCTCATTGAACGGCAACTGATTACACGGCAGTTAATCGAGAGCCGCGGACCGCGCGGCGTGTTTATCGCGAATGACCAGAGCTTCAGCATCATGGTGAACGAGCGCGATCACCTGCGCATCACCGCGGTTGCCGGGGGACTTCAACCCGACGAGGTGTTGCTCGCGCTCAACAACGTCGATGACGCGCTTGCGTTGGCGCTGGATTTCGCCTATCACGAGAAGAGGGGTTATCTGACGTCGTCGCTCGACGAAGTGGGCACCGGGTTCAAGCTGACCGCGGTCCTGCATCTGCCGGCGCTGTCGAACAACAAACGCATTTTCGACGTCGAACAGAATGCCCGCGTCGACCATCACACGTTCGACGGTGTGTTCGACGGAATTACAGACGCCCCCGGCGATCTGTACGCCCTCACCAATCGCGCCACACTGGGCCGGAGCGAAGGTGAAGTCGCGTTTCATCTGCGCGCGCTCGCAAACACCATTCTCCAGCAGGAACGCGAGGCGCGCGCGGCATTGAACGGTGACACGGTAATCACGCTTGCCGACCGGGTTGGCCGTGCGCTGGGAATTGCTCGCGGCGCGAGGTTGCTGGATTTTCGCGAGGGCTTGTCGCTCTTGTCGTCGTTGCGGCTTGGCATCGCGACGGGTCAGGTCGATGCGCTTCCCTATACCGGGATCGATGAAGTGCTGCTAACGGGCCAGCCTGCGCACCTCGAGTGCAAGGTGGGCGCGGTCTGTGACGATCTGACGCTAAGCATTGCGCGCGCGGACTTGTTCAGGAAACGGTTCTCGTAAACCGCGCCTCGTTCGCGGGTCACGGTCTCGACGCTGCATCGAATCTTCCCGTCTGCCTTCGTGCCCGCAGGCCAGTAATGCCAACTTCTGCGATTTATAGCGCGCCGTTTTGCAAAAAGCCGCGCCCATCGGCTACCCAGGTGCGCAATCAGTTTTGGGAATGGGCGCCGGCGGCGGCGCTCACGGCACGTTCGGCGAGGTCTTTGTAATACCGGTAGGTTTCCATCTGCGCCTGGTGCGAACCAGACCCGTTTACAACGTATTTATTGGATTGGAATTCATCCAACTCTCTCGCCTTATACGTGTCTGCGACCTGCAAGGCGACGACATCGACGACTTCCTGCATGAGATGGGGATCGTAAATGGGGAACGCCACTTCGACGCGCCAATCCAGATTGCGTTCCATGAGATCGGACGAGCTCATAAAGACGCGACGGTCGTGGCCGCGTCCGAAAATGAAAATCCGCTGATGTTCGAGAAACCGATCCAGGATGGAAATGGCGCGTATGTTTGGATGCGGCAACATCGCATAGGTGGTGCGAACAATGAGGTGCATCTGGACGCCCGCGTCCGCGGCTTCCCGGATTTTCACGATGATCTTTTCATCGGTTAGATGGTTCACTTTCATGCACATATAACCGTCGGGCCCCTTGGCCTTTTCGCGCGCGATCAGTTTAGTGATCATTCTTCGCGTGGTAAACGGCGACACCATGAGATGCTTGAACTTCGGTTCGGACACGGTGTGCATTTTGGATGCGCGGTCCAGAAAATCAAAGACGCCCTCGGCCTCATCCGTCAGGCGCTTGTCCGCGGTGAACAGCATGCAATCCACGTAGAGCTTGCCGGTGGACTCGTTGAAATTGCCGGTCGAGAACCCCGCGATAGCGCCGCCCCGCCGTTTAATCAGCATCAATTTCGCGTGCGTCTTCATGGGTGGAAGACCATAGCAGACCTGCGCGCCGGCTTCCGTGAGAAACTCTGAAATCTGTATGTTGTGCTGTTCATCGAACCGCGCCTGCAATTCGATCGAAACGAAAATCCGCTTGCCGTTACGCGCCGCGTTCGCCAGCGCATTGACGATCTGGGACCGTTGCGCGGCACGGTACATCGTCATCTTGATTTCTTCGACTTTGGGATCGATGGCCGCCTCCCGCAGCAGCCGCACGACATGATCGAACGACTGGTAGGGATACGTCACCATCACGTCCTGTTTGCGGATGATATCCATCATCGGCACGCGCTGGTTCCTGTCCAGTATGGGGTGCGGCACCGGGTTCACTTTCGGGTAAGCCAGGTCGGGACGGGGGTTCGGGAAACGTATGAGGTCTTTCATGTTGTGGTAGCGCCCGCCGGGAATCATGGTGTCATCCGCGATGATCTTGAGTTCCTTCTGTAGCACCTTGAGCAGACCCGGCGGCATCGTCGCGTCGTACACCAGGCGCGTGGGCCTTCCACCCTTGCGCTGTTTGAGCACACGCTCCATCTTGCGCACGTAGCCTTCGGAGAAATCGTTGTCGATATCGAGTTCGGCGTCGCGCGAAATCTTTATCTCGAAAGCTTCAATGCGCTCGTATTCGAAAATGTAAAACACCTCGTCAAGCGCGTACCGGATAATATCGTCCACATACATGATGTTGGCGTTTGGCAGTTGGACAAATCGCGGCGCCTCCGGCGGGATTTCAAGAATGGCGTACCGCGTTTTTTCACCCCACATTTTCACGGCGAAATACACAGCGCCGTCTTTCAGGGTCGGGAATGGCTGGCCGTCTCGAATCAAAATAGGCACCACAAAAGGCATTACATTGACGCGGAAATAGTCAGTAATCCAGTTGCGCAACTCGGACGATTGGTGCGCAAGGTCCTGTTCCGTGAGGATTTTTATGCCTTCGGTTTCGAGTACGGACACGATCTCCGCGTACGCCTCGCGGAACCGCTCGTCCAGCTCGCGCGTTTTGTCGCCAATGACCTCGAGGACTTCCGCCATGCCTTTCTTGCCCAATTCAAGCCGGCGGTGAATACTCGCGACGCGGACCTTAAAGAATTCGTCCATGTTGGAGGAAAAAATACCGAGGAACCGTAGCCGTTCCATGAGCGGATTACGCTTGTCCTCGGCTTCCTGCAATACACGCTCATTAAACGACAAGGCGGAAATTTCGCGAATTTGGAATAGGTTGTTCATGGACGGTTTACTATAGTTAATGAACGGCTCGCGGTGCAATTTGCGAAGGACAGCTGATGGACGGCGATTTTTACGCATTCGTCCACGGGAGGGCGGTCGTCCCCGACCGCTTTCACGGAGCGCCTCGGGCGAAAAACGGCACTATCGAGCTCGCTCCAAAGGCGCTACGCGCGAAAGCCATAGGGTTGTCCGATTGCATACCGGTGCGCGTTTCGGCAAACTTGGCGCGCCCTAAACCGATACGGTCCAACCATGCATATACGATTTCTCCCGGTTCTACTGCTTGTATTGGGGATGGCGTGCCGTCCCGCGCCCTCCGAGAGCCCGCGGTTTGTCACGACCATCAACCCGTTGCGCGCTATCGTGTCTGAAATCGCCGGTGGCCGGGCGGAGGTCATCGCGCTGGTTTCGCCCGGGGCGTCGCCGCACACGTATGAGCCGCGGCCCTCGGACGCCGCGCATGCGCAATCGGCCCTGGCCCTGCTTTACGCGTCGGACGGGATCGACGCCTGGGCGGCGAAATTGCCGGCGAAAGAACGCATCGAGATGTGTTCGTTCGTGCCGGAGCCAATGCGATTGCCATGGATGGATACCGTTCACGCGGAGGGCCACGGAGACGATCACGGGCACGATCATGCCGCGTTTGACGGGCATTTCTGGTCTGATCCGCTTTCCGTGAAATCGATGCTTCCCGCATTGGTCGCCCGAATGTCGGCATTGGACCCGGACGGCGCGCCGATATACGCCGAGAATGCCGCGCAGTTTGCGCTTGAACTGGATTCGCTCGATCAGGAAATGAAAACTATGTTTGCCGAGCTCGGCGGAAGACCAGTGCTTTTGTTTCATCCCTCGTGGAATTACTTTATGCACCGGTACGGGCTGGAGGTCGCAGGCATGATTGAACCGGACCCAGGCAAAGAATCGACCGTGCGGTTCATTGAAGGTATCGTGCGCATCGCGCGCGAAGAAGGCGTGCGCGCCGTATTCACCGAACCGCAGTTGCCGCGGCGGCCCGCGGAGGTCGTTGCCGAGGCGGCGGGGTTGCCGTTGTTCGAACTCGATCCAAACGGCGGCGCGGAAGGCCGGCGCAGCTACCGCGAATTGATTCTATACAACGCCACCCAACTGCAAAGCGCACTGAAATGAGCGCGCCTGCTATTCGCGTGCAACGCGTGTCGGTGCGGCTGGGTGATTACGAAGCCCTGCGCGGCGTGAGTTTCGAGGCGCCCGAAGGGGCATTCGTCGCCGTAATTGGCCCAAACGGCGCGGGCAAGACGACCCTCCTTAATGTCTTGCTGGGGCTGCAACGACCCGACCAGGGCGTGGTTGAAGTGTTTGGCATGGACCCGGCGAAGTTGCCGCCCGATACTCTGGGGTACATCCCGCAGTTGAAGACCCTGGACCGTAGCTTTCCGGGGCTGGCGATAGAACTTGTAGTGACAGGACGCCGCCGCTCATGGCCCTGGCGCATCTCCGCGGCGGATCGAGCGGCCGCGCTACATGCTCTCGAACTTACGGGGGTTGCACGGCTTGCCTCGCGGCCCATCGCGAGATTGTCGGGGGGCGAGTTGCAACGTGTGTACCTCGCGCGAAGCCTTGTCCGCAACCCGAAACTGCTCGTGCTGGACGAACCTGGCGCGGGCATGGACATCGGAGCGGAAGCCGAGATGTACCACCTCATCGATCACTATCAGACCGCGAGCAAAGCGACTGTGCTGATGATCACGCACGACTGGGAAGGCGCGCGCGTCCATGCCACCCACGTGCTGCTCATGGACCGCGGCCTGGCGGCGTTCGGCGCGCCCGCGGAAGTTGCGCGGGAGGATCGGCTGCTGAATGTTTTTGGTTACGCGGGCCATCAAGCCTCGACACACCGGACTCCACCCGATGCCTGATTCATTCACCTGGGAAATCATGGGCTTGGGATTCGTTGCGGCGATTCTAGTGGGATTCGTCGCAAGTTATTTCGGCGTCTTTATCGTGCAGCGCCGCATGGCATTCCTCGGCAGCGGTCTCGCGCACGCGGCGTTTGGCGGCGTTGCGTTGGGCATTCTGCTCGATACACAGCCGCTGTTCGTTGCCTTGCCATTTACCATTTCGGTCGCGATTGCGATCATCTGGGTGCGCGATCATACCGGGCTCGCAGAGGACACGGTGATCGGGGTGATGTTCTCGGTGGCGATGGCCCTCGGCGTAGTCTTCCTGTTTCTGAAAGAAGGATTCAGCGGCGACGCGTACACGTACCTGTTCGGATCGGTTCTCGCCGTTTCGATGACTGATGTGGTGCTCGCCGGGTGCATGGTGGCCGCCACCCTGTGTACCTTTCCCCTTTGGGGCGCGTGGGCCTATGCCACATTTGATCGCGACCTCGCGCGGACCGACCGTCTCCGCGTGGTTTGGCACGATTACGTGCTTGCATGCGCCATGTCAATTGTCATAGTCGTCTCGATGAAGATCGTAGGAATGGTGCTCATTGCTGCGTTCCTCGTGTTGCCGGCGGCCACGGCGCGGATGCTGTCGCAATCATTTCGCCAAATGACGTTGATTTCGATTGCCATTGGCGTTACAACACCCGCGATCGGCATGTACCTTTCATTGTTTCCCGATTTGCCGCCGGGCGCCCCAATCATTTTGGTGCAGTCGGCAATGTTTGTCGCCGCGTTGGTGGTCCGGAAGCAGGGCATGATAAAATGAGACAGGAAGCTGATATGCCGAATTGCACACCGCACAATGAACACTCACACGATCACGGCCCGTCCTGTGGCCATCTTGCGATTGATCACGATGGCCACACCGACTACCTTCAGCATGGCCGCCTGCTGCATCCGCATGGCGATCACTTTGACGTACACGTGCTCGCCGTGACGCCGCAAAATCCGGACGAATGCACGCAAGGCCATGACTGTGACTCCCATGCCGCTACGCATGTGCATGGCCCGGGCTGCGGACACGAGGCCGTTCCCCACGGCGATCATGTGGATTATCTGGTGGGCGGCCACCTGCACCACCCGCACGGAGACCATTGTGATGATCATGGGCTGGTGAAGATTGTCGAGACTGAAAGGACCTAAAAGACGAAGGGGGCAGAGAGACCGCAGAAGAACCCCCTACCCCACCACCTCGATTATCGCCTTCACAAGCGTCGCGGAACCATTTGCGCGGATTTGCACATTAAATGGGTTTGACCGGTTTTCTGGTCCACGGGCCATCATTTTTCTAATGCCGCGAAATCGTTTACGATACTCACGGGCGTAACGAACGAATCGCGGGGATGCATGGAAATACTTTCGTTTGAATTAACGCCGTTCATTACAAACTGCTATGTCGTGCGTGATGGCGGCGAAGCCTTGGTGATCGATCCCGGTGAGGTGACGCCGAAACTTTTGCAGGCGCTCGAAGGATACACCGTTAAGACTATCGTCAATACTCACTGCCACTGCGATCACTGCGGCGGCAACGCGGAGTTGCTGAAAATCACTGGCGCGGAACTGGTCTGCCATCCGGATGAATTGCCGCTGCTGCGCGCATTGCCGCAGCAGGGCATGATGTTTGGGGTGCAGTATGGGCCTTCACCTGACCCGGATCGATTCATCAAAGAGGGTGACACGGTCTCCGTGGGCAACGTGACTTTCGGCGTGCGCGAGGCGCCCGGCCATTCTCCGGGCCACATCCTGCTGGTAGGAGACGGCTTTGTGATCAGCGGCGACGTGTTGTTCGCGGGCTCAATAGGACGCACGGACCTGCCCGGCGGGAGTTTTCCGCAGTTGATCAATTCTATTAAAACTCAACTCTTTACGTTGCCGGACGACACCGTGGTCTACAACGGTCACGGCCCGGAAACCACGATTGGCGTCGAACGGCGCACCAACCCGTTCCTTGTGGGCGCATGACGGCGTTTGCACTGCTTTTTCTCGTGGTTGCCGCGCCAGTCGTGCAGGTAACGATTGCGCCCGACCAGCCTGCGCCATTCGTATATGCCGACGATCCCGTCATTTTGCAAATCACTTCGGATTCAGATGGAACAGCCGCGGGGCAGGTGACCATAGCAGGAGATAACGGCGCAAACGTGGCGGTGGCTCTGACCGATCTCCCGCTTCGCGCGAATGGGCCGCATTGGCAGACACTCGATACGGCCCCAAAGGAATTGGGACGGTATCGCGCGCACGTTGTATTAAATGTGGGCGGCGACCGTTTCGAGGCGAATCTGGTGTATTGCCGGATCGCGCGTCCCAACGGCGAAATCACTTCGCCAGTGCGCGTCGCCATTCAATCGGACAACCCCGTGCTCCTTCACGCCCTACGCGGCGTGCCTTTGCAACGCGTCACGATTGACGCGTCCTCGCCCGCGCTCGCCGCGATCACAGGCGCCGGTCCGGGAAACGGTTTCCGGTTTACGGTAAACGCGCCAGTCGCCGTTGCGAACGACGCCGCAACCGTGGGGCCGCTTGTGGCAAGCGCGAAAGATAAGATTGAATACTGGCGTTTTACGTTGCCCGAAGAAAAAATGCCCGGACTTGAGTCTGCAATCGCCGCGATCCGGCAAGCAGGTGTGCGCTCACCCGTTGAAATCGTGCTTCCCGAGGATGCCGACGTACCGGATTTACTTGCGAATGGGTTGGGTCGGGCCGCCTCGGCGATCGTCCTCCATGCCAGCGAGTTCGCGGCGTCTGAAATTGATGGTCTGCACACCTTCGCGGAACGCGCTGGGTACGAATCGCTTCCGATGACTGTGTCGCACGCAGCCGAACTGAACCGGACCAGCAGTGAGTTGATGCACGAGATGCTCGGCGGCATGGGCCCACGCATGGCATGCGAAGTCACCGCGGAGGACCTGTTTGCGAAGGGGGCGTTCACGGAAACTTATCCCATGCTGAGCGCGGTGGCGCATCGATTCAACGGGCACGCTTTCGCCGATGACTACGGCGATGCTTCCAACGTTCGCGGAAAAATCTTTCGCGCGGGCAACGATTGGGTTGTTGCGCTATGGACGGCAAAGGCGCCGGTCGAGCACGTGCTACTCACGGGCGATGCGAAAAACCTGCAAGTGTTCGACGCATGGAACAACCCGGTACCTGCGCCGTCCATCCAGAATGGCGCCGCGCGCGTGATGGTAACGGCGCGTCCAACGTATGTCCGCGGAACAGGAGGCGGGGTGCTCGCGTTCGCCGCGCGCATCAGCGCACGGCGCGAAGCCGAGTCGTTCGTGAAAGACCGCTGGTTGCAGCAGGATTTGCCAAAGGAAATCCAGGACATTCTGAAGCCAGTCGGCGCAGCCAGCTTCGTGCGCACTGACCGGGTCAGCTTCTTTGCATTACTCCGAATGTTTCCGGTGCTCGAGCAGAAATGGCATGATGGGTCGATACGCCGTGACGTCGCGGTGCCCGCGATGGCGTCGCTGTCGCGGCTTGCGCGCAGCTTGTGCGTCCTGGAGCAGGCCTCCGGCGAACCGTTTATCGAACTGCTCCAGGAAACCCTCGCGCGTTGCGGCGAGTATCAGTCCCAGTACCTGACCAGCACAGGCGGCACGGAGATGAAACACGAACGGGCCGAGTGGCTCGCCGCCGAAGTCGCGAGGCTGACGGCGGAAGCAAGAACGCTGGCCGACGCGGGACTTGGCATCGAGGCCGTCGGAATCGCATCATTGGCGGAATGGCGCGCTCGTTCGCTCGAATTTGCACTCAACGCTGAACCACTCGGCATCGCGGAACCGCCGCGCGCGGCCCCTGTAATGAAACCCAAGCCAAGCGCCAAAAAACAACCCACTACCCGGAAACGGTAACCAGGAGGACTGTCAAATGATCACGCGACGGACTATTGGCCTTTGTTGCGTCTTGGCTGCCGCGATCACGATCTGCACCGCGCACGCGCAGGAGCCACCGCGTATTCGCGTCATTACCTACAATGTCCAGTTCCTCCCCGGTATCGCGGCGTCGAGTAACGAGCGGCCGGAGCCCGAATACCGCGCGACGCGCATCGCGGAGGAATGCAGTGGTTATGACATCGTCGCGTTGCAGGAAACATTTGAACTACGGCACCGCGCGGCGATCAAGGACGCGGTGAAAGCCGCGTGGGGAGGCGCGCTGAATTTCATCGAAAGTCCCGATGAAAAAGGGCGCGTCACAAACGGTGGTTGCCTTCTCATGACGCGGATGCCGATTGTCGCGCAGGACGCGATCGTGTACAAGAATTTCAGCTCGCCCAAAGACTTTGGCTTTCGTGCGGACGGGTTTGCAGCGAAAGGCGCTATCTGGGCGCGTATTGCACGCAGTATGGAGGTGAAAGACGATTATGTGGATGTTTTCGTTACGCACCTGGAAGCGCGCGCGGATGAACTGCGGCCACTCCAGTATGCGGAACTGGCGGCGTTCATTCAGGCAAAAGCGGACCCGAAAAAACCTGTGCTCATTCTTGGCGATCTAAATACCGCGGGCATGGCCGCGGAGCGCGCAAAGCAGGATTCGCAATATTCAGTGATGATGAAGGCATTTGGCGATGCGCGCGGCGATTCGGGCATGGCCGATGTCTGGGTCAGCCTGATGGGCGACGCGCTCGGCGGCACCACTGACCAGGAATCCACGGAGATCGGAAAGCGCATTGACTACATCCTGCTAGGCAACTCCAAAGATGGCGCGGCGCAACTCGTGCCGCGCAGCATCGAAGTAAAGACATACCAGGACCCAAAAGTCGTCGCGCTGTCCGATCACAACGCCGTGGTGGCGGAATTCACCTGGCCCTCTAAACCCTGAATTCGACGCGAGGGACGATGAACATCTCGGCATTCGAGACCGCGTTCGCAGACCGGTTTCCGCTCACGACGCGCAACCTGCCGTCGTACGAGTTTTGGGACCCGATCGTGTCGCAACGCATTGATCCGTGTCCTGAAGTCAAGGGCATGCTGTCGATCAAGAAGCAGCAATTATTGCACCTCGCGTTTGGTTTGCTCGCGGAAGGCGAGGCATATCTCGAAGTCGGGACATATCAGGGCAAGAGCCTGTTGAGCGCGATGCTGAACAATCCGCCGCGGCCCGTATTCGCCTGCGACAATTTTTCGCAGTTCGATGACAACACCGCCGGGCAATTACGCAAAAATCTCGCGCTTTACGGGCTGCTGGAAAGCGTCGTGTTCCGCGACTGCGACGTCGCTGATATGTTCACCGCGGAGCGCCTGCCCCTGCCCATCGGCCTGTATTTCTACGATGGCGCGCACGATTACGACAGCCAATACCAGGCCATTGCGCGCATCGAACCGTTCCTCGCGCCGGAAGCGCTGGTGCTGGTGGATGATTGGCGATTCGCGGAAGATTCGCAATCGCACGCGAAGGCCGCTTCGGAACAGGCCGCCCGCGACAGCGGCGGTCATTGGCGTGTGCTTTACGAGCTTCCCGCCCGCTTCAACGGTGACCGCGCCATGTGGTGGAACGGGGTGGGTGTACTGTCATACAAACGATAGCAGTCCCTACCGCGGCGCATCGCTTGCGACAATGGCCGGATTGCTGTCGGGCAATGGCGTGTGGACAGGAGTGCGATCGTTTCGCAGTACCAACTCTCCGTAGTACATGTCATTCTGAAACTTCAACCGGATTTGGCGGTGGCAGACGCCGCACGAAAATTCGTGGCTCGTTTCCACCCCTTCCGGCAACCGCAAATACGTGCTGCAAAACGGACACGCGATGCTCTTTTCTTCCTTTTTGTAATAGTCCTGCAACAACCGGTCTATCTTGCCGGCCTTATAACACCGCACCATCGCGTCCACGACATCCGGATCAAATTGGGTGCCTTTCCCTTTCTCCAATTCCGAGATTGCGAAGTTCGGATCGAGGCCCTTGCGATAAGGCCTGTTGCTGGTCATCGCGTCGAAAGTATCCGCCACGGCGAGCAGGCGCCCCTCGATAGGAATTTCCGTGCCGGACAGTCCAAAGGGATAGCCGCGTCCGTCAAACCGCTCGTGATGGTATAAGGCGTAAGGAATGCATGGCGCGAGGAACTCGATGTCTTGCAGCAGGCGCGCTCCCTTTTCCGGATGCACCTTCATCTTCGCGAATTCGTCCTCCGTGAGATGGCCCGGCTTGCGGAGCACCGCGTCATCGACCGAAATTTTGCCGATGTCGTGCAAAACGCCGCCCATCTCGCATTCGCGTAATTTCTCCTCGTTCCACCCCAGCTCACGGGCTATCTCGAGTGCGAAATTGGTGACACGCCATGTATGGCCGACGGTGTAGTGATCGCGCAACTCGATCGAGTTCGCCAGCGCGATAAGGGTGTCTTGATACGACTTGTGCAATTTCGCCAAGTATTGCGCATTACGAATGGCAATGGCCGCCGGGCCCGCGAGCGCCACCATCAATTCGAGGTCGGATTGGTGGAACGCGTTGCGCGTCCCGCGCGTATCGACATAGATAACACCGAGCCGGTGTTTCTGGTGCGTCAATGGCACGCACATCGCAGACGTAATATTTTGCGCAATGATGCTTTGGCCCGCGTCAAACCGCGCGTCGTCCGCGGCGTTGTACGTGATGACCGCTTCACCCTGATCGAATACGCGCTTCACAATGCTCGAACTCATCGCCACTTCGCCCTGGCCTTCGCCCTGACGGACGTGTTCGACGACCATCTCCCCCTTTTTTTCGTCCTGCAACAAAATCACGCCGTTATGCGCCGGCACGAGCCGGAAAATTTGCGCCATGACGCGCTCGAATAACTTTTTGAGATCGTGTTCCGAAGCGATGACCTGATTGGCTTCGTAGACGGCTTCGAGCCGTTTTTGCGTATCAACGAGTTGGTCCGTGCTGGTCACGCCCGCCGGCAATTTGAAGAACGTCTTGTACACGTTGTCCGCGGAAGTGGCCTCGACCGTACTGCCGATCTCTTCGGGGTGGAATCTGACACTGCCGCGCTCACTAGGCGGGCGTTGCTGAATGGGGCGGGGCGTGGTCATTGCCACCCCGTGCGGCGCTTCATAGCGGAGCATGAACGGACCGACCTTCACAACATCGCCGATAGCAAGGCGGTACTCGAGGATGCGCTGTTCGCCGATATAGGTGCCATTGCCCGAACCGAGGTCTTTCAGAACGGTACCGTTGGGGGTTTGCTGAAACACGCAGTGGCGGCGCGACACTTGTAAGTCGTTTAGTTGCAAACTGTTATCAGGACTCCGGCCTATCGTCAACGATCCGACGATATCCACCTGCGCCCCTTCGAGTGGGCCGTTGAGTACAGTGAGACATTCACGCTTCAAGATGCGTCCCCGCCAGCGTCAAATGGGGCGCCGGCCATGATTCCCAAGTTATCCATTTTATAGCACAAACTTCATATCCTTGCCAAGAAAATTCCCGCAAACTCCGAGCCGGTCAATTTCTGAAAACCACAATATTTAGTGTCTTGTCCAAACGAAATACCCCATAACTTGTAAATTCTGCTTGACTAGCTCCTGCTTCCCCGCTAAAATAACCCCGGATTCACCAGCGGGCTTGGGGGAATGTTCCAACCCATTGGCAACTCTACAGGTTACGGCCAGAACGCTCGCGGATTAGACGGGTGGTGGGCGCGTTCGCATTTGCGGGAGCAGTGCGGTCGCTCCTTCGCGGGCAAAATGCGCACAAATGACAGGCGGTAGCGGCATGAGGGGTTTTGACCAGGGATCGGCGGCGGCCGACATATATCCGGCGCCAGCACCCGTTACGGACAATCGGCCCGATTTCGTTGATGCGCACCAGGCGCAGTCTTTCCTGAATTTCTTTGGCCTATGCGAACAACCCTTCGCGGCGACGGCGGACCCTGCCTATTACTATGCGACCGCCGCGCACCGGGAATGCCTGTTCCACTTGTGGAATACGGTGGATGAACGCCTCGGCATTGCGGTCGTGCTTGGCAACTACGGCACGGGCAAAACTACGCTTCTGCGAAAACTGCTCACCGGTATGCGTTCGCAACCGGAAAAGTACAATACAGTTGTGATTGCTTCGCCAATTCCTTCGTGGACGAGTTTCTCGCTGCTCGAGGGAATCACATTACAGTTTGGACTCCAACCATCGCCCCGTTCATTCGTTGCGTATATGGATGCGCTCTACCAGTTCCTGTTGTCGTCGCGAGACCGCATTACGACGCTAATCATCGATGATGCGCAAAACCTGAACAAGCGGGGCCAACTCGAACTGTTGAGACTTGTCCAAAACCTTGAAACGGCGCAGCACAAGCTGCTCAACCTAGTGCTGTTCGCGCAGGTCGAGTGGATACCCGTATTGCGCGCGGCGCCAAACTTTGAGCAGCGCGTCAGCACGACGTACACGCTCGGACCAATCAGCTTGCAGGATACGCGGAACCTCATTCAGTTCCGGTTGCGGCAGGCCGGCGCGGGCGAACACGCACCCGTGTTTGACGACAGCGCGGTGCGTGTCATTCACGCGTATGCCGACGGCAGCCCGCGCGTAACCGTGACGCTGGCCCGCAATGCGCTGCTGCTTGCGTATCAACTCCGGTCGCGGCAGATCGGGCAGGCCATCGTACTGCACACGATTCAGCGCACGACCATGCCAGACGATCAAAAACGCGCGCGGGCGGCCAATGTCACGATGCTGGTTGACGATTCGGGCCCTGTCTTTGACTTCACACCGCAATCGGATGCCGCGGCGGTTGCATCCGCAACGGGCCGGCGCCCCGATACGTCC
>JAWXCN010000013.1:0-24258 GCA_034408725.1 Candidatus Hydrogenedentota bacterium
CCCATCCCCAATGCGTTCCCCACGCCGGTGAATTAAGTTTGACTGTCTTCCCGCAATAATGTTAAGGTGTCCTGTCTGTCTGGAAACAGGCAGAGATATCCCTTTAAGGAGGTTCTTAAGAAGAACTATGTCTGATCCAAACCAAAACACATCCGTCATTGACGGGGCAGACGCCGAACTCTCGATGGAAGAGATGGAAGCGCTGTATGACCAGACCATGCAAAACTTCAAAGAAGGCGAAGTGGTGCGTGGCCGCATCGTCGGGCTGACCGACGATTTCGTGCTTGTCGACATTGGTTACAAGAGCGAGGGATCGATTCCAATCGACGAATTCCCGGATCGCTCGGCCATCGAGATCGGCTCCGAATTCGACATCTTTATCGAAGAACCGGAGGACGACGATGGCATGCCCGTGCTGTCGAAGGTCAAAGCGGACAAGATAAAGAATTGGACGCACATCCAGAAAATTTACGAGGACGACGGCGTCATCGAGGGCCGCATCGTCCGTCGCGTCAAGGGCGGCTTGAAAGTAGACATCGGTATCGACGCGTTCATGCCGGCGAGCCAGCTTACCTGGCGCCCAACCAGTGACTTGGACCGGTATATCGGCCAGTCAATGGATTTGAAAATTATCAAACTGACCAAACGCCGCCGCAACGTCGTCGTGAGCCGCCGCAAACTGCTCGAAGAGCAGCGCGCGGGCGAAAAAAGCAAACTGCTTTCGACCATCGAGATCGGCAAAGTCATTCCCGGCGAAGTCAAAAACATCACCGATTTCGGCGCGTTCGTCGATGTCGGCGGCATCGACGGCCTCCTCCACGTGACCGATATGTCCTGGGGCCGCGTTAAGCATCCGTCCCAGGTTGTGCAGGTGGGCGCGCGCATCGAAGTCATGGTGCTCAGTTTTGACCCGCAATCCGAACGCATCAGCCTCGGTCTCAAGCAAAAGAGCGACAACCCCTGGAAAAGCGCATCGTCGCGCTACATCGTGGGCGGCGTCATTCGCGGCAAGGTCGTCAGCATGACGGATTACGGCGCGTTTGTGCAGCTTGAGGACGGCATCGAAGGCATGGTCCACGTCAGCGAAATGAGTTGGACACGCCGCGTGCGGCACCCCAACGAAGTCTTGCAACTCGACGAACATGTCGACGTCATGGTGCTCAGCGTGGACCCGCAGGCCGAAAAGATCGCGCTGGGTCTCAAGCAGACCCGCGCAAACCCGTGGCGCGAGATCGAAGGCCGGTATCCCGTCGGTTCTGTCGTCAAAGGCACCGTCCGCAACCTTACCGACTACGGCGCGTTTGTCGAAATCGAAGAAGGCATCGACGCCCTGCTGCACGTCAGCGATATTTCCTGGACCAAGAAAGTGTCGCATCCCAACGAGGCGCTTACGAAGGACCAGGAACTTGAGGTCAAAGTGCTCAGCATCGACCCGCAAAACGAAAAGATCAGCGTCGGTCTCAAGCAGCTCGAAAAAGACCCGTGGCAGGAAGTCATCGATGCCCATCCGATTGGCTCGCACCTCCAGGCGGAGATTGCGAAGCTCGTCAGCTTCGGCGCGTTCGCGCGGCTCGAGAATGGCATCGAAGGCCTGATTCATGTCAGCGAACTCTCGAAAGAGCGCGTGCAGAAACCGGAGGAAGTCTTGTCCGTCGGCGACAAGGTCTGGGCAAAGGTCATCAGCGTGGACTCGAACGAGCGCAAGATCGGCCTGAGCCTCCGCGAGTATCAGAAAGACCAGGAAGACGCCGTGACCGCCGGATACGCATCCAGCGGCTCGAAGGAAAATGTAAGTCTTGGCGACGTAGTAGGCGCGGCCCTCGAAAACGTACAGGTCACGCCGAGCGAGCCGGACCAGTCGTAGTCGAGTAGACGATATCGACCCACAACGGAGCGCTCGGAAAACCCGATGCGCTCCGTTTTTTTTGGCTTTTATTCTTGTTCGCTGGCGTTGGTCCTCATAGGTCCTATTGGTCCCATGGGTCCCATCGGTACAATACGCATAGGCGCGTGTCCCACTATAGGCCCCGCGTCATCAAGGAGAGGAAATCATGGCTACTGTGAAATCGCCCAAACAGCACCCCAAAGCCGGCGTCACCATGTCAGGCGCCGAGATGGTCATTCAGGTGCTTGCCGATGAGGGCGTGGACACCGTATTCGGCTACAGCGGCGGGGCGATCCTCCCCACGTATGACGCCATCTTCAAATACAACGAGAACCGCGCGAAGAATGAGCACATCCGTCTTATCGTTCCCGCGAACGAACAGGGCGCGGGCTTTATGGCCGCGGGCTACGCGCGCGCCAGCGGCAAAGTCGGCGTGTTCGTCGTCACCTCCGGTCCCGGCGCGACCAATTCCGTCACGCCCATCCGTGATTGCATGGCGGACTCGATCCCGGTCGTCTTGATCTGCGGCCAGGTGCCGCGTGCGGCAATTGGCTCGGACGCGTTTCAGGAAGCCCCCGTGTTTAACATCATGAGCGCGTGCGCCAAGCACGTGTTCTTATTGAAAAATGAAAACGAGATTGAAGAAACCATCCGCACCGCGTTTCACATCGCGCGCACAGGCCGCCCGGGTCCCGTGGTCATCGATCTTCCGAAAGACGTCCAGTTGCACCAGGGCGCGTATAAAGGCGAAGGCATGCTGACGTTTCGCGGGTTCGACAAACGTCTCGCCGAAGCCAATGCCTCGCGCATCAATGCCGAAAAGGCCGCCGAGTTCTTCAAACAACTTTCCAATTCGGACCGCCCGCTGATCTACGCCGGTGGCGGCATCATCAACGGAAATGCCGCGGAAGACCTCCGCGCCTTTGCAAAAGAATTCCAGATTCCCGTGGTCACAACCCTCATGGGTCTCGGCAGCATTGACACGACCGACGATCTCTCGCTGCACATGCTCGGCATGCACGGTGCCGCATACGCAAATTACGCAGTCGAAGACTGCGACATGCTCATCGCCATCGGCGCGCGGTTCGACGATCGCGTCGCGGGCAAGGTAAAAGAATTCGCGCCGAAAGCGCGCTACATCACGCACATCGACATCGACGCCGCCGAACTTGGCAAGGTTAAAAACTTTACATGGTCGCACGCGGGCGACGCGCGCCAAACGCTGAAGGACCTCTCCGAAGCCGGAATGAAACTGAAGTTCCGCAAAGACTACAAGGCGTGGATCGCGCACGTGACAAAACTCAAAAAAGACCACGCGATGAGTTACAACAAAGAAACGGATCTCATCCAGCCGCAATACGTCATCGAAGTGTTGAACTCGATCACGAAAGGCGGCGCAGTCGTCTCGACCGGCGTCGGCCAACATCAAATGTGGGCCGCGCAATTCTTCGATTTCCAGGAACCGCGCTACTGGCTGACCTCGGGAAGCATGGGCACGATGGGCTTCGGCCTTCCCGCGGCAATCGGCGCGCAGTTCGCCTGCCCCGATAAAATCGTCATCGACGTCGACGGCGACGGCAGCCTTCGCATGAACCTCGGCGAACTCGAGACCGCTACGACATACGACTGCCCGGTCAAGGTGCTCTTGCTTAACAACCTCGGCGACGGCATGGTCCGACAATGGCAAAAGACCTATTACGACAACCGGTTCTCCGGCAGCGACAAATCACTTCACCGGAAAGATTTCGTGAAGTGCGCGCAGTCCGACGGCTTCGAGTTTTCCGAACGCCTCAGCGACAAATCAAAGGTCAAGGAAACGCTCGAACGCTTCGTCAAATTCAAAGGCCCCGCGTTCCTCGAAGTCATGATCGATCAGGACGCCCACGTCTACCCAATGGTCGGCCCCGGCATGGGCTACAAGGAAATGGTGACCGGCCCCTACATCAAACAGCGAAAGCCCGAACTCACCGAGATCAAAAAAGACGAAGAACACATCGACCTCTCCAAGGTCCCCGAGTTGTTTTAATCCTCGCGACTGTCGCCACGAGTGGCTTTACCGGGTACTGACAAACGCGCAAAGCGTAGCGTGTATTCGCATCTTCGTGCTCGGCATTCGTTTCTCCGTATATTTTTGTACGATGCAAACATTCGAGTAGCGAGTAACGATTGCGAATGTAGAGCATGTGAAGAATCCGCGCAATCCCAGTCTGCCATACCCGATACCCGAATCCCGATACCCGGTACCCGAATCCCGCCTTAAAAAGAGGTTGACGGCCGGGGTGAAGGAGCCAAGGTCCCCGGCCGTCAGGTGCGGTGTGGGTGGGTGCGAGAAACTTAGTTCAGCGGAGGCGACGCCACGGTGACTGCGCTTCCGTCAGAGGTGAATCGAATCACGCCGGTCTCATCTACAAAGTATTGGCGGTAACCGGTTTCGCCGGAGGAGGCTGGCGCTCCCGTGCAGGTGTATGCCGGGCTTGCCGTCGCGCTCCCCGAGGTGACTGCAACGGTGAACACGTACCCATGTTTCAGGCCAGCGCCGAGCACGGAATCCACGAACGATGGCGTACTGCCTGCACCGTCTGGATCGGCGAGTTGGGCGAGCGATCCGTAATCGCCCACGCCGTCGCTGTCCGTATCCACGAATCCGGCCGTCTGAAATGCTACCTGACCGGTGGAAATAGTCCGCATGCAACCCGAGGCGCTTGCCTCGTTGGCGCTCATGCGGGAGCGGAGAAGGTTGGGTATCGCGATCGCAGCGATCACGGCGATGATTGCGACTACAATCATGAGCTCGATTAGTGTGAACCCTGAACGCTGCATCGTTTGCACCTTTCCTGATTGGCCCGGTCCTACTCCGGGTCTCTATCCGCGTCCGCCACAACGGCGAACATCAAACCTGCAAGGCACAAAACGTGCCAAGTGGCTGTAAAAGAAGTTAAATATCTGTTCAATATAGAGTTACAGGGCATCAGGAGTTGTGTACAAAACTGTGAAATGCGCCAAAATGCGACCAAATGCAGATAGCGGCGACAATTTTTGTCATTTCCTTAACCCTCAGAACGCGCAACACTTCGTTCTCGCGACGGTAATCTTGTACAGTGTTGGGAAGCATGCGGGGGTCCAACAGTGGTTACGACAGCATTCATCGTGGTAGCAATGGTTTCCGTTTCCCGCGCTTTGTCCGCTCCTACTGCTATAGCTCCACCCGTTGCAGTCAAAGACCAGCGACCTGCACTTTCCATCGAGACTGTGGGCCAAGCCTTGGAAAACCAAGGGCCTTCCCACGTCTTCGATACGTTTGCGGGAAAGAATGAGGCCTTGCGCGGCGGGAATGGCAAGCATAGCGGCCTCTTTGTGGCCGATGGATTTCCAGTGGGCCTGTCTGCCGCCGAGCTTTTCGATGTTCCCTTCCCATCCGATGGTCGTAACGCGTTTACCTGCTCGATCACCAGCCTGGACGCGTTTGCCCTGCGGCTCAAGCTGGACCTGTCGCTGCTGGGTCCAGACGACGAGGTCTTCGTCATCGACGCCACCGCGGCGCGCGCATTCGGTCCGTATACTCGATCAGACGTCAGCGAAGCCGGCGAATGGCTTGCCACGACGTTTGGCGACACCTGCGTCCTACTCGTCCGATCTCCTGACGCCGAGGCGCCGCTCCTTACGGTACTCGGGCTGTCCCACTTCTACGAAGACCTCGAAGCGCAACGCAAGGAGTTGGGCTGCAACAACGATATTGACTGTGACAACGACGACGCCATCGAGGAAAGCTCCACGGGCGTGGGAATGCTGATCGTGCCGCAGGGCGATTTCTTCCAGGCGCTGTGCAGCGGCGCGCTGATCAACAATGCGGACACACCGTCCTTCGAACCCTACTTCCTCACTTCATGGCACTGCGTGCCGGACGCTGCAGACGTGAACCAGGTCGAAGTTTTGTGGGATTGGCGTGCGGACTCCTGCGGCGGCGGCGATCCGTCAATCTCAGGCCTGCCACGCAGCGAAGGTAAAGAACTGCTGCGCACAAGCAGCTTCTACGACATTACCCTTATAGAACTAGACGACGTGCCGTCTGGCGACCTCGGCCGCGCATATCTCGGCTGGGAAACACGCGATCCCATTGAAGAGGAAGAAGTCGTCACGATTCACTTTCCCGTAGCAAGTCCGATGAAGATCAGCTACGGAAATGTGAAGGAGATTGACCAGAACTCGGGAGGATTCACGCGCCAGACCAAAGTACACTGGGAAGATGGCGTGACCGAGGGCGGCTCGTCCGGCGGGCCGCTCCTGCTGGCCGACGAGGACTACCGTATCGCGGGCACCTTGAGCAATGGCCCGCAGCATTCGTGCTTATCCACCGGAGGCAACGTCGATTGGTATTCGTCCTTCCGTGATTTTTTGCCGCTCATCGAAGACTATCTAACGGGCGACGCGCCACCCATCGATCCGCCTACGGCGCCAACATCCTGCGCGGCGGAAAAGGCATTTCCGGGCAACGCGACGGTCCTGGATGCGCTTCGCATTTTCCGCGACAACGGTCTGAAACAAACCGCAATCGGCAACACATTCATTGACTTCTATTACGACACCGCGCCAGTGACCGCGTCGGCAGTCGAGCATTCCGCCTCACTCCGCTGGCTCGTGCGCGGCGTCGCGCTTCCGGTGGCGATCGCCAGTAAAACACTCTGGGGCACGCCCTAGTCCTCGTTCCCAAGCCCCCAGCTTGGGAATGCCAAGCGCGAAGCTCCGGCTTCGCGTCCAGTCCTTCTCCGACAAGCAGCAAAGCCATTGGTCAAGCCGCCACGCTAAAGTTTTCCCCCACCGCCGCCGATACTACCCTTGGCGCATGATGCGCCATCGGAGGGCAGTACCAATGTGGCGAGCGCGAGGGCCGCGGATGCGCCACGGCGGGGGCAACGTATGAGCGGTTCATTCAGCATAGGCGGTCTCATCAGCGGCTTGAACTCGAACGAGATCATCAGCCAACTGATGTCCATCGAGCGCGCGCCGATTACGCGCATGGAACAGAAACGCAGCCAGTTCGTCGCCCAGCGCGACGCGGTGCGCGACCTGCGCAACTCTCTGCTCACGCTACGCAACAGCGTGCAGGACTTCCGGCTTACAGACCGTTTCAACCAGTTCCAATCGACCTCGAGCACGGCCACAGTGTTGAGCGCGGACATTTCCGGCGAGACTCCCGTGGTCGGTTCGTATGTATTGAACGTCATCCAGCTTGCCAGCGCGACCAGCGCGAGCAGCAGCGCGAAGATCGGCGCGGCCATCAATCCGGCGGCGACCCTGAACGCCAGCGGCATCACGAGCGAGATTACCGCGGGCACATTCTCGATAAACGGCGTGCAACTCAACGTCGATCCGGCAACCGATTCGTTGAATGCGATCATCGGAGCTATCAACGGCAGCGGCGCGGGCGTCACCGCGACGTATGACGGCGTCACTGACCGCATTACCATCGCGAACACGACCGCCGGCGACACAAGCATTATCAACTTCGGCAACACGGGCGATACGAGCAACCTGCTCGAAGAGCTTGCTGTGAACAGCGCCACACAAATTACCAATCTCAACGGTTCGACCGAAGTCTCAAGCACCCGCAACCTCGGCGCGGTGGACCCCGGCGAGGTGCTCAACGCGAGCAGTTTCGGCGGAGGCGCCATCACGTCGGGCAGTTTCAAGGTCAACGGCGTCAGCATCGCCATCGATTCCAGCGTGGATTCGCTCAGCGACGTGATTGGCCGGATCAACGACAGCGACGCGGGCGTCACCGCGAGCTACGACGCATCCACCGATTCGATTCGTGTCGTCAGCGATACGCTGGGTAGCCGAACGATTTCATTTCAGTCGGGCACGAGCAATTTTCTCGATGTTACGAATCTCACCTCGGCTACACAAAGCGCGGGCAACGATTCGCAATTCACCGTCAACGGCGGCGCAACCCTGACACGCAACAGTAACGAAGTGGCCGATGTCGTGGGGGGCGTTACTTTGCGCCTGCTCAGCACGGGCACGAGCACCGTTGCAGTATCGGTTGATGATGACGCCATCGTCGAAGACGTGCAGGGACTGTTGAAGGCGTATAACGACAGCATCGCCGCAATCCGCACACAAATCGGAACGGAAGGCAAACTCGCGGGCGACAGCACGTTCCGGCAAATCGAGGAATTTCTGCGCGGCAATATTTTTAACCAGGTATCCGGTATCAGCGGATCGCTGGCAACAATGCTCGACATTGGAATCAGCACCGGCGATAACTTTGATTCAGGCACGGTTTCTCCCATGGAACTCGATGAAGACACGTTCCGCGAAGCGTTGCGCACGAACCGCGCAAACGTCCGCGAGCTGTTCTCGAACGACGGCGAAAATGGCATTGCCGACGTGTTTTTCGCGTACCTCGAAGAGGCGACTGCGTCCACGGGCTATCTCAACGCTCGCGTGAAGAGCAATGGCTCGATCGATCAGCAGATTCAGGACATCAACGACCGCATTGCGCGCATGGAAGACCGGCTCGTATCCAAAGAGCGGCGGTTGCGCGCGCAGTTCACACAACTCGAAACAATGGCCGCGCAATTTCAGCAACAGGGACAATCGTTGTCCGGACTTCAGAACGCGTTCCGATCCATTTAAGACCAGCAGGAGGATTCGCATGTCGGCTTCAGCAGCTTCGTACGGCGCATACAAACGCGCGGACGTCGAGACGGCCTCGCAGGGCAAAATTATCGTGATGCTCTTCAACGGCGCAATCCAGCGCGCGGAAGAAGCCAAGCGGCAATTGTCGAAAGGACGGACCGAAGGCGTTCACAATAACCTCATCCGCGCGCAGGACATCGTCGGCGAATTGCGCCACTCGCTCAACATGAAAGCGGGCATCGCAAAACAACTCGACCGTGTCTACGAATATTTTCAGCACCTCCTGATCACTGCGAACATCCGCAAGGAATGCGCCCCGCTCGAAGAGGTCATCAAACACCTCACCGGCATGCGCGACACCTGGCACGAAGCGTTTGGCATCGTCGCCAAAGAACAAGCCACCGCACACCCGAATCCGTCCACGCCACAAAAAGTCTCCCTCATCAATATCCAGGGCTAATCACTCACGCCCGGTTCCCGCGCTCCCGCGCTTAGTTCACGCGGGAGCGCATCTTTTTTTAGGGTTTGTCCCAACAGCGCCCAAGTGACAGTCCCCTTCCCCGTTGTGGCCGGTCTCCCCGAACCGCGCCACAACTCAATAGTAGACCGGCCACAGCTGAATAGAAGACCGGCCCCAGCGGGAAAAGCGCGAAAATCACTTGACAATATTCTGTATATACGCTATATATACAGCATGAGACTTCGCTCGACCCAAAAACTGCTGCTGCCCCCGATCTCCTCCGCAGCCCCCGGCCCGCTATACCAGCAAGTCGTCGACGGCCTCAAACGGGAGATTGTCGAAGGGCGGCTCAAGCCCGGCTCCGCGCTCCCCTCATTCCGCGCACTAGCCGAAGACCTCCTCGTCAGCGTCATCACCGTCAAACGCGCCTATGAAGAACTCGAACGCGAAGGCATCATCTACCGCAAACAAGGCCTCGGCACCTTCGTCGCCGACGAAGGCGACGCCATTACCCGCGAAGCCAAACGCGGTGAAGCCGAACAAGGACTCCGAGACGCCATCCAGAAATGCATCGACGCGGGTATGTCGGAGGAAGAGATTGTGGACGTGGTGGACGGTGTGGACGCGCTTCACCATGGAGCGGGGCGATGAGACGCCCCGTGATAGATCCCTTCTACTATGAGTACGCAAAAAGACAACGTGGCGCGCTCGCATTGGCTTCGTTCGTGGCGTTGTTGGCCACAAGTTTGTACTTCGACATTTTTACCAAAGAGTTGAGTCTCGGCTGGACAATTACTTACAGGGCGACGTTTCTCGGAATGGCGTTGTTTGCGCCAAATTTTGCCGGCATTAATAAAGACGTATTGCGCGTGTTGCGGGCGTTACCTGTCTCGCCGCAAAAAATTGCGAAAACGTTCTGGACGATGTCCTGTATTGGGTATCCCACTATTCTGAGCGGAATCGCCATTGTCTACGCGTATTTTTTAGATGCACCGTCATCCGGCTGGATACTTGCCGGCGTGATCTGGACCCTGTGCGCGATTACGACGGCGGTGAACACGGAAATACTCAGGGGCCGAGGATGCTTTATCGCGGTTGCGATTGTAGGTGCGCTGTTGTTTCAAGTGCCCACGCACCCTCAGGATGTGGGAATCATCCAGATCGGGATATTTTTGCTCGCCCTAGCGTCACTGCCCGTTTCATTTCGACGTTGCGAAAAACTTCTTCCCGATTTCCTTGCGTCAAGCGAACCACTGTTCGACGACGAGTTGATAGCAACGCCGGAGTCACGTTCGGTCGTGCTTACCGTGAAGGCTAAGGAAGCGGTTCGAGACGCTTTTCTGAATATTGTGCTGTGCGCGATTGTCGTGGCATATCTTTCCAATCACGGCGTTTTTTCTATTGATGAGGGCATCCCGGTTTCTCCCTTCGTTGTGTTGTTAGCGTCGATTTCTCTATTTGGAGTAGTCGCCGCAGTCCAAGATATAAAGTTCGACCTCGAAAGCGGCGTTTACCGAGTCCACCGCATACTGCCAATCTCATCTTTCAGGCTAGCTCAAATCGTACTGATGCACGCTTTGGTGTACCTGGGAATTGTCGCGGTGGTTGGCGTAGTCATGACCGTTTATCTGAATAGTACTCGAGTATTCTTCATTGCATGGATAATTGGCACCACGGGGACAATGTTAATCGCCGCGGCGTGTACCTTGGGTTTTGCTTTTGGTGCAAACAAGCCTTTGCGACTCATCATGGCCACCGTGCCGCTCGCTTTCGCAGTCGCAGAGGTCGTATTGGTCTGGTTACGCCAATATGCCGTAGCATCCGCATTTGGGTTGGTCCTTGCCGCACTCGGAACAGTGAGCGTATATCATTTGATTTCTCGCGGAACCGTGCCCTACCGCACGTACGGAATCACGCAATGAACACGCGCGCGCCAAATCTGGTGAAAATACTGCGATTTTACCTCCTGGTCTTCAGAAAATCCGCAGGTTGGCTGCTTTGGCCAGCAATAATTTATGTTGAGCTGGGCAGGTCACTCTCATTTGGCGAAACCACCGGCAGCGGGCTCGAACAGGTTCCGATCCTCGTATCTACGGTCGCTATCATTTTCGGAGCATTTTTCGTGCTGGTTGGATGCGCTGTCCACTTGCGCTCGGAATGGATGCACGTCATCTATACGCTCCCGATTGAACGAAACCAAATTGGAACGCTGGGATGGTTGTTTTATGTGCTGACAGTGCCAATCGCACAAACAGTGTTGATATACGCGGGATCGCATCGCGAGGAGCCGCATTCCTGGGCGGATGAAAACATTCTCTTCTACGGCGTCACATGCTTGGCTTTCCATGCAACCTTGTTTTCCGCGGCGACGGTATCCCGAGACCTGGGATCCCGACTGGCGTTCGTCATCGCCGTAATGGCATTCGCGACTGTCCCCGTGTTGGTGGATGCCGTCTTCTTTCCGGGCATGCCAATCACCATCTCATGGTCGGTAATTGCGCTCGTTATTTCTTTCTTTAGAAAATCCCAACTAACCAATTTTGATCCTATTTCCCGGGAACTTTCCGTTGAACCTTCGATTCACGGTATTTCAGTGTCCGCCGAAGAGTTTCTTCACAAGGATGTCATCCGTAAGAGCGTTGAACCGCCCCCATTGCCCGCTGCGCTTCGCACACAATCGAAGTCCGTCTTGAAGCACCCGGTCGAGGCGAATCCACAGTCGTTGTCTCGGATTCCAATGCCGCTGCGAAAGAGATTTTTAAGGGTATGCACGCTCGGATGTATGTTCGGTCTTGCGATGGCCATTTGCCTGATGCCAAACTGGAGTGGACCCAACCCAAGAACGGATTTCACCAATCCCTCCGCTTGGGCCATCGCAGTCGCGTGCGCTTCCAGCATAGTCGCCATTATGTTGGAGCGGCGGCGATTCAATATATATAGAATTCTTCCAATGCCTGCGCACGGGCGATGTCTTTACGCGTTATTGGTCGCCATCGCGCCGGCTGTGCTCATGTTCGTCATAACCACGCCGCTCACGATCCTTGCATTCGACCTGAACATAAAAGGCCATGCTCTTGGAATGCTGTTGGCCGTAGGCATCGCAATAAGCATGCTTTCGATGGCCATTGTCACGATTACCGAAGCAAAGCCACACATTTCAGCAATTGCACTGAACATCGAGCTACCCTTTCTACAATTCGGTCTGTTTTCGCTCTTCGTTGTTATGACTTTTCTGGAACCTCTCTTCCAACGACTGACGGTTTATGCGACACCGGTTGTACTCCTGGTTGGTTGTGCGCATTTCTTCTTTTACCAATACCGGCAGCGAGGTGTTTGAGATGCAATCCAGTGCGGAATCACGAAAAACTTCACCACCGCCGCGCGAAGCGCCTTGGAGTGCGGCGTGTCAGCGCCGCTTTCACTTCAAGCCGGAGCGACAACCTGTTTTATCGAGATCAACGAATTGGCGAAAAGCGCTTACTCGCATGCACTTGGTGGGAGCGCGTTGCCGAAGAAAAGCGGCGCTGACACGCCGCACTCCAAGGCGCTCCGCGCGGGTTCCTTTGCGAAAGAATTTAGTGGAAACCTCGCGGAGACACCCCATCGTTCATCACTTACTTCTAACAAGCGTCTCGATGTCGTGAAATAAAGGCTATGGGAATTCGCGGCTTCATATCGAACATCACCCCATTTCACGAAATGCGTATGCTTGAGGAACGGATGTTGCGACAACTGATGCCGTTCCAACGCGAGTTGCTGGGTTATGGATACGTGGCGTTTGGGTCTGCCGCAATTTCGACAGTTTTGGCTGGAATAGCATTCAGCTTTTCAAGCGGCAGTATCTATGCATTAAGTCTCGCACTATGGGCACCTCCGATCTTCGCGACCGGTATCTTTTGCGTAAGTCTCGAAATCGACAATTGGAAACGCGCAATCCACACGCTTCCTATACCTCGATTGGCAAAACAAAACGCGCACTGGTGGGTATACGTCATAGTGATTCCCTGTGTGTATTCGATTTTTGCAAATTGTATTTTCGTATTCGCAGGCTATCGGGCTGGTGTCCCGTGGCCGTGGTATCGCGTGTTTGAGCTTCCTATCTTTTATATGACCATTCATGCGCTGTTATTTTTAAGTGTAGCCTTGACTCGACGATTGAGTATTGGATCGCAATTGGCCGCGACAGGTCTTTGCGCAACGCCATTCGTACTAAATTCGCACGCACTTTTACCGACAACTCCCATTTACTATCCGGTTATATGTCTGCTGGCAATCGCACTTTCGTACCGATGGCGAACCGAATTATTTCGATTCGAATTTCAAGAATTCAGCCGGTTCTGTATAGCTCAACCGGTGAATGGTCAAAGTGTAAATGGGGAGATAGCCGATTCGGACTTTGACTTCGTGGCCGACAGTGCGACGGCGGTGGCGTGGGGACAACCACGTCCGTTTCGCGCGCAAATCATGACCAGGGCAAAACAGGCGATCTTGCTCACCACGTTCGTTTGCGCAATCTTGGCATTTGTGTTTTGGTTCCTAGGGGTGCAATTTAGCGGGTCGGTGCTCCCGAGTGTGACAGTCGCCTGCTTGGGCGCGATCGCCTCCAGCGCATCACTGAATTTCAATAGAACGCAGATCGCAAAGCCGCTCCGGGCTTCGCCGGTTTCGCGGGAATTCCTGATTCGATTTGTCGTGGGGCTGCGACTTACTGTCCCGTGCGCGGCCGGTCTGGGAGCTTCTCCCTGGCTATGGATAGTGTGGGACCAGCAGCCCGTTTGGATTGGCGCTGGAATACTGTACGGAATGGGGCTGTCGTTGTTGATTCTCGGCACCGCAGCAATACTGGTCGAGCGCAATAAAGAGCGCCTTTCGGATGAAGTTGACGACGACCCAATGACAATTTTCGGGATGGTCATCATTTTGGCGGCGATTGCCGCGCCGTTCTGCTCCCGATACGTGTTTCTAGGCGCCGCGCCAATCGTGTTTATCGGTTCGATTGTGACAATTTCATTCATATCCAAACGGTATAGCCTGATATGAGACACGAAACACACACTATACGCGCCAAGCAAAGATCGATGCGCAGCTACTTGAGTACCTCCACCATCGCCGCGCGAAGCGCCTTGGAGTGCGGCGTGTCAGCGCCGCTTTCACTTCACGCCGGAGCGACAACCTGTTTTATCGAGATCAACGAATTGGCGAGAAGCGCTTGCTGGCATGTACCCGGTGGGAGCGCGGTTCCGAAGAAAAGCGGCGCTGACACGCCGCACTCCAAAGCGCTCCGCGCGCGTTCCCGTAGTTTTCGTGAGGACACGAGGCGAAGTTACCGCCCCGTGCTCCCCGTGTCCACGTGGTTTCTTATGGATTTCCCCGTGATTCCCGTGTCCCCGTGGTTAAACCTCTTAATGTGGAGTTGGCGCTATGTCTGAAAACGCAATGACGATTCGCGGGTTGGTCAAGAAATTTGCGCGGTTCACGTTGGGTCCGTTGGACGTGACGGTCCCGAAGGGCGCGATATACGGGTTCATCGGGCCGAACGGCGCAGGTAAGACGACTACCATCGATCTTGTGATGGGCATGGGCAAGAACGACGCGGGCACGATCGAAGTGTTTGGGTTGGACCATGCGCGCGACGAGGTGGCGGTGAAATCGCGCGTGGGGTATGTGAGCCCGGACCTGTCGTTTGCCGCGTGGGGACGCGTGGGCCGCGCGATTGGGTTTGTGCGCAGTTTTTATCCGGATTGGGACGACGCGTATTGCGAAGACCTGCTGCGCCGGTTCAGTCTGAACGTGAACGACGCGATCGGCACGTTGTCGTTCGGGTCGCGCACGAAACTGAACCTGGTGATCGCGTTGGCACATCGGCCCGCGTTATTGCTGCTGGACGAACCGTTGTCCGGGTTGGATCCGGTGTCGAAGCGGGAAGTGTTTACGGACCTGCTCGACGCGGTGCAGGACGAAAACCGCACCGTTTTTATTTCGTCGCATAACCTCGACGAACTCGAACGGTTCTGCGACCACATCGGCATCATTCAGAACGGCCGGATGCTGTTGGAAGGGCCGACCAGCGAGTTGGTGGAACGGTTCAAGATGGTGGATTGCCTCACGTCGAACGGCGCGCGTCCGCAGCAGTTCGAAGGTGTGTGGGTGCAACGGCAGGAGGGCGAGCGTTGGCGCGTGCTGCTCGATACGCAGACGAACGCGGTGGACCGGTTGCACGCGCACGGCATGAGCGATATTTCGACCGCGCCGGTGACGTTGGAGGAATTGTTCGTAGCGCTGATGAAAGACGATGCGCGTGTTTGATGCCTACTATTCAAAAACAGGCAATTCGGGCTTGGAAGAAGTAAAATTTGTCGTGAAATAAACGCCATTTTTACTTTAACAATCATAGGTTATTATGAAAGAGCTAACTGTTTTATTGCTTCGAAGCGCTTTGGGAATTGCGTTTTTATCTGCCGTGGCCGATCGGTTGGGATATTGGGGCCCGCCGGAATCCCCGTTGACCGCTTGGGGAAATTGGGATCATTTTTCGCAATATACGAGTTCCCTTACTTTTGGCGCATCGGGAATTTTATTGCTAATCCTTGCGGTTGGGGCCACATTTCTGGAAGTGCTGCTTGGTATTTTTTTAATCCTGGGTTACAAAATAAAACAAACGGCATTTTGTTCCGGTGTTTTATTGCTAATTTTCGCAACAGGAATGGCGCTCAACACGCACATTAAATACACGTTGGACTACTCGGTGTTTTCGGCCTGTTTTGGCGCTTTCTTATTGGCTTATCAGCCTTTCGGCAAATGGAGCGTGGACCATGCCATGAAAAGGTAAACAGGTGTTTTTTATTGACAATCAATTTTACGAAGATGCCGAAATCCGTTCTGATGTTTCGCAGTTTGGGGAAAATTGTTGCTCGTTCCCGAACTCAATTCCCCAAAAACGCGGGCCGTTTTTTCGTGATGAAGATCGTCCACAGATTGCGCAGATTAACGCAGATTTAGGAAAAGAACAGCCGCAAAAAAACGCAAGTGGCGCAAGTTGGGCGAGTAAGTTTGAAAGGTAGTTAGAAATGGAAAGTAGTGGACATAGTTGGCGGCGCGGTTTTTCGCGCGTCGTTCAACTATGTCGTGATGTGCCTTTGGTATGGTTGGGAGCGTTGCCGATAGCAATCGCAGTAGGGAGCGTTGCGGCGACAATCGCGGGGGAGCCTGAATTCATGCTGCCCACTTCGGGACTGCCACACGTAAAGCAGTTTAGCGTCGTCCTTTTTGTTCTGGTAGGAGCGATGATCCCGGCTGCGGTTGTTCATGAATTGGGACGCATTTTGGGATTTCTTCCTGTTGACCGTGTTCGACTGTCGGCATTAATCTGGTTCGCAACTATAATATGGATTCCGATCGCTGTAGTTGTTACTAGTTTTCCGATCGCATTGCTGTTGCCGGAGTCTGACGACGCGGTGACGATACTGGTGCGCGGGTTGTGGGCCGTTATAAGCGTGGTGGGGGTCGCGTCGTGGTCTGCGGTGATGCAATCGTATCGGACGAGTATCGGAAATCTTGTTCCACTAATCGCCCTGCCAGTTATCGCCGTGGCTGCACGGCCCATCGGTGTGAGTCTGCTCGCGCTTGATACAGTGCAAGTGTTTTGGAATTTGGTCTGCGCGGCTGGAATCGGTTGGTCTTATGGTAGACGGGCTGAACTTGTTGGTTATGCTATGGACGACTACCGGTATCGTTCACAGGCCTCATCTACTCGAAAAGGTCCATGGAAGTGGGACCGCAACCGCTATTGGAGACGCATGCGGTACAGCCCGATCACCTTCCAATCATCGATGTTATGCGCAGTATCGTTAATCTCACCTTTGAGTATTCCATTGATGAAGCTGGTCGATCCTTTTGAAAACAAGAATTTGTCGGTGATTGTGTTTGTAGGCTTGCCCATTCTGGCATTTGTCGTGCTATGCGGAAATTTGAGCGTGATGAGACCCTTGAAGTCGATGCCATGGAACGGATGGCAAAAAGTCAACCACATTGTCTTAGGGTTCGCTTGCGCTCATGTCTGTTGGCTTTTTTCAGCGGTATTGACTGAGGCGATATTTTCCGAATTCCCGTTCGCTGAAGTAGCGATGGTGATCGCATATTCCTTTGGTATCTCGCAGGTAATAGCGGCACTCGCATTTTTAATTCAACAGCAAATCCTGCGGATAATTTTTGTCGCCTCCACGTTATCATTCGGATTATTTGGCCCGTTTATATTCGTCATGGACTATTCGCGGTCATTCGCAATTGCGCTGCTCGCAAGCGCTATAGCAGGAATGCTGATTGGTCCATGGCTATTGTTCCACGCACAACAACGTGGCGCGATGTTGCGGTCACATTAGCATCACCACGAAGACACGAAGAGCACGAAAATTTAATGCAATACACTCTTCGTGTTCTTCGTGTCTTCGTGGTGTAAAAAAATTATTTTGGCGTTAACACGACGTACAACGGCAGGCCGACGTATTGAAAGTTTTCGAGCAGTTCCGCGTGCGGCGAGGCGTCGGGTTCTTCGGCCTGGTATTTTACTTTGACGAAACCTTCGAGTTGTTTGAGGACTTCTGGGTCCTGGAAGGTGGTTTCGTTCATGTAGAGACAGTTCTTGCACCAGGTGGCCCAGAAGTCGATGAGGACGGGTTTGTTTTCCTTGAGCGCTTGCGCTAGGCCTTGGTCGAGCGAAGACGTCCAGCCCGCCTCATTTTTCGATTGCGCGCTGGCGAGCACGGCTTTGCGGTCGACGAGGTAGCGCGCGCTGAATTGTTCGTAGGCCTGGTAGCCGTAGTACAGCGCGAACGCGAGGATGAACACGCCGAAGACCTGCTTCACGCGCACCATCCACATGCCGGGTTTTGGCAATAGCGACAGGCCTGCGCCCGCGAACGGCCACGGCAGGGCCATGCCGACGCCGAGGAGGAACGGCAACGCGAGCGCGGCTTTCGATCCGCCCGAATATGCGTCCTGCGAATACAGCACGACAGCGATGACGACTGGCGCGACGCATGCGCCTGCGAGCAGCGCGTTGATCGCGCCCATGACGAACGCGAAGAGGAAGTTGCCGGAATCTTTTTTGACGCCAAGTTTTTGCTGGTATTTGGTGAAGTCGATGACGATGACGTCGAACATGGCGAGCGCGAGCGCGATGAACACAACGGTGATGGACGCGTTGAACCACCATTGCGCGTTGAGCGTGCCGAAGCTGGCCGCGCCGAGCACGGCGACGACGCCGAGCACGCCGTACAACAGCGCGGTGCCGAGTCCATACATGCCGCCGAGCAGAAACCCTTTCGTGCGAGAGCCGGCCCTTGCGCCCGCGCCGATGATCGCGAGGTTGACGGGAATGAGCGGCAACACGCAAGGCGTGAGGTTCAGCGCGACGCCGCCGATGAGCGTGAGCAGGACAACGAGCGGGAGTCCCAAGCCTTTCAACGTGAAACCGCCGCTGAACACGCTGCGGAGTCGCGCGGCCAGTCCGGTGGCTTCCGGCGCGTCCACCCCGCGTTGCGCGCGATCAATCCACCCCATGAACTCTTCCGAATTGAGATAGCCGCCGGTCTGCGCGGCGATGGAGAATTTCGGGAGCGTTTCGGTCCACGATTGCGCGGCAGCCGCGGCCGGCGTTCCCGTTATTGTGGGCGTATCGGTCGTTTGTGCGAGGGTAACCGGCGTTTCCGGCGGCGCGGCTTGCGCATTTTTTTCGATCGCCGCGAACAGTTCTGGTTCCCGGGCGGCGGGCGTTGTCCCCGGCGCGAGCACGGTGATGGGAATTTCGACGGGGATGTTCGCAGGTCCAAGGCAGCTCTTGTCATTGCACGCCTGGACGCGCAACGAACCTTTCAAGGTCAGCGTGCCCGGCGCGACGGTATCGGCGATGTTCAACGTAATGCCGATGGGCGACTGATGTTCGTATACCGACATCGGCGTGGACGAAAACGAGAAGGTCATGTCCTTGCCGGGTTCATAAATGATTTGCGAAACGGTTACCCCGTCGAGCGCGTCGAGTTTCAGCACGGTGGGGATCAGCAGCTTTTCGTGCGGTTTGTTGCTGTTGATGTGCCAAACATCCTGAATGGCAATGACGACCGCGGCTTGTATCGTGCCGCCGGGGACTACGCCGTCGTGCGACGTATGGAACGTCAGCGAGACTTTATCTTTGCTCGAAGACAATTGCGCGTGCGCGCCGAACGCGCACAGCGCCGCCGCAAGTACCGCAAAGAAACGATGCATCAACCGCACTCCAAACTATTTTTGACTGCGGTAGCGGAGTCCGCTTCGGACGCAGCTACCGCTTTCACTTTGGGGCACAAATGGCCTCCACGATTACTCAAATCACCTTGGCAGACCTAACGACTAAGCGGCAGCGCTCCAACGAGTAGTTTAACAAATTCCTCCGGCGACGTGACCGGCGCCTGGCAGGCGTAGTCCTTGCACACATAGGCCGCAGCTTTTCCGTTGACGAGAGTCTTTCCTTGGAGCAAGGGCATGTTCGTACCGTCAGCAGACTCCGCAAATGCGACGACCTTATTGGGAACAAATTGCGCGTGCAACGCGGACAACAGCGCGCGCGTATCCTCACCGTTTGCGGGACCGATAATCGCGATCTCCTTCGGCGCGTTCACGATAAAATCCACCGCGCTGATCATTTTCATGAAACCGCGCGGCGCGCCAGACATGTTTTCCACGTTGAGCTTGAGCACGGTGTGCGCCTTATCGAAGTAGTCCTTGTTGTCGCGCAGTTTCGCGAGACGCAACAGCGCGGTCGCGGCCATGGTGTTGCCAGAAGGTTCCGCGCCATCGTACGTCGGCTTGGTGCGCGTGAGCAGATGCTTGTGATTTTCCGTCGTCGAGAAAAACGCGCCAGCTTCCTTGTCCCAGAAATGCTCGACCATCTCCTTCGCGAGTGTATCTGCGGCATCGAGCCATTGCGCGTCAAACGTCGCTTCATACAAATCAATCAAGCCCAGCGATGTAAACGCGTAATCATCGAGATAGCCCGGCAACCGGCTTTCACCCTTGCGGTGCGTGCGCAGGAGAACTCCGTCTTCGCGCATGTCGTTCATGAGAAATTTCGCCGCGCGTTCGGCGGCATCGCGGTACCGCGAATCGCCAAGTACCTGATACCCCTGCGCCAGCGCGGAGATCATCAGCCCATTCCACGACGAGAGCACTTTGTCGTCCAACCCCGGGCGCACGCGTTTTGCGCGTCCGGTCAAAAGCTTCGCTCGGCACTCCGCGATCTTTTTCTCGAAGTCTCCCGTGGACATGCTGAATTCTTTTGCAACGACATCCGCGGGCCGCGTGATGTGCAGAATATTTTTGCCCGCATGATATTTTTCGTGCGAACTGAAATTACCGCCGGGCCGCGCGTTGTAAAACTGGCAGAACAAATAACCGTCAGCGTCGCCGAGCGCGTCCATGATTTCGTCCTGCTTCCAGACGTAGAATTTGCCTTCCTCATCTTCGCTGTCCGCGTCCTCGGTGGAATGAAACGCGCCGCCGGGGTCCTGCATATCGCGCAACTCGTAATCGAGCACTTCCCGCGCAACGCGCGCGAATAGCGGGTCGCCCGTTGCTTGAAATGCTTCGAGATACACCGGCACAAGCTGCGCGTTGTCGTACAGCATTTTCTCGAAGTGCGGCACGAGCCATTGCGCATCCACGGAGTACCGATGGAACCCGCCTCCGAGATGATCGTACATGCCACCGTTGAACATGCGCGTGAGCGTGAACGCCGCCATTTCGAGCGACTGCTTGTCACCGGTGTTGTAATAGTGGCGGAGCAAAACGGCGATAGACGGCGCGGACGGAAATTTTGGCGCGCCGCCGAACCCGCCGTAATGCGGATCGAACGTGGAGCGCAGTTCATTCACCGCGCCTTCGACGAGCGCATACGACAGCTCGCCCGGTTCCGCGGCCTTCGCGCTGGTAGTTTGTTTCACGTAGTCCGTCAGTTGGTCCGCGCTTTTGGAAACTTCATCCCGGCGCTCCTTCCAGGTCTGCGCGATCGAGTTGAGCACCGTCTTGAACCCAGGCCGGCCGTACATATCCTCTGGCGGATAATACGTGCCCCCGTAGAACGGTTTGAGTTCGGGCGTGAGCCAGACCGACATTGGCCATCCTCCGCTGCCGGTCAGAATCTGCACAGCGGTCATATAAATCTCGTCGATGTCGGGGCGCTCTTCGCGGTCAACCTTGATGCTGATGAAATGCGCGTTGAGGATGTCCGCTACGTCTTCCTTCTCGAACGATTCCCGCTCCATCACATGGCACCAGTGACAAGCCGAATAACCGATGCTAAGAAAGATTGGTTTGTCTTCTACGCGCGCTTTCTCCAGCGCCTCCTCGCCCCACGGATACCAATTCACCGGGTTGTGCGCGTGCTGGAGGAGGTAGGGGCTCGTCTCGTGCGCGAGACGGTTGGTATGTTTGGGCGCCGCGTTTGCGGTGGTCACCGGGGTCTCCTTTACGGGATGGTCTTCGGGCTGCGCGGGCGCGATGCAAATGAGGACGATTCCAACTGTCCACACCGGGGAACGTGGGGTCATTGCGCGCACCGTTTTCTTCCGTTGCCAACAGCCTATCGCAGCCGCCGATTCCATCGCAGGGTAACATCCCCCTAAATCCCCCTTCAAAGGGGGACTTAAGAAGCCAGTCAACGTCGATCGCGTTAAATCACGATGAAGTAGCAAAATAGTTGGATGTACCTATCTCGAAAGTCCCCGCTGAGCCCCTTACTGTGCGCTTGAAGTTGTCGCCCACATACAGCCAAAGCGGTGTCTGCGCTACCCGCTCCGCCACCGCAGTCCAAATAGTCCCTCCCCTTAGCAGGAAGCCTATTTGGACTGCGGCGGCCCCCAAGGCGCCGCTTTGGCTGTTTATCGGAGATGGACGACGGGGGACTCATTACGCCAACCAACGTCGATGCGGTAATCACGATGGAGTGCCAAGATACCTCGAATCAGCCATCTTGAAAGTCCCCCTTTGAAGGGGGATTTAGGGGGATGTGGTTTCCCTAGAGTGTAAACATACTGAACAATCTGGAGTCCCGATTCTGGAATCGGGACGGGGCGGACGGGTTTTTGTGTCTCCCCGCGAGCATCTTGAAAACGATGTATCCTCCATACAATAAAGGACTTGCGGATGGTCAACGTGCAAAGCTCTCAAACTGGCATCACCCTTGCTCTATCTTAAATCCACGTTGTCGGCGAAGGGTTTTTCTAAATCCAACCCGTCCGGCGCACCTGTCGTGCGTTGGAATATAGAAGCGGGCGCTTGAGCTACCCACTCAAGCGCCCGCCGATATTTTTGCATGGAACCGGGACTACTTCACCGCGGCGGCAATAGCTCCGGACTTGTAGAGTTTCTTCATGTCGTCGAGGCTCATCTGCGAATACGTGCCCGCGTGCCCCGCCTGTCCGAACGAGTTCATCCGGCTGAGATAGACCTGCTTGGCTGCCTCGCGCGCGGGTCCGAGCCAGTCGCGCGGGTCAAACTTGTCGGGATGCTCAATGAGCACCTTGCGCACTGCGCCGGTCATGGCAAGGCGGCTGTCGGTATCGACGTTGATCTTGCGCACGCCGTGCTTGATGCCGTCTTGAATCTGTTCAACGGGTACGCCATACGTCCCCGGCATTTTCCCGCCGTACTGGTTGATGATATCGACAAGGTGCTTGGGCACGCTCGACGAGCCGTGCATCACCATGTGGCAGTTCGGCATGCGCTCGTGAATTTCGTGGATGCGCTCCATCGCGAGCGCGGGGGGCAGCATTTCCCCGGTCTTCGGGTCTTTGCGCAACGATTTGTAAGCGCCGTGACTGGTGCCGATGGCGACCGCGAGCGCGTCCACACCGGTCAATGCGACAAATTCTTCGGCCTGCACCGGGTCGGTGAGGTGTTCCGTGTCGTCAACCGCGATGCCCGCGCCGTGCCCGTCTTCAATACCGCCAAGACAACCGAGTTCGCCTTCAACGGTGACGCCGAGGGGATGGGCCAGTTCGACGACCGCGCGCGTGACTTCGACGTTCTCCTCATACGAATTAGGCGTTTTGCCGTCTTCGCCGAGGGAGCCGTCCATCATGACGGAAGTGAAGCCGAGTTCGATGGCCTGTTTGCAGGTGTCGATGCTGTTGCCGTGGTCGAGGTGTAGCGCGACGGGGATGTGCGGGTATTCGATCACCGCGGCTTCCATGAGCTTTTTCAGGTAGATCATGCGGCTGTACTTGAGGGCGCCGCGGCTGGCCTGGATGATCACGGGACTTTTCGTTTCGTGGGCCGCTTCCATGATCGCCTGGATTTGTTCCATATTGTTGACGTTGAACGCGCCGACGCCGTAACCGCCTTTGGCGGCTTCATCGAGTATCTGTCGCATGGGCACAAGAGGCATGGTTTATCTCCCTAACCTGGGCAGGCCGCAAATGCAGCGCCACGGAACATTTTGGGTACACAGGTTCAAATCGTATCATTCGACCGCGGGAAAACACAAAATTGCAAGTGTTCGGTTCTCGTACCCGAACTCCCCGCTGACATAAGGAGTGCGCGAGCGGGTTACCGCTAAATCGATTCCCATCCACGCCCCAGTGTACTATCAGCGAACGAATCCACCACTTCCACACGCATGCGAGGGCGTCCACATGTTTCGCAACAGCAGCATACTTGTCCCCACAGATTTCTCGGAACAGGCCGACCATGCGCGGACCTATGCTCTGGCGCTTGCGAAACAGTTCAACGGGACCTTGCACTTCGTACACGTCGTTGATGCGACAATGTTGGCTGGCGTTCGCGGCGACGATATGTCGCTTGGCGGAGCGGGCGCGGTCGAGTTGCTTCAGACAATGCGCGTCTATGGCGAACAGGGGCTCGCGCAACGCGCGGCGGAGGCCAAAGCGGAAGGCGTTTCGGCCGATCAGCATCTCGTTGTAGGAAACCCCACGCACGAAATCCTGAGATTGATTGAAGAGACGCAGTCCACGCTTGTGGTGCTGGCCACGCACGGACGATCCGGGTTCCAGCACTTCGTGTTCGGAAGCGTCGCCGAGCGCATCGTGCGCGAATCCCCGGTTCCCGTGCTTAGCGTAAAAGAGCCCACCAGAAAGGATGGCGCGCTGGCGATACGCCGGGTACTCTTCCCCACGGATTTCTCGCCGTTCTCGGAAAAGGCGCGGCCCTTCGCGGAATCGCTCGCACGCCAGTTCGGCGCAACGCTGGTGCTGTTCCATGCGACCGAAGTGCCGGTAATGTTGCC
>JAWXCN010000014.1:0-62864 GCA_034408725.1 Candidatus Hydrogenedentota bacterium
GGCGGGAACACGGTCCACCGGCTCAAGGAAGGCATCGAACGCTTTTTGGTGACAGACATAAATGATCCGTCGCGCTCTTCGGGCGCGCAAAGCACAGTTTGGACAATGACGGATCGGTTGAGCACATATATCGCGGAATTCAATCACATTCCGGGAGGAGCGAACGTGCTCTACCTTGATGGCCACGTCGAATTCGTGAAATTGTCAGACAAACCGCCGGTTACCAGCGATGTCGCGCTGGTGTTTGGCGAAATTGCGGCGCATTGAAGACTGAACGTAACAGGAGATTTGTGATCATGAACCATGCAGGAATTACGACGGCCACGATTGTGCTGTCCATGTCGGCGTTCGCCGGATGCGCGCACAACGCCGCCACAGCAGGCATGGCAGACGTAGCTGACACCTCGAACGTGGCGCGCCCCGCGTCGTTTGAACAAGATCGCAAGGCGATACTCGCGATGGCCGGCGAATACGAAGTAACCTTCGATTTTCACGAAACCTTGCGGTTTGATACGCAAGCACCGGTGAGCAAGCCAGATCAGACCCTTGCGAAAGAAACGGTTGTGCTGGTGGAAGACCACGGCGACTTCATCAGCCTCCAACACCTTTTGATGTTCGGAGGCGGCCAGGTGATTAAACATTGGCGCCAGGACTGGGAATACGAGGACAACGTGATCCACGAATTCCGCGGCCATCTGACCTGGGAGCCAAGGACATTGTCCAACGATGAAGTACGCGGCGCCTGGACGCAGACGGTTTACATGGTGGATGACAGCCCTCGCTATGAGGGTTATGGGCGGTGGACGCATATCGCGGACTATTCGTATTGGGATTCGAATGAAACGTGGCGTCCATTGCCGCGCCGTGAGCACACGCAACGCAGCGATTACGATGTGCTTGTCGGACAGAACCGTCACAGCATCACCAAAGACGGATGGATTCATGAGCAGGACAACTACAAGCTGCGCTTGAGGGACAACGCCACGCAGGCCATCGCGCGCGAAGCCGGCATCAACACGTATGACCGCGTCACGGGCGAAGATTTCTCCGCGGCATACGACTACTGGAAGAAGACAGCGCCCTTCTGGGCAGACGTGCGAAAGGTATGGACCGCCGAATACGAGGAAAAGCAGCGTATTCACTTAATCGGAGACGATTCCAAGGACTCTCTCTGGGCAATCGTCATGGGTGAAGCGGACGAGTTTGCGAAGTCCGGAAAAATGCCCGAAGGCGGAGTGATCAAAACAATCGAAGCGCGACTGCGTGTTGGGGAACCCACCAACTAACATCAGCAAGATACAGGCTGACTTTAGACGATCCACATGGACTGCCCTTGCAATGGACAGTCCATGTGATCGTTAAAGTCCTTGCACAAATCTTGGACTACGGTTGATGAGATGCAGAAATTCCGTGCGCGTGGCTTGTTCGCGCAGGAAGCTTCCTAGCACCGACGAAGTGGTCATGATTGAGTTTTGCTTTTCCACGCCGCGCATCATCATGCACATATGCCTGCATTCCATAACTACGCCAACTCCTTCAGCGCCGGTGACGTCGATGACTTCCTGGGCGATTTCGCGGGTCAGCCGTTCCTGAATCTGAAGCCGTCGCGCATAGTAATCCACGATCCGGGATAGCTTGCTCAAGCCAATCACTTTGTCCTGCGCGACATACCCGATATGGCACACGCCGAAAAACGGCAATATATGGTGTTCGCAGAGGCTGTAGAGCTCGATGTCCCGCGAGATGATCATGTTGTTCGCGTGCGCCTCGAACACCGCTCCGTTCACGATATCCGCAAGGTCCGTGCGGTAGCCGGAGGTCAGGTACTCGTAGGCCAATGCCACGCGCTGCGGCGTTTTGACAAGGCCTTCGCGCGCCGGGTCCTCGCCAATTTCGACGAGGAGTTCACGCACCAATTCTTCAACTCGTTGCAGATTCACCGGGAAACTCCTTTTTCAGCACTTCCGTGAGTGTAGTAACGGGCTCGAGCCCGTCTTTACTTTGGCGCGCGGCGAGCTCCTGTAATGTAGCGCCGGCTCCGGGCACAAACCAATTCGGAGCAAGTTCCGCAAGAGGAACGGCTAGAAACGGACGATGTGGAATGTCTGGGTCAGGAATACGCAAATCCAGTTCATCCACCGTATGGTCCCCGTAAAGTGCTATGTCGAGATCGATTTCGCGCGCCGCATACTTGTCAGCAGTCCGTACCCGGCCGACCTTGCGTTCAATATCGCGTAAAATTGATTTGAGCTGTTGCGGCATCATTTTTGTCTCCACTTTGCACGCGCCGTTGATAAAAGTTGGTTGATCGGGAGCGCCAACTGCTCGTGTGTAGTAGAACGTCGAAATTGCGGAAACCGGCATGTGCGTTCGCAACAACTTTAGAGCAATCCGGATATTATCCTCTGGATCGATGTTCGCACCAATCGCTATCAATACCGGGTTTGTCTTGAGTTCATTCGCCATGTTCGCCGCGGTACCGCGTTATTGATACGGACACACTGCGCGCGAAACGTAGCGCGCCGGGCTTGTCCACCGACACATGGGCGATTCTTACGCGCGGATCACGAAAACAGGCTTCGGCAATGCATTGCGCAAGCCGCTCGATGAGTAGATACGAAGACTGCTCGACAAGCCGAAGCACGGATTCCTTGATGGTTTTGTAGTTTACCGTATCTTCAATGCGATCGCTGCCACAGGCCTCGCGTAAATCCGCTTCAAGCGCGATATTCAACACGACATCCTGTTTGTGCAACCGTTCATCGGGATTGATTCCGACGATGCATCGGCACATCAAATCGCTGATCTGAATCCTGTCCAACGGCCTATCCACCGTACATGCTCCCCCGAAGGTTTCTCCCGCCATCAACATAGATTACTTCACCGGCTATAAAATCGCTTTTCATCAAGAATACGACGGTGGCCGCAATATCTTCCGGGCTTCCGAAACGGTTGAGTGCATTGGTTGAAGCCAATGTCGCGAGGTAGCTCTCGTCTTTGCCCACGGGAGGCAGCACAAGGCCGGGTGCAACCCCGCTCACGCGCAAGCGCGGTGCCAATTCGACCGCCATGATGCGGGTGAGCGTGTGTAGCATGCGTTTGCTCAGGTGATAGGCGAGATGTTTCCGATCATAGTCCGCAATCATGCAATCGATCATATTGACGACGGCGCCGGTGACCCCGGTCCGATGCAGGGCGCGCGCGAGAAACGCGGGAGCGATGGCATGCAAATCAATGTTCGCATGGACTTCATCGGACCCGAACTCCGCAAATGTAGACTCGGGAAAAATAGAAGCGTTATTCACGAGTAGTTCTATCGAACCCGCGGCTGATCGCGCTCGTTCGAACAGTTCGGGCGCTTCGGCGGGATTCGCAAGGTTGCCTTTGACGGTCCACGCCTTGACACCGGCGGACTCGATTTCGTGCGCGAGCGTTTCGGCCTCGGACTTCGACGTGGCGTAATGCACGACAATGTTTGCGCCCTCGTTTGCCAATGCAAGTGAGGTCGCGCGTCCCAGCCGTTTAGCCGCGCCGGTGACCAAGGCAGTTTTCTCTGCAAGCGTAATCATGGGTGCGAAGAGTATCGCATATTCAGGGGAAGCGTTGCGCGGGGATCACGAACCGTTGGGCGGGACGTGCGCAGCGTTCTCGTCGATCCACACCTCTTCGGCGATCAATGTCTTTGGCGCCTCGAATTCACCTTCCGTGAGCGCAGTCGCGCCGATGCGTTTCAATCCATTGAGCGCGGCGATCTTGTACGCTTCCGCGAGGGTCGGGTAGTTGAATACGGTGTCCACAAAATAGCTGATGGAGCCGCTGTAAGACATGACCGCCTGGCCAATGTGCACCAGCTCGGACGCGCCGTCACCGATGATGTGAACGCCAAGAAGCCGGCCAGTCTTCTGATGAAAAACGAGCTTCAACATGCCGTGCTCGTCGCCCATGATCTTTCCCTTGGACACTTCGCGGTAGCGCGCTATTCCGATTTCGTATGGAACTTCCTCTTCCATTAGCTCGCGCTCGGTTTTTCCCACCATCGAGATTTCAGGGATGGTGTAAATGCCATAGGGGAGCAACTGCCTCTCAACCTTGAACGGCACGCCAAAGGCGCGGCACGCTGCTTGCCTTCCCTGCTCCATCGAGGTGGACGCCAGTGCCGGAAAACCGATGATATCGCCCGCCGCGTAGATGTGATCGATGTTTGTTTGGAGATTCTCGTTTACCTCGATAAGGCCGCGCGACGTAGTGGTCACGCCTGCCGCCGCGAGGTTCAAATCGTTGATCGCGCCAGCCCGTCCCGATGCGAACAACATCATGTCGGTCTTGATTTCCCGGCCATTGCTGAGCGTAGTAATGACCTTGCCCTGCGCATCCTCCCGCATCTCTTTGAAGTCCTTTCCGAGATAAAGGGTAACGCGCTCGCTACGCATGTGGTACGTGAGCGCTTCGCAGATTTCGGGATCGACGAAACGGAAAAGTTCGGTGCGCCGATCCAGCAGCCGCGTATCGACTCCGATGGTGGCAAACATGCAGGCGTATTCCGTACCGATTACCCCGGCGCCAACAACGAGCATGCTTTTGGGAAGGGCATCCATCTCGAAGTCGTCTTCGAACAAGCGATCTGTATCGATGATATTCCGGCCATTGAACGGCACACGGTCTGCCCGGTACGGAACTGTTCCGGCGGCGATGATAATTTTGGCGGCTTCGATCGACATGGTCGTGCTGTCTGAATTGATCTGCACGATATGAGGGGCTTCAAACCGGGCCGTGCCCGCGATAATCTCGACGCCCGTGCGCATCATGCGGTCGCGCGCGACCTCGACTTCGTGTTGAATCACATTGTTAATACGGGTGCGGAGTTCGCCAAATGTCACGCGGCGTTTCACGGCATAGCTTCGTCCGTAGACGTTGCGATGGCGGTAGCCGGACAGATGAAGGATCGCTTCCCGCAAGGTCTTGCTAGGGATGGTCCCGAAGTTGGTACACACGCCACCGACGATACTGCGTTTTTCAGCGACGACGACGCGCTTACCCAGTTTAACAGCCTGGATCGCGGCGCGCTGGCCGGCTGGTCCTGAACCGATCACGAGCAAGTCCACTTTTTGCATTTCGTTTTTCCTCTGTCAAGATTGTGCGTGGACGGGAGAAGATACGTGGCATGCGCGTATGCTCCCGATCAAGTAATCGACCGCATCGTTAGTGAGGCGCGGGTGTACTGGTAACGTCACCTGTTGCGTGAAAATCGATTCCGCGTTGGGGAACTGGCCCCGCTGATACCTGCGCCGTTGAAACGCCGTACTCCAATGAAGCGGAATATAGTGTGTTCCGATTTTGATGCCGTAGTCTCCGGCCATCGTCGCGATAAAGTTGTCTTTATCCATTCCGAAAGCGTCCGCATCGATGCGCAATGGGAAAAGATGATAGACGTGGGTGAAATCGACGGCATGCTCGGTTAGGGAAAGTCCTGGTACGTCACGAAGCCCGTTTGTGATTCGCGCGGCAATCGCAATGCGGCGCCGGTTCATTTCATCCAGTTTGCGCAATTGGATGCGGCCAACCGCTGCCTGCACATCGGTCATCCGGAAGTTGTATCCGCAATCATCGAATTCCTGCCACCACGGACGGTTACCGACTGGAATAATCGCGGGGTCGAGCGAGCAGTATTTCGTGCTCGCTCCATGCACCCGTGTGCAATGTGAGCGGTACAGCGACATTCGCTCGAACACGCCGGGATCGTTGGTCACGACCATGCCGCCTTCGCCGAGCGTGGACATGTTTTTCTGCTCGTGAAAACTGAAGCAGCCCGTCGTGCCCATCGATCCGGCCTTGCGCCCCTTGTATTCGCCGCCGGGGGCGTGGGCAGCGTCTTCGATAACCGCAAGTCCGTGCGCGCGCGCAGTATCGAGTATCGCGTCCATGTCGCAACATTGGCCGTAGAGATGTACCGGCATGATAGCCTTGGTCCTTGGCGTAATTGCGTTTTCGATTTGACGGGGATCGATGTTGCAGGTCAGGGGATCGATATCGACAAAATCAACTTCCGCGCCGAGCGTTATTGCGGCGGCAGCGGTCGCTATCCAGGTCATCGGTGTCGTGATAACGCGATCACCAGGCTTGATGCCCGCGCCAATTAGCGAGAGAAAGAGCGCGGCGGTCCCGTTCGAGCAGGTCCGGGCATGTTCAACGCCGCAGTACCGCGCGAACTCTCGCTCGAATTCCTGGCATTCCGTTCCGCTGGTTGGGGCGTACTTGCGAACGACGTCGATTATCGCGCGCTCTTCTTCGTCGCCGTAGATGGAGCCAAACTTGCTCTCGAGTTCAAAGCGAACCGGCGCCATTCAGGCGTCTGCTTTCGCGGCAGCAAGAACCAAATCAAGACCGCCGTCCAGGCCGATCATAGGCGTTTTCAGTGTGGCAGCGGCCTTCTGATTGTTCAACGAAACGTCGCGCGGCCGGGGTGCCCGGCCTGGGATACCAGAGGGGTCGTGCGAGACAACATTTTCCGCCGGTAGACCGAGTCGAGTTGCGATTCGCCGCATCATATCGAGCCGGTTGAGCCGATCGTTGCCACTTAGATGAAGGACGCCGCGGTAGGTATTTCCCGCAAGTTCGGCCAAAGCGCGTCCCAGTGTCACCACGTCTATCGGCGAGCGAACTTCTGCTCCTGGCGTAGTGACCTGTTTACCTTCACGCAGGGCCGAGGCCATGCGCGACACGAACGAATTGCCCTCGCCCCACATCGGCAATCCCATCACCAGCGCGACGCGCGCGATTACAAAATTGCCGCCAAAATCCTTGATCGCGCGTTCGGCCCGCAGTTTTGTGTCCGCGTAGAAATTGATCGGACGCGGAATGTCGTCTTCGACATACATTCCGCGTTCGCCATCGAACACGGTATCGGTCGACAAAAAAATGAAGCGGGTATCGTGGTCCCAACAGAGTTCCGCGAGATCATGCGCATACGTGAAGTTGACGCGGGTTGCGATTTCGCGGTTGGCTTCACAAAAATCGATGTCGGCAATGGCGGCAGTGTGAATGACCGCGGCGGGGTCAATGTCGTGAACGACATCGTGGAACGCGTCCATGTCGAATGGATCGAACGAATGCCAGACTAGGCCATCGCGATCGAATGGCGCGGGACCGCGCGACGCTGCATGGACTTCCCAATTGCCAAGCGCCGCCTCGATTGTACTGCCCGCGACAAAGCCGTTTGCGCCGGTAAGTAGTAATCGTTTGGCCATGTCCCCCTCCCCACGTCACGAAAGAGGGGAGTATACGTATAGGGCGTCTGAAAATGCGATCCGGAAGCCGACGCTATAGTCTTTGTCGAGTGTGGCGGACACTCAGTATTGTTTTTTTACCGGCACAGCCGCTTCGGCGGGTGGGGTTTCGGGGAGCTCGTCTGCAATGCGGGACGATGACGACTTTGTCTCCGGGCGCCATTCCTGCAAATGGAGGCCCACTACCTTTAGTCCCTCGACCTCCCCAGTGGCTATCCGCCGGTCGATCTCCTCAAACGGTACCGGTTGGTCGTCTTCGGTATAGAAATACGCTCCGCCCTGGTTTCGCATCTGGCGCAACTGCTCGACGTCCGCTGCGCGGATGGCCTTGCTTTCGGGTGATTCCTCAACGACCACCGGCGCTTTTACGACTAGGGGCTTTAAGGGTGGTTTTTTTGCTTGCGATTCGATTCCACCCGTAGATTCACCCGGTTTCGTCCGGGGCGCGGACGGCATGAGCTCTTTCGCGAGAGGCAAATCGTTTGACGTCAACGTTTCGACTTTTCCGCCTTTGCTCTTGACGGTGAATTCGCCTTTCCGCCCCACCAAATCCACCGTTGACGCCGTGTTATTGTCCGCGAAGGCAAAAGTCCCCACAACTACCGTTACAACCGCGACTATTCGGGTGCGCATTTATTGGCTACCTCTTTTGGCCACATTGAATGATAGTATACCACGGGCTTGGGCAGGAAAGAGGGGTGCGCGATGGACCACGTAACGCAGCAAATCTCGCCGCCGCGTTACGAGACCCTGTTCAGCGATTCGTATTTAAGGTTTGTCTCGGTGGCGCGCGAGGGAACGCGGCCGGTTTCCGAAATGGTCATCCAGGCGATCTGGTACGACCAATTGTTTCCGGGTGATGCCTTGGTGACGACCGCGGGCCAGGCCATTCATATCCACTCGCCAGGATGGTGGAACCGGTCGGAAGGCCCCGACTTTCGCGGCGCGCAGATTCAGTTCGGCGATACGATTCGTTCTGGCGATATCGAAATTCATCTCGACCACGCGGCATGGAAGCAACACGGCCACCATCGCGATCCACGATACGATCAGGTGCTGCTTGTGGTCGTCCTCGAAACTCTTCCTCCTTCATCTCAACCAGTAACTTCGTCGGGCCGCGCTATCCCCTGTCTGCTGCTGGGCAACTACGTTGACACTGCCCTACTTAATTTGCCGGAGCTGGGTGAACCGGATGAAGACCGGATCGGCACGCCATTGGGCCGCGGGTACTGCGCTGCGATAGCGGAAGCACACGGAGTTGATCGCGTGCGCGACTTTGTGACACACGCCGCGGAATCGCGCATGCTGGCGAAAGCGCGGGCCATACGCGAACGCGCGGAACGCGCAGGTTTTGACCAGGCCGTCTATGAATCGTTCATGACCGCCTGCGGGTATGCCCGCTACAAACAGCATTTTCAGTTGATGGCCCGCCAGTTGCCTTATGAGCGGGTAGTGCAGCTTGCGCGCAATGATGCGTTTCTACTGGAAGCGGCCTTCCTTCAACTCGCCGGTTTGTTGCCCGAAACATTGCCCGAGGCCACAGACGGCGTGCCGCACCACACGCGCTTGCGCGGCCTGTATCGTGAACACCTCTCCGGCATGCGCTCGCTGCCACTGGCCTGGAAACGCGTTGGGGTGCGGCCGAACAACTATCCCGAACGGCGCCTGAGCGGCGCCGCGCGCTTTCTCGCACGTACCGCGCGAACCGGTTTATGGGAAACTATCGAAGCTGTTTGGCGTCTTAATGCGGATACGCTAAAACAACGGCGTGCTTTCGAGGACCTTTTTCCGGTTGGAATTGGGTTCTGGGCGGAGCATTGTACGTGGACGGGCCAAAGGTTGAAAAAGCCTGTGGCAACGCTCGGCCAGAGCCGGATTCGTGCAATCGTTGGGAACGTCTTTCTTCCCGCGACGTTGGCATACGCGCGTCAACAGTGCGACCGGAAACTTGAGGAACAAGTATTTGCATTGTTCCGTTCGTTGCCGAAAGAACCCGGAAACCGTATCGTACACGTTATGTTGCCGCGCGTATTCGGGCCCGTGCTGCCAAAACGCATCGATTTCCGGCTGCAACAAGGGTTGCTTCAGATTTATCAGGACTGGTGCGAGTCCAATCCTTCCTGCCGGAATTGTCCGGTGATTGGGCATCTCGACAGGGAGGGAAAGGCGGCAATTGGCGCCGCCGGTCCCTGAGCACGCAGGGTAATCTAAATTCACAACACGAATACGAGGGAGACCCAACATGGAGTCGTTCGAGGGCAAAGTGGCAGTTGTTACCGGAGCGGCAAGCGGCATAGGCCTTGCCCTTGCCGATCAATTCGCTACGCTAGGGATGAAGCTTGTGCTGAGCGATATTGATAAATCAGAACTGGATGCCGTGGCGGCACGATTGCGCGAAGCCGGCGCGGATGTATTGGCGGTGCGCACGGACGTCACGAAGCTGGACGACGTAAAGGCGCTGGCCGAAGCGGCGATCAAGCAGTATGGCAAGGTGCATATCTTGTGCAATAACGCAGGCGTGGCACAGATGGGCCTGTTGCACGAATCCACCATCCGCGACTGGGAATGGGTCATTGGCGTGAATCTGTGGGGCGTTATCTATGGTATCCAGACGTTTTTTCCGCTGATGGTTGAACATGGGGAGGAGGCCCATATTGTAAATACAGCGTCGATCGCGGGACTGATCTCCGGGCCCGGCCTCGGCATCTACGGCGTCACGAAACACGCCGTCGTGGTGCTCTCCGAGACGCTGTATCATGAAACAAAGCTTTTGAAAACGAAAGTTGGCGTGTCGGTGTTGTGTCCGGGCTGGGTCAACACGCGCATCTGCGATTCAGACCGCAATCGTCCCGACTGCCTCGTCAATGATAACGCGGAGTTATCCCCGATTGCGCAACTGATCAATCAGCAAACCCGGCAAGTGGTGTCCACAGGTCTCACGGCGGACAGCGTGGCCAGTCGCGTGATTGATGCGATTCGCGTGCGCGACTTTTATATTCTCACCCACGATGAAATGACCCCGGCAATCGCGCAGCGCATGAACGCCATATTGAATGGGAGCGCGCCAACGTTTACGCCGCCACCGGGTTTTGGCGAAATGGCGAAAAGTTCCGCCGGAAATTAGTTGGGCTTCTGTATGCCGACTACAGCTCACCCTGTAAATCGAGGTAGTGCATCCAGGCATAGCGCCAGAGCGCGGTTCGAAAGAGCTTGACCTCTTCGGGCTTGAGCGTTTTGTCTAACGTTGCGTACAGTTGTGACCAGGAGAACCGTAGCGCCTCGAGTTCGGTCTCTGCGCGCACATTCGCCATGCGATGGTGTTTCCCATCGAAATCGAATTGCTTCATCTCGCCCAGAAGGCAGGTAGGCAATACAGTTCTTGTAGTGCCATCTTCTGATTCGATAACAACGACACCGTCAAAAACAATGTAGCCATCGTCCGTTTTCGTGTCAGCCGTCGAGAACAGCGCCGTTCCGAGGGCTACGTGTTGTCGAACGGAAACTTCTCGAAACACCGCGACGATGCGCGCCCTGTCGTAATCATCGAGCTCGAGCAAAAAAGGTAGCCCGCCGATTTCATTGTCCAGATCGTACATATCTACCTCACCGTCCTTTGTCTACACCCGCACGTCGGATGCGCCGCCCAAATGGTCCTTGTGCCGCGCCAACACCGGTCGCACTTCGTCCTCAATGAATTCTTCGACCTGTTCCGGGGCGCGTCCAACAAATTCGCGGAGATCGAGCGTCGCTTCGATTTCCTGCCGCGTCATGCCGATCCCCGGATCGTTTGCAAGCCGATCCAGCAGATCGTTGTCTTTCCCATCCATTTTGACGGATCGCGCGGCCGCCTGTGAATGCCGACGAATGATTTCGTGCAGTTCCTGGCGGTCGCCCCCGCGCTTTACGCAGGCCATGAGGATATTTTCCGTGGCCATGAAGGGCAACTCAGCGCAAACGTGGCGCTCGATTGCGCCCGGATATACGTCGGGAGCTTCGATGATGCTCAGGTACAGGTTCAACACGGCGTCGGCCGCAAGGAACGATTCCGGCAGACTGATGCGCCGTATCGCTGAATCGTCCAACGTGCGCTCGAACCATTGCGTGGCGCTCGTGAGTTCGGCGTGAAGCGGCGCGACTATCAGGAAGCGCGCCAATGCGCAGGCGCGTTCGCACCGCATCGGGTTACGCTTGTACGCCATTGCCGAGCTGCCGATCTGCTTTTCGCCGAACGGCTCCTCGATTTCCTTGAGGTTTTGCAAGAGCCGCATGTCGGTCCCAAACTTGTGGACGCTTTCGCCAATTCCGGCGAGCACGCGCAGCACTTGCGAATCCACTTTTCGCGGGTAAGTCTGGCCCGTAACGGCGTAGGCCTTGTCGAACCCCAGTTTTTTCGAGACACGTTCTTCGAGTTGCTTGACCTTGTAGTGATCACCCTCGAATAGTGACAGAAAGGAAGCTTGTGTGCCCGTCGTACCCTTGACGCCGCGGCATCGCAAGCGTTCAAGCGTGCGCTCGATGTCCTCGATGTCAAAGAGCAAGTCCTGCGCCCAAAGGCATGCGCGCTTGCCGACGGTTACCAGTTGCGCAGGTTGATAATGCGTATACCCCAGCGTCGGGAGGTCTTTCCATTCCATGGCGAAAGTGGCCAGTTGATCGAGCACCGACACCGCTTTGCGCAACAACATCAGCAGACCTTCGCGCATGAGAATAAGGTCGGTGTTGTCGCCGACATAACAACTGGTCGCGCCCAAGTGAATAATCGGACGCGCGGTCGGCGCAACCAGACCATAAGCGTGTACATGCGCCATGACGTCGTGGCGCAATTCGCGCTCGAATCGTTCCGCGGCCGCGAAATCGATGTTGTCAACGTGCGCGCGCAACTCGTCGATCTGTTCGGTGCTTATGGGCAGACCGAGTTCCTGTTCGGCTTCCGCAAGCGCAACCCAGCAGCGGCGCCACGTCGAGAATTTCTTCTGAGCGCCCCACAACTGCGCCATTTCTTTCGTTGCGAACCGCTCGACAAGCGGGCTCACGTATTCGGTGGTCATTCGTTGCTAATCCCTTCCCAATAGCCGGTCGAAATCGCGGCGCCATCGCTTTTGCAAAGAGTCGCGGCTGAGCGCGCGCATCAATCCATATACCAATGAGCCGCACTCTTTCTGCCGCGCCAGCGCGATTTCGCTGGCCGGCTCCAATTCGGTGACCCTTTGATAATAAAAAAGCGCCTGTTCATAGAATTTCAGTTCTCGAAAGCAATCCCCTAAACAGAGCCACAGGAGCGGCGCGCGCGGCCGCTGATGGGCCGCCTCCGCAAGAAAACCCGCAGCCAACGCAAAGTGTTTTGCATCGAGCAGGACCCAGCCCGCAAGAAAGGCCGGTTCCCACGCATGCCGCGCCATTTGCATGGCCTGTTCAAATGACGCAAGCGCATCGTTTCTATGCGCGGGATTCATCTTCAACTGCAACTCGCCGCGCACGCTCCGCGCATACCACGATAATTCCGCCGCGTCAACGCTCACATCGGAGTATCGCATGGCTTCTTGGAAATTTCCCTGGTGCGCGAGTACAAGCGCGCGGGACGCGTACAGGAGGCGCACTTGCTTGAACGCCTCGTGTGCTTCCTGCGATGCGGAGGCCGCTTCCGTCATTCGGCGCGCCCTGACCAGTGTATCTATAAGTTCGGCCCATGCGTCGAAATGATGATCGTTCAGGGCGGTAGCTTTTCGATAAAACTCCGTTGCCGCGCGAAAATGTCCCGCCGCGCGCATCTCCCGCGCCGCCCGGTAAAACGAGGCCGAATCATTCGGCATGGCCAACGCCGCCGCAGGCTCCTTCTGAGAGGAACGGCGCGTTTGCGCGATGCCCGGCGTGCTGTCGAGTTCGAGCCAGTCAAACCGATCCATGACGCCTTCCACCTTATGGTTGCCGCGCCGTAGTGACGGGCCGGGCTCGCGTGCGCGCCCATTCCCGCAATTCCGCGATTCGTTCGCGCATCGTCTTCGATAAGGGCACCATCTCGCGAATACTTCCAAGAATATCGTCAGTGGTTACGTCGCGCCCGGCAAAAAAGCTGTCGTGCATGGCCGACACGATCGCCTGTTCGACTTCCGCGCCACTATATCCTTCCGAAGCTTTTGCCAGGTTCGTAACGTCGAATACACTTGGATTGCGCTTCATTTTGGCGAGATGTATCGCAAAAATTTCCGCCCGCTCGAATTCTCCGGGAAGGTCTACAAAGAAGACTTCGTCAAAGCGGCCCTTCCGTAGTAATTCTGGCGGCAATCCCTGCACATCATTCGCAGTTGCCACGAGAAACACCGGCGCGGTTTTCTCTTGAAGCCACGTCAGAAATGTCCCGACTACACGCGCTGTGGTCCCGGAATCACCACTTCCCGAGCCGGCAACACCCGCAAAAGCTTTCTCAATCTCGTCAACCCAGAGTATGACGGGTGCGACACTTTCCGCAATGTGCAGGGCCTTGCGCATGTTCTGCTCCGAACTGCCGATGTAACTTTGAAAGATCATGCTCATATCCATGCGCAGGAGCGGCAGGCGCCACGCGGCGGAAATCGTTTTTGCGGCAAGGCTTTTTCCGCATCCTTGCACGCCCAGCAACAAAATGCCTTTGGGCTGGGGAAGACCATACTCGCGGGCATCCTGTCCGAACGCGCGTATGCGTTTGCGCAACCAATCTTTAAGAAGGTTCATTCCACCTACACCGGCGAGATCGTCATGTACTTCATAAAATTCCAATAGGCCAGACTTGCGTATGACCTGGCGCTTTTCAGCAGCAACGGCTTTAACGTCGTCGGGACCAAGCGTCCCATCATTGACGATGGCATGGGCGAACGCGTTTTCTGCTTCGGTCAGTGTCAGGCCCTGCGCGGCTTTCACCATCGCGTCGCGATCAGCGGGGGAGAGGCGCACATCGAACTTCTTGCTCGCGCCGCCGCTACGAATGGTGTGTTCAAGCAATTCGCTCAGCACTTCATACGAAGGCAGCGGCATGTCGATGATGGTCAGCGACTTTTCGAGCTCGGGCGGAACCAAAAGCGTAGGGGAGAGGAGTATCAAAGTTTTCTTGGTGCGCCGGAGCGCGGAAGCGAGGTCGCGCAGTTGCCGCACGATTTCGGGCGTCTCAAGGTACACATGAAAATCCTTGAGAATGTACAAGGCTGAAACGTCCGCCTGCAAAACTTCATTCAGCACCGCGAGTGGTTCGCGCAGGCGTTTGGCCGCCGTGCGGCCTTCCGGCGAACCATTCATCGAACGCAATCCGTCCGTTATGCTCCATTCGAAAAGATGCTTATTCATCGCGCCGGCAAGATCGAGCAGCACGCGCCGCGCACGGTCTTCTTCCCAGGTGACGATATATAAGAGCGAATACCGCGCCCGAACCAATGACTCGAGCTCTCGCAGAAACGATTGGCTCATGCGGCCTGCGCGTCGCGCAACGCCAACGCGAATCCGGTGTCAGTAGCCACGGCGGCGACGGCGGAGATGGGGTGAGCACGTTCGGCGAACACGCCCCCGTTCAGCAGGAATTCGCACACCGATTCAGGCGCCTCGCAGGTGAACGCCCCGGTCTGTTCGTTGACGACATCGTCTTCTTCATACGTGGCGACGTATGCGAACCGGCCAGGTTTGAGGTGCAATTGCTTTACCACAAGGGCGTCTTTCCGGACCGTCGCGAGCCAACACGCGCTTGATCCTCGATCAACCACGGAGCAGATTCGTGGTGTGTTGAAGCTGTCGTGTTCGTAGTCCAACGCAAGCAGCGAGAGCGCAAGCGCATCGCGAATGGGCATGCCACCGTCTATTTTCTCGGCGACCGGATCCGTCTGACTGCCATTGGTGAGCACTGCCACCTGGCCGCTGCGCACTATCCGCGCGCAGTTGTACGCGATGTAAGGGTTCTTCTCGACGTCGCCTTCGTGGCCTTGTTTCGGGATGATGCTGACCGCGTTCTCCCGCTCGATCGCGCGCCGGTTTGGAAAGGAACGGCTCGATACCCTGTAACCGGCAAAAACCCGTCCGGATGGTGTTATCCCTACACAGACAATGCGTCCCACGTACAGCATGATAATGCCCCTGATTTCCCCACTCTCGAACATTCTAACTGGAGCGGGTAAGATCATGCGAACATGGAGTGTTTACTAAGGATTCATGGAAATTTGCGCGGGATTCAGGGGAATCTCTTCCCAGTCGCTCCAGGCCTCGTCGCAATGGGCCCACTTGCGAAGAAACCGCTGCACGCGCGCCGTATCGGCAATCAGGAGCGTTGAATCATCCTGGGCGATGTGACCAATCCAGAGGCGCCCCTTATCTCGCCGTTCCTTTACCCAACCGTGGTTCATTGTCCGCATGCGAAATAATCCGTCCGTCCGTTCGATCTGGTAGAAAACATGCACCGGTGTCGTGTACAGACCAACGGTCATTGGCAGCCCACTATTCAACTTCTCCATCGCATCAAACGTTTCTTCCGGTATGGTGAGGTCCATATATATTTCGGAGCCAAGCCGGACAAAGTGCGCGGACGCAGTCACGGATGATTCCTTTTCTTTGACACTGAATAGATACCCATCTCCTTCTCGTACAAACGAGAACGTCGTCTCGTCGTCTCCCTTCCACGTCCCTTCCACTTCTGGGACTTGCACCAGGTCTTCGTCTGTATAGATCGGGTTTAGAGAACGCACCATGCATCCCGCGAGCAGAAGTGGCGCGAGAAACACGAGGCAAAGATAGGAGTTTCGCATAGCAGGTCCCGTCCGTGAGTATGAGAAAGCTTGTGCAATTCTATCACAGGGCGGCAACCGGCTCCTGCGCAGGTGGATATCGCGGAAGGTCAGGTCAGAACTTCCGGGTTAATACAATTCGGCGGACGTTCGCCGCGCAGGCGAGCAATGATGTTCGTGGCCGCGATGGCCGCCATTTTGCCGCGCGTCTCGTGCGTTGCGCTTCCAAGGTGGGGGAGAAGGACCACCTTTTCGCAGAGACGAAGCCCGGGCTCGATCACAGGTTCGTTTTCGTAAACATCGAGTCCGGCCCCGGCGATGTCTTCGAGTTCCAACGCTTTCACAAGCGCTGCCTCATCGACTATCGGTCCGCGCGCGGTGTTAATGAGATAAGCCGACTTTTTCATCGCGGCGAATTCCATGGCGCCAAATGCGTGCCTGGTTTCGGGTGTGAGCGGACAATGAAGGCTGAGAAAATCAGACTCGGCGATCAGGGTCGCTTTATCGGTGTAGCGAGCGCGCAGTTCGTTCTCCGTCAAGGGGTCGAGCCGCGTGCGGTTTGTATAAAGAATGATCATTCCGAAACCCGACGCGCGGCGCGCCACGGCTTGGCCGATTCGGCCCATTCCAAAGATCCCGAGTGTCTTGCCGAATACATCCGAACCAAGCAACTGCATCGGTCCCCAGCCGGACCATTCATTCGCGCGCACCATGCGCTCTCCGTCGCCAATGCGCCGCGCGACCGCGAGAATTAGTGCGAACGTCAAATCGGCGGTTGAGTCCGTTAAAACGCCAGGTGTGTTGGTAATCGGAATTTTACGCGACGTCGCCGCGGGCATGTCGATGTTGTTGTACCCAACGGCAAAATTCGCGACAATTCTTAACTGGGGTCCCGCCGCGTCCAGCACTTCGCCGTCAATACGATCGGTCAGTATCGGTAAGATGGCGTCCGCGCCCTTTACTCCCGCGAGAAGTTCTTCGCGCGTGATAATTCGGTCTTCGGGAAATACAGTAACGTTTTTCTTTCCAAACGCTTCGTAGAGCATGTCCAGGCCAGTGTCGGGAATTCGCCGGGCAACAAAGATGCGCATTGCTCAATTCTCCTCGAAATTCACGCCGCACTTAACCGCGGATGCCTGACACGCTTGCCAGGAACGCGACCACCTGCTATTCTAAATATAGGAATTTCACCATGGATTGGCGAGAATACATCGAACAACGGCCGGATGTCATGCTGGGCAAGCCGGTTTTCAAAGGAACGCGTTTAACCGTTGAGTTGATCCTGGAGCGGCTTGGCGCTGGTTCGCCGCAAAATGATTTGATGGATGCGTACCCACAATTGCGCACGGAGCATATTCAAGCCGCGCAAGCATTCGCTGCCGAGCTTTTAGCTAATACTGGACCGCTGGCAGCCAAACGATAGTGATGAAGCTTCTTGCTGACGTCAATATCGAATCTCGATTGGTACGTTGGTTGCGCTCCGAGGGACATGATGTAGTTTGGGCTACTGAATTGCAGCCATCGATTTCAGATGAATCGTTGCTTCAAATAGCCAGAGCTGACGGGCGGATTCTTATTACCTACGATTTGGACTTCGGGCAACTGATATTCCGGCGAAAGTTGACGACGCATGGAATTGTGCTGTTGCGATTCCAGGCACGGCTTCAATTCGAACGGCACACTTTGCTTCAACTTCATTGGCAATTCATTGCAGAAAATGCGGCTGGTCATTTTCCTGTGATTGAAGATAGAAGCACTCGCGGTCGGTCACTTCAATATCTGTCTACAGCTTTCTCCATGCCGCGTCGAGCGTGCGCTTCGACCCGCCGATAACTACTTCCGCGTCTTCTCCCTCCATTGGTTTTACTTCAAAGCTCAGAACACGTCGATTCCGTGTGGAAAGGTAACCGCTATCCATCAGTGCGCGCAGGTATTCCGTCAATTCCTTCACGTCATTACGCGTACCGGGCGCGCCGAACCTGGGATGATTGTCGCCATAGGCGGGATGCGCTGGGTCGTCCATGGCGCAGTTTCCGATGTGCGCGTGGACCAGATGGCTGCCCGCGGTCGCGATGGCTTCCGCGGAATTCTCAAATTGCAGGGGTAGATGGCTCAAGTCGAGCATGATGCCGAAATCAGGGAACTCCTTGCGCACCTCCTGTGAAACCGCCACAGCATCCGCATTCGGTCCTATCAAAGAGTTTTTGCCAAAGGGCACCTGATCAAACGTCTCCAACACCAATGGCAGATCTTTCGATTTCGCATAGGCCGCGAGTTGTTTCAGCGTATCCACAAGCCGCTGCATTGCTGCGTCCGCATCTTCTGACACCTTGCCACTCAGTACCGCCACACCCTTACACCCAAGCTCGTGTGCCTGATCGATCCCGGCTTTCACTGCGTCGATCGCTTTAATGCGCTCGGCGCTGTCGGCATGGTTAAGGTCCAGTCCTCCTCCAAGAAGGATCGGCTGCGCGCCAAAATACAGATCGACGCGGGACTGTTCCGCGATATCTCGAACCATTTTGCGTGCCGCCTCATCCTTTACACGCGTCAATTCAATCGCTTCAAAATACAGATCGCTTGCTATCCGCGTGATGCTTTCAAGCACGGGACCCTCGCCGCCCATGCACGCGGGGTACGCCATAAAATGCACAATGCCTACGCGGGCGTAATCGTGAATCGAGCCGTTCATCTCAAAGCTGCTCCCATACATCCCTCTCGATCTGAGCTTGGCGCAATATGCGCGCTAACAGCTCTTTGCTGATATCACCTTTGTGGGGATTGGGAATTACTACCGATTGAGCGCTGCCTTTTTTCATTAATTGGTGTCGCCCGCCCGCGATGGGTCCCTCAAACCCCAAAGCACGAAAACACCGGATCAGATCGGCGCGACCGATAGGACCAAACTTGGGCATTTATATGACGTCACGTACCGCCAACTCGAGGCCATCTATTGTGGGTAGAGGCATATTTTTCGAAACGCGAAAGAGAATCCAATCCTCGAGTGCAGACTCCAGTTCAACCCGGCATGCAACTTCGGTCACTTCGTTTGCCCAAACCCCCTCGCAATCGGGGATTTCTCCGTAGTAGGACTTGTCCTCTTCGAGAACCTCGAACTTCGCCCGGCGCATCGCTGCCTGAATATATTCGGTAAGCATGACGTAGACCTCTCAATTTATTCTACATTGAACCCACAGTTTGTGGGATCGCTAAAAGATCGCGGCCGGAAAACCCGGGCTCCGCATTAATGCCAGCCCGGTGTACTCGTGAATCGAGCCGTTCACTCAAAGACCGCCTTCTTAGATTCTTGTATTTCGTGGCGCTCCGAGGCTCGTCGCATCACCCAAACGCCCCCGAAGATTAGTCCAGCACCCGCCCCTAAAAAGGGTAGTAAACCTATCACCATAAAGGCAGAATAAAATAGAGCAGAATCGAACGATTCCATTGATTCAAGAAATGAAAATGGTAGCAATGTGAATATCATACTGATCGCGGAGCCGCCGAGGAAGCCTACTCCAATGCACGCGAGTTGGAGCATGTTGTCGCGCCAATTGAAAGACGGTAAAAATCCAACAGTATCAGCGATTTCTTGATATGTGGATTTCTTCCGGTAATTATCTACATCCGCTTGGAAGGTCGAATCTTTATGACTTTGTGCGGCGCTTTCATCCGTCAATGGTTGTACTTCGATTTTAACTGATCCCAAAGCAGGAATATCTTTCTGCTGCGATAAGCTTTGCACCAGCCATTGCTCCAGCGCGACTTGGAGATATTGTCGGCATTGTTCAAGTGTCTCGGCCTTCGCCGATACGTTCGGTAACCCCGGAATTTCGCCGAGAAAGCGGGCATCCGGCCCCAATTCATAGTGGGCCATTCTCATGGCTTCATTGATATAGGCCGTTAACATTTGTTCGACCTCCAATGCACTTTACACCACGTACGTGGTTGCGCTCGTCGAACCGCCTCGGCCAGTCCAATTGGTATGGAAAAACTTGCCGCGCGGGTGATCCATGCGTTCGTATGTGTGCGCCCCAAAGTAATCGCGCTGCGCCTGCAACAAGTTCGCCGGCAGACGGCCCGTCCGGTATCCGTCGAAATAGGCCAGCGCGCTGCCAATCGCCGGCACCGGTATGCCCATTTCGACCGCCTTGCTTACAACCCGACGCCACGAGCCCTGCGCTTTCGTTACCGCGTCCGTGAAAAACGGATCGAGCAGCAAATTGACAAGCTCGGGATTGTTGTCGAACGCGATCTTGATTTTTCCGAGGAAAGCCGAGCGAATGATGCAGCCGCCGCGCCACATCAGCGCGATGCCGCCATAGTTCAGGTTCCAGCCGTACTCCTTCGCTGCGGCGCGCATGAGCTGATAGCCCTGCGCGTAGCTCACGAGTTTGGACGCATACAGTGCCTGCCGCAGGTCTTCGACAAGTGCTTTCTTGTCGCCTTCAAAGTGTGACACTTGCGGGTGGAGCACTTTCGACGCAGCCACGCGCTCATCTTTCAGCGCAGACAGACAACGAGCAAAGACCGCTTCTGCGATTAGCGTCAACGGCTGCCCGTGGTCCAACGCGTCAATAACCGTCCATTTTCCGGTGCCCTTCTGCCCCGCTGCATCGAGGATAAAGTCAATGGTGTGGTGACCGTTTTCCTTGTGAGCGAGGATGTCACGCGTGATTTCGATCAGATAGGAGTCCAATTCGCTCTTGTTCCATTCGACAAACACGTCATGCATTTCATCGTTGGTCATTCCAAGGCCGTGGTGCATCATGTGGTACGTCTCGCAGATCATCTGCATGTCGCCGTACTCGATCCCGTTGTGCACCATCTTGACGTAGTGGCCAGCGCCACCTTCGCCGACCCAGTCGCAACACGGTTCGCCATCGTCGGTCTTCGCGGCAATGCTTTGAAAGATCGGCTTAACGTGTTGCCACGCACCAGGCGAGCCGCCGGGCATGATCGACGGGCCTTTCAACGCGCCTTCCTCTCCGCCGGACACTCCCGTGCCGACGTAGAGCAGGCCTTTGCCCTCGACATAATTCACGCGGCGAATCGTGTCGGGAAAATGCGAGTTGCCGCCATCAATGATGATGTCGCCCGGTTCAAGGTGGGGGAGAAGTTGCTCAATGAAATCGTCCACCGGCTTGCCTGCTTTCACGAGCATCATGACCTTGCGCGGACGTTTCAGACTCTTGCACAACTGCTCGACGCTGTGGCATGCGACAAACTTTTTGCCCGCGCCACGTCCATTGATAAAATCATCCACCTTGGAAACGGTCCGATTAAACACCGCCACTGTGAATCCCTTGCTCTCCATATTGAGCACAAGGTTCTCACCCATCACCGCCAACCCAATCAAGCCAATATCTGCAGAGGACACTCCAAATCTCCTTCAAGCTATTCGGTCCATTCATTCTGTGAAATGCCGGAGTTTTCCAATATGTTGCGAAGAGTGCCGAGCGGCAGCGTCTTTCCGCGATGTTCTGGGACAATTACCTGGCGCCGAGTTGTCTCATTTCGCCACTTTCGGTGGCTGCCACGTTGGGAGACAAGGCGAAAGTCGAATCGGCTTAAGAGGGATTCAACTTCGCGCGCTGTCAGTCGGCGCACACGAGGAGACATTACACAGCGACTTCGCGCAAAACCGCATTCGACGAAAGCTCTATCGGATCAGGCTCCAAGTATAACTCGATTGCTTCTTTGATATTGCTTATTGCTTCCGCTTCGGTTACGCCGGCTGTCGCGCATCCGGGCAGTTCAGGGCACCATGCGCTGAATTCACCAGATTCTGTGTCCCGTTCGATTACTACTCGCCAGTTCATCTCCGTACCTCACTGTCAAGACGAATTTATACGCTACGCTATTTTCTATTTGCCTGCAAAGTATACTCAGGCAACTTCTTCTCTGCGAAGATCGGCTTGAACTGCGTGAACCGCTGACGGCCATTCACCACGGGCACGCTCGCCCAATCCTCGCCGATGAGCGGTTTGGCGTAATGGACAAAATCGTCTGTAACGTCGATTCTATTCGGCGAAAGCCATTCCGTTGGGAACGTTCGCTCGGAGTTGGCGACTTTTTCTAATGGCACCTTGTCGTAAACAACATTGTAGATCACACCTGGTTGGCGCAGGATCGTAGCCATCCAGCCATTCTCGCCCGACTCAGCGATCAGCGCGGCTTTCTGGCCAACCTTGTACGCTTCATCCAGATCAACGATGGACGCGTATACCGCCGTCGCGCGCTGGTCCGTGCCGGACACCTGACCTCGCGCTGCGCCGGGCACGGGCAATCCATTTTCATTCAGCATCGCCACAACCCGCGCCTGCACGCTCAATTTCGCCGTGCCGTAACTTTTGTGGCCAAAACTGTCTTTGAGTTCGCCGCCTTCTTCGCCCAGTTCGAAACCTTCGCTCACAACTACGATGCAACGGCCATCCTTCTTCAATTGATCATTAACGAGGTCGCGCATTTCCTCCCCGGTGACACCCGACTCCGCCATATAAATTTGCAGCGGCAACTCACGCTTTGGGTCGGCCAGCCGTGCGGCCGCGGGGATATATCCAATTTTTCTGCCCATCGCCTGAAGCACCAACACGGGATCGGCGGGACACGACCCGGCATTCTCCTCGTTCGCGTTCTGCACCACCGCCATCCAATACCGCGCGACGCTCCCGTAACCCGGCGTGTGGTCGATCAGCTTGAATTCTGAATCGCCGACATCGTTATCGATCGTCTTCGGCACCCCGACTGCCACAAGGTCCAGCCCCTTCTCATGCGCAAGTTTCGCAACCTTGTTGCACGTGTCCATCGAGTCGTTGCCGCCGGTGTAGAAGAAATAACCGATATTGTGCGCCTTCAACACATCAATGACCCGCGCGAAGTCTTCGGTCTGCTTATCCTTCAACTTGTACCGGCACGTGCCAATCGAACCCGCCGCGGGCGTATACCGCAACAGCGCAATCTCGTCATCGTCCTGCGCCGAAATATCCAGCAACTCTTCCTTCAGCACGCCTTCAATTCCGTGCCAACCCGCATAAATCTTCCCAAACTTTTCCGGAAACATCTTGCAAGTGTCGATAATCCCCCGTAGCGAACTGTTGATAACCGGACTCGGCCCGCCCGATTGGGCCACAATAACGTTCTTCGCGCTCATGCTATTCAACCCCACCAATCTTAGTTTCCGTTAGCATCGGATACGTACACTATCTTCGCTGACTATCCATAATCGCCCACTGAGTTCCCGCTCATTTAAAAAGGGGAGAATGCGGCGGAGCACAGCCAAAAATCCAAACTTACTGTGTAGGCGAACACGCAAAACAACGATTCCAGCGTATTTCGAAGGAGGATAGCGCCTGGTATTCGAAAAATCACGATCGCAAGTTATGAAGACTCGATTTTCGGAGGCGCAACGCGCGATAACCTCCTGATCGGAGGCGCCAGACAGCCCCTGTTCAATTACGGTGCTCGCATCGAATCCATCAGCGCGTAACACTGATGCGATGTCCGGGGGAAGGTTTTCGTCAATCTTGAATTGCACTGGCGGGTTTCGATATGTCGATAATTTCGTCCCGCGCCAGGTCGGCCGCATAGGAAATTGCTGCAAGTACGTCTTCCACCTGAATTGTCGGATAAGACTCAACAATTTCTTCAGGTGTCAGCCCAACCGCCAGATTATCAAGAATAACCGTAAGCATCACACGAGTGCCTTTGATGCAGGGCTTCCCGTGACAAATGTTGGGGTCAATGCTGATTCGGTCTTGCAAGTTCATGGTTATGAGCCTCGTTCCAACGAGTATAGCCAAACACCATTGGAGAACGCACTCACGCTTACTCGAGGTTCACAAGATATGGACCAATCAATTGCAAAAATCTTGTAATCGTTGCCTTGCTCCTCCGCGGATCGTCGTAGGAAAGGTCTAACAAATGTTGGAGACCTCCCGGAGAAAAATGGAGTATACGCTCTATGCTCCAAATTGCGTCCATCCGTACACACTCATCCGGGTCAACAACTGCTTTTAGAAGATATGGAATCGCAGTAACGTCACCGCGTTGGCCCAGAATTTCGGCAACGACCTCCCGTGCCACCGCATCTGGGTGTTGAGCTAGTGCTCGAACGAGCGGACGAAATGCGCGACGATCAGCCTTTACTAAAGCCTCCTCCGCGACGTAGTAAGCTTCGCCTTGGGCTTTTGGCCCACCCGCCAAGCCATCAATTATTTTTGAATATTTGCCCATCGAAAAACTAAGCCGGCGCGTGGGCAAAATCGCCGGTAGCGATCGGCAGGCCACTTCGCAGCTTGTACAACACCTCCCCAGCGCGCTCGACCAGCAAATAACCTTCACCCTCCCGGTTGCGCCAGTCGTCGGGGTTGATGGTGCGCCAATCGCGATAGCCGAGGTTGATGGCGCGGCATTCGGCTTCGGGGATGGATGTGGCAAGTGTCACCTGGACGCGACATTTCTCCACGCCGTCTTCATAGGCACCGATGCCTCGTACGTGAGTGGAGTGGGCGAGGATGCCCCCGGGGATGTCCGTGAATTGGTCCATCTGCGCAAGAAAATAATCGCGCGTGTGGTACCCGATGCGCCTGATGAGGTCGCCGTGCGTCACGCTGACTTCTTTGATGTGCGGACCATAGATAATCAGCTCGCCGGCATCGGCGACCACCGGTTCCAGCTTGTACATGCACTTCCCCGCGACCCAAATCTCGTCGTACATCTCCGGCGCCATCGCAAGCACGCTATGAAACGGTTTGTCCTTGTACACGATATGGGTCTTTGCGGACAGGTCCGCGGCGGCGGACCAAGCTTCCTCCGGCGCGCCGTAAAAAATCCCCTTGCAATCCTTACCCATGACGTTCAGACAAAAACAGCGCTTCTCGATTTTTACCATCGCAGCGGCGGCGTCCACCACCGCGCGCACCGGCGTGTATTTTGCGCCGTTGATAATTGGGTTCGTGATCAGCGCGCCCAGCCAATGAAACACATTGAGCAGCTCTTCCCCCGCGACGCCAGGAAAGAAATATTTGTTTCCGCCGCTGAATCCCACTACCTCGTGCGGAAACACCGGCCCGACAATGCACACCAAATCGTAGTCAAGCACGCGCTTGTTAATCGTGACCGGAACGGTCTCGCGCATAAGCCCATCGGAAATTTCGGCTAGCTGATCTTCCGTCAGATCGCCAATGTGCGCCAGCATCGACGGATTCTTCCAGTCGTGATTGAAAACATCTATGTCGCGGTAAATACCTGCGCGTTCGGCGGGCGTTACCCCCAACATCTTATTGATCGCGTCCTCTGTCATGGGAGGATGCGTACCCAACGCGATCAGGTAATCCATTTTTGCGACGCGCCCGTGCAGCGTGCCGTGCAACGCGCGGAACATCGTCGGCATCGGCATGCTGCGTGTCGCGTCCGGAATGATGAAAAGGACGCGCCGGCCATCCACCAGCTCGGAATTCATTGCCTGATGGACGAATGAAGTCAAATCATGTGATGAGAGGGGTAGGTTTTCACTTACTTGCTGAATCATCGGTACTCGCATATCGGTAAATTATCGCCTCTGGAGGGCGGGTTTTCCAACCCGCCATTTGTTTACCGCAAGAAATCGGCGGGTTGGAAAACCCGCCCTCCGTATCACCGAAATCCGAGATTGCGGAGACATTCGGCCAATTGCGGGTATGCCGGATCAAGATCCACATGCGTATTGTGAAATTCGCGCCGGTGAGGATATTCCTTTCGTAGCCGGTCAAAGTACGGGCCGCGTTCGGCTTCGGGCATTTTCATTAGCGCGCGCATGCATTTGTCGTCCTCACGGATGTTGTAGACGGTTAGCACGGCCTTTGCGATCTGGGACTGCAGTTCCGGACAGTCAACGAAGCTCGAATAGTACTTCTCCAAAGCGAGGGCTATTTCCTGGGGCGTCGTGAGGTGCGGTTTAATCTCCATATCCAATAACCGGGAAACAATATCGACGGTTTGGGCATCGGTGGGATCGAGCATGGCGAGCTGTAGCTTCTCATTCTCGAAAGCAATCGGAAATACGCGATAGAGTCGGGCGATCGTGGGGTGTACCATTTCAACTAGATGCTGAGCTATGTCGCGCTCTGAAATTTTAAATACCGGCATGCCAAGCGGCGCCAGAGACGCCGCCCTCCGAGGGGCTCGATAGCCCAGTATTTCCAAGAGCGCGTCTAGAGTTTTATCCTTTAAAGCGTCCTGTCGTGACTCAATTGCCCGGTCCACATCCGCCTCGGTGATAAAGCCGTGCGTCACGTTATTCATGTCTTCGGTTAGTTGAATCAACGATACTTCCGGCACATCCGGCGGCGGCAATAACGGCGTGGGATCCCACGTCGGCGTTACACTGAGAAATGCGCACGCCGCCGCGTAGATTTGTTTTGTCCCGTTTACTTTTCCGTCAAACGAGTACCCTGCGATATGCGGCGTCGCAATAGCGCAGTTTGGCAGCAGGCCGAGATCAACATTCGGCTCGCCCTCCCAGACGTCCAACACCGCCGCGCCAATTTTTCCCGATTCCAGTGCTGCCCGCAGGGCTGCGCCATCAACAACCGAACCGCGCGCCGTGTTCATGATAATCGTACCCGTCTTGCAGCGGTTGAAAAACGATTCATCAAGCAGGTGATAGGTCGTATCCGGACCAGTCCTCGTCAGCGGAACATGTACGGTGATAATCGAACAATCGAAAATTTCGTCGACCGGTCGATATTTCGGGTCACCAGTCTCACGCGCGAGGGGAAGATCGTTAAGGACAACCTCCATGCCGAGCGCGCTCGCCTTTTGTTCCACCTTCTTACCGACATTCCCATGCCCGATAATCCCGAGCTTGCGGTTCCTCACCAGAAATCCGCGCGTTTCGCCCAGCACCAGCAGCGCTGCCGCGATGTACTCGGCAACGCTGTTCGCATTGCACCCCGGCGCACTCGCGTATTGAATGCCCCGTTCACGCAGATACGCCTCGTCCAGATGGTCCACGCCAATGGTCGCCGTCGCGACAAACCGCACGCGACTATTGTCCAGCAGGTCTGCGTTTACTTTGGTAATGGAACGCACCATGAGCATGTCTGCATCGCGCACGTCTTCCGGGGAAATCGCGCGCCCTGGCCGCAACACCACCTCGCCAAGCGTCTCGAACGCCTCGCGCCCATAAGGAATATTTTCATCGACGACTATTTTCAAATCTCAATCCTCATTCGGAATTCGTTTTTAATTCGGCAGGCACCTTCGGCAATCCGGGGCCGCAACACTTCAATTGGGAGACGGAAATATAGAAATCCTGGCCTTGAATATCGTTGCCTTCTGGTCCATTGGAATTCCGCGTAATCCACCGGCCATTTCCGTCATCATCGATTTCAAATCGATGATGAAGACGTTCATCATTTGGTCGGCCTCCATTGTACATGTGCCTGGAAACCCTGCGGTTGACGTCGAGCACGTAAATGAGGTGATAGTCTATTTCGCCAAGTGCTGACGTCCGATTGTCCATCAGGTTCTTGCCGGCATCGAGATCGCCAAGTTCGAGGTATCCATGATCTGTTACGAGCACTAAATCATTCAGGGCGGACGGTGATTTGTTCTCGATCCTCAGAGTATCCGGCGTACGCTCGGTTTTCTCCATGAATAATATTCTTGCCGTGAATAGGCCGGTGAGCAACAGGAATACAACCAAACACGACGAACGGCGACCATCTCCAGTTGAGCGCGGCGAGGCCTCATCCGTTGCCGGTAAATCGGTCATTGTGTCGAAACAACTAGCAGAAATCTCAGCTCCGCCGGCACAAAATCCGATAGCCGATTTCTGGTTCGTACAACGCCAATTGCCCGGATATGCAACTGTAAATCGTGCCTTCGCACCCGGTCACGAGATCGCCGGAGCGAGTTGCGCCAAGCGCATCCAATAGTCCTACTTCCTGAAAACGAAGCGGGTGCGATGCCGAGATCACAAAACACGTTCCGTTCTCACACTCTGGAAACAACGTTTCGGGAATCGTTGCAAGGCCGTGGATGGTTTGAAACTGGACGTCTTCCTGGTGACTCAGCTCCCGGTAGTACCGGCGATCTAGTTCCGCGATTAGGCCCTGGTCCAGATATACGCGGAATTTCTCCATGGCCTTCACGGTCACGCGCGGATTGCAGGCCGTCTCCGCCAAAGTCAGAAAACGCTTTTGGCGTTCCTTTACAATAAAAGATTGCGCAAACTGTTCGATATGTGGATTCAGCATGTCCCTACAATACCCTATTTCTTCCACGGAGGTGTTTCGGGAAGTAGCTGCTCAAATTCCCTGATCAGGTTCGTTTCATAATCACCCGCGAAAGAACCATTGAAGAAGCGGTCAAGCCCTTCGTCGTGTAGCCGTTGCCACGACGCTTCCTCCTCGCCAGGATTGATGGGGAAGAAGAGGGCGTTGTTCCCGCGCGCGGCTTTCATATCTCCCGGCGCATCTCCGATCATGAGAATACGCGATTTGTCATACCGGCCTTCGGATGCGAAGCGGATATGTTCGGTTTTCGATCCCATCTCCTGTCCCGCGATTGCAAACACGTACTGCGCGATACCCTGTTCTTCCCATTCGCGCTGCAACGCTTCCGTCGGTGTTTGCGAGCACACGGCCATATCCGCCTTTGATTTCGCTTTTTCGAGGCTTTCGCGCACAAAGGGAAACGGCGGCAGTCCTTCCTTAACGATTTCCGCTACCGTATTGTTCACCGCCTTGCTCCACGCCAATGCGCGGTGCATATCTTCATGATCATATTGTTCGCAATACTTCGCAAGCACCGGATTGCCCATCTTCGATTCCGTTTCGGTCCACTTGCGCAGGTTTGGAATCTCCGGCGATTTCCACCCGCGCTGTTGTACTTTGTCCCAATCCGCAAGCAGGTCAAACGTCATTACCAGCGCGGGAAACCGGTTGATGCCGCGCCATTTTGAGTACAGGTTCACGAACTCCGCCGCCGCGCGCGCATACTTCGATACCGGTTGCAGGTCCCAATATTGAATGATGTTCGGAATGAAGCATTCCTTGTGCTTCACTTCCATCGTGTCAAACGCGCAACCGTCCGAATCAATCGCGATCAGAAAATCGCGCGACGGTTTGTGGTCCTTCAACGCGGCAACCGGGTCAGACATGCATCCTCCTTACAATGGGATCAGCGGGGCACTGTATCGTGCCGCCTGCTGTGGTACACTCCCGCGATGAAAATCACGAACTCTGGCGCCACCAAGGGTATTGCCCTTGCTATAGGTCTTATTTTTGGGCAGGCGCTCGTGCTGTTCGCGCTCGGTCAACCACCGATCTGCGAGTGCGGTTACGTGAAACTGTGGGAAGGCGTCGTAAAAAGTTCCGGCAATTCCCAGCACCTTTCCGATTGGTACACGTTCTCCCACATCATTCACGGTTTCGCGTTTTATCTCCTGCTCCAGCTCATTTTGCGTCTTGCGGGCGCCGTCGGACTCGAGGCCGGCTGGGAGATTCTCGAAAACACGCCGATGGTGATCAACCACTATCGCAAGCAGGCGCTCGCGCAAAGCTACGCCGGCGACAGCATCATCAATTCCGTGTTCGACACCATCTGGATGGTGCTCGGATTTATCGCGGCATGGAAATTCCCGTCTGGGCGAGCGCGGCTTCCGTCGTGCTGATGGAACTTATCGTCGCGTTGTGCATCCGCGACAACCTCACGCTCAACATTATCGGTTTCTTTTGGCAACCCGAATTCATCGCGAACTGGCAAAATGGCGCGGGGTAGACGCGGCGACCCACCGCGTTTTGCTCCGTCATACGCCGGCATACGCGGAAAATCCTCCGTCCACTGAAACGATAGTGCCTGTCACAAAACGCGACGCATCCGACGCAAGCCATACCGCGGTTCCCGCAAGGTCCCCGCTATTTCCAAACGCGCCCATCGGTGTATGGTTAATTATCTGCTTCCCGCGCTCAGTGAGCTCGCTCGTGCCGTTTATGGTCAGCAAAAATTCGTTCTGCTGCGTCAGGAAAAATCCCGGCGCGATTGCGTTCACCCGTATCGTAGACTTGCATTCCCGCGCAAGGTACACGGCAAACCATTTCGTAAAATTATCCACCGCGGCTTTCGCAGCGCTATAACCAACGATGCGCGTCAGCGGAACGGCTGCCGTCATTGATGAAATATTGATGATCGACCCGCCTTCGGGATTGGAGAGCATGCGCTTGCCGAAAACCTGACAAGGCCGCACAATTGCATGAAGAAAATTCAGGTCCATTACTTTCTTCAGAGATTCCGTCGAAATATCAAAGAACGGATTGTCGGCCGAAGTTGTCGCTTCCTTAAGATTTCCCCCGACGCAATTGACCAACGTATCGACTTTTCCAAAATCCGCGTAAATGGAATCGCACAGTTTTTCTAACGCACCGGATTGAAGGATATCCAGTTCATATCCCGCGACGTGACCACAGATGTCCCGAAGCTGCCCAGCGACTGCCGTCGCCTTGGCCAGCGTGGAATTTGTAATGGCGACCTGGGCCCCCGCCTTTAACAGGCCGCACGAGATTGCGCTGCCAAGCGCGCCGCCGCCGCCCAGAATAACAGCCACCTTTCCCGTCAAATCGAACATCCCATTGCCTTCAGACACAGACTCTGCTCCTTCGGGAGAAAAACGCGGATTTTGCACCCATCGCGCAAACTTGAACGGTACCATACGATAGCGAAGTCTTCAAGAATACTGGCGATTTTCGCAAAATTCGCTTAGAATTCCACGACACAAGTGAGAAGCCGTCAGGCAGCGTCACCATCAGTAGCGCCGCCATCGCCGAGGGCTGCGAGGTTTCGGAGCGCGCGATAGACCAGCTACCCGCGCCAGGTTACCGCAGCGTTTTTCGATAGACCTTTGCACAAATGGAAAAAGTGGGGGAGACGCGCATGCACGCTGTAAGTCGACGCGATTTTCTTGGAACGATTGCCGCGGGTCTGGTCTACGCGCACCGTGCGCCCGCACAGGCACCCACCCGAAAATTAAACGTGCTGCACATCCTCTCCGACGACCTCTGCTGCCGGCTCGGGTGCTACGGCGATCCGATGGCAAAGACGCCCAATCTAGATCGGTTGGCAGCCCGCGGCGTTCGCTTCGATCGCGCGTATTGCCAATATCCATTGTGCAACCCCAGCCGCGCGTCAATCATGACCGGGCTCCGGCCAGACACGACCAAGGTCTTCGACAACCAGGTCTATTTCCGCGATGTCGTGCCCGATGTAGTGACGATTCCCCAAAGTTTCAAGAAAGCCGGTTACAACGTGGCGCGTGTTGGCAAAATCTATCACTACGGCGTGCCCAGTCAAATCGGCACGGATGGTTTGGATGACGCCGTGTCGTGGGAAAAAGTGGTGAACCCCAAGGGCCGCGACATCGACGACATTGGCATCGTCGAAGTTCTCGCGCTTGATGCGGACGGAAAAGCAACAACGGTAACAGGCAAAGAACTCAAGGACACAGGTGGCACCTTGAGCTGGCTCGCAGCGGAGGGCGCCGATTCGGACCAAACCGACGGGCTTGGCGCAGCCGCAGCGATTCGTATGTTGGAGGAGCGGGCCGCGGACTCCAAACCGTTTTATCTCGCGGTGGGATTCTACCGGCCGCACACGCCGTTCATAGCGCCGAAGGCCTACTTTGATCAGTACCCGCGCGACCGGATCACGTTGCCAACAGTTCCGCCAAATCTAAAAGAATTGTTTCCCGCGCCTGCCCTCGCAACACAACGTCCCGCTCAGACGACAATGAGCGATGATCTCCGCCGCACGGCGATCCAGGCGTACTACGCATCGGTATCGTTCATGGACGCGCAGGTCGGCCTCCTGCTCGACGCGCTTGAACGGCTTCAACTCGATGACGATACGATCGTCGTGTTTAACAGCGATCACGGATACCACCTCGGCGAAAAAGACCTCTGGCAGAAACAAAGCATCTTCGAGGAATCCGCGCGCGTGCCACTCATCATCTCCGTTCCCGGCAACGCGGCAAACGGCAAAGCCAGTGCGCGCCCCGTCGAACTGGTGTCGCTACACATGACCCTCACCGATCTCTGCGGCATCGAAGTCGACAGCAAGACGCAGGGACACAGCATGCGCCCGCTAGTTGAAAATCCCGAGGCAGAGTGGAAACACGCCGCGTATTCACAGGTCGAGCGCCGTCCACCCAAAAACGACCCGAGCCCTCCAGTTATGGGCCGCAGCGTCCGCACCAACCGCTGGCGCTACACCGAATGGAACGAAGGCGCCGCGGGGGTCGAGTTGTACGACCACAATACGGATCCGGAGGAAATGCGCAATTTGGCAAATGATACTCAGTATAAGAGCGTCGTCGAAGAGCTGAAAACACTTTTGCACCGTCGCGGGAAATGAGAATTTTCGTCGAGGCCTAATCAGGCGACGTGGAAATACGTAGCCACGGAGGATTTGGACGAGGTATTGGTGGGTGTGGATATAATTTCTTTGAAAGGAAAATTTCCCCCATACGGGTGCGACGATTACCTCGTAGGAACCTAACGCAATCCGTAGTCTGTCCCTGAAATCCTTCATTGTATACCTCGAAGACATCGACGAAGCCGGCGTTGTTTATTACGTGACCGAAGGCGAACTGCGCTGCCTTTGCCGCAAAATCAGCAGCGACCCACAAGAGTATGTCAACGTGGTCCCGTACCATTCGTATCTCCGGAATGATGCCGAACCGATCGCGCCGGGTGAAGTCACGGAGTTGTATTTTGACCTGCTACCCACGTCCTACCTGTTCAAGAAAGGCCACTCCATACGAATCGCAATCGCCGGCGCGGACAAAGACCACTTCCATCCACCCAATTTCCCGCCCGCGCCGGTAACCTATCTCCGCGATGCCGAACACGATTCTCATGTGGTGCTGCCAATTGTGAAAATGTAGCGCTGAATTTCGATTCTGCGCGCGGTGCGGGATGTGACGACGACAGAACCCACTCCAAAGTAAAACGTTCTTTTACTTAGTTGCCCATCGCGTTGCACTTTGTACCGTTGTTAATGCGGGCAAGCACCCGCGTTGTGAGCGTAGACTGAGAGGACGTAATGGACTTGATGGACGTAATGGATGATCGATACCTTCTGGTGAGGGGGTGTCGTGTTGTGTTTTTGACGGTTCAAGGGGGTGCGGACCGGGGTATAGAGTCGCCGCAGGGATGGGCGGATCTCGCGCGTAATCGAGACAAGGGCATGGTGACGTTCGGGTTATCGACGGCGGATTCGGACGAATTTGGGCTTGAGTCCCTTGGGGCAGGGGTGGAGGGGCGCAGGCGACCCAGAGAGAGTGGAGGGGATGCCGTCGGGGAGACAGGCTCCGCAAAATGCGATGGTTGTGTTGGGCTTGGGTTTCTATCATGTTGGAGACTTGTTCATCGGGGCGGGAGCAGGTGCAGGGGTGCCGAGTGTGGTTTGGGTGGTCATGGCAAGGATGTACTGTTGGTCGAAGTGTTATCCTATAGATAGGGCGAGGCGTTGCACTGCAAGAACGGAAGCTACAACCTAAAACGTGGTTTGTCCGCGGATTCACGCAGATGAGCGGAGATTGGGAATCCCGGGGTTCATGTGGGTCGGAAGATTTGCCGAAAAATGAGCCGCTATGTCGATTCCGGATCGATGCTCATTGTGAAGCCACGAAAAATCCGCCACCGCATCGATTCCGCGCAGGATGTGATCACCGAGTACCCAACGGACACTCGATTGACAACTCGCCCTGACCCGCCCTCGCTGTGTCTGCTTTAGGCTATCACCGTTTCTAAATCGTGGTCTGTGGAGCTGTTGAAATACACAAATCCGCCGCAGTTGCAAACAAATCAACCTTCTGTGTTGACTCACAAGCCACGATCACAATTGGAGACGACTCCTATATCGGTCCATTTTTAGTTTCTCCGAATTTTTTCAACAGCTTCTCTGTCCCAAATTCCACTTCGCAATTACCGTTTCTAATTAATAGTCCGTCCCAATTCCACCTTGCAAAGGACGAGCAGCACAAAAGCACAGTTGCAGAACTACAAAAATTATTACGCGCTGGCGGATTAGACTACGAATTTCCTTGCTTTTTCGCACGATTCCCCTTACTCTGTTTTCATGAGCCGCGTTGCGGGAAGCGGTCGCCCCTACGGTCGACAACCGTTTCTCGTCCAACTCGAAAACCTCCTTGGGAGTGTTCTACGGCCAAACAGGCGTGGAAGAAAGCCAAAACTCGCTGTTGCGTTCGGTGGACGCGGGCCATACGAACGTCGGCCGTGTCGCGCAGTTTGATGGAAACCCTCGGCGTGAAGGCCGAGCTCATGGACAGCTAGGCAAAGTACGCAGTTATGACGGCAGGCGATGGCGACCTCTTGTATCGTTTGCTGACCAAGGCACAGCCCGATTACGGCGAAAAGATTTGGGATCACGCCGCCCTCATCATCGAAGTAGCGGGGGGGCTGTGACCGGTCTCACGGGGCAACCGCTGGATTTCACGCAGGGACGTTCGCTGGAGAACAACGTGGATATTGTCGCGACCAATTCTCACCTACACAATGTTGCGTTGGCCGCGATCCGATCAGTTTTTCAAGATGTTTTCGTCTAGGCCATGCCCGTGCGCTTAAGAAAAACGTCAACATTGTCCGCCTCGTCGGCAAGTGTCGTTGATGCGTCCTTAGTAACTGTTACCGTCGCACGCCGCACTTTGGCAGTCCCTGAACCTTTCCTCTTGCGGCCTTGCCAAGTTTCATCGCGGTTTTCACTCGCTGGCAGGCTGTAAAGACTAATTGCAATGTTGAGACTCTGTGGAGTTAGCAAGACTTACGCTGGCAACGTCGTTGCACTTCAGAACGTTAACCTGGAGATCCCGAATGGCATATTCGGTCTGCTCGGACCAAACGGCGCGGGGAAGTCGACCCTGATGCGAACGATTGCAACGCTGCAAGAACCGGACGATGGAACTATCCACTTTGACACCATCGACGTTCTCAAGGACAAGACGGCCCTCCGAAGAGTGTTGGGCTATCTGCCCCAGGAATTCGGCTCCTATCCCAGAACATCAGCGGAAGCCATGCTTCTGCACTTTGCCGCGTTGAAAGGCATTCACGGTCATCAACGCAGACAAGTCGTGGAGAGATTGTTGGTACACACCAACCTGTGGAAGGTCCGCAAGCGGAGCGTTGACAAATTCTCCGGTGGCATGAAGCGGCGATTCGGCATTGCCCAAGCGCTTCTTGGCAATCCAAGGTTGATCATCGTAGATGAACCCACGGCTGGCCTCGACCCGGCCGAAAGGCGCCGGTTTCAGAATCTCCTCGCCGAGGTTGGAGAAGAGCGGGTCATCATTCTATCGACGCACATCGTCGACGACGTGGCAGCCCTTTGTTCCAGAATCGCCATCCTGGGACGTGGCACAATCCTAGCCGACGGAGAGCCAGCGAAGCTGACCGCAGAACTCAACGGCAAGCTGTGGACCGTGGTCGCTTCCCAGGCAGACCTAGCCCGCATCCGCGCAGAACAGTATGTCATCTCCACGAGATTCAGGGCGGGCAGAACCGTAGTCCGCATTATCGCGGACGATAAGCCGGAGGGCGCGACGGCCGCCGTCCCAGAGCTGGAAGACGTTTACTTCCGCGTGCTGATCGATCACGGACTGACCGACAACCTGGAATAGTCTCATGCGCTCTTTTCTGGACGTCGTGAAATTCGAAATCCGTTATCAGCTCATGACCCCTTTCCTATGGGTCGCACTGCTGATCTTCGGTCTTCTCCACTTTTGCACCGTAACCTCGATCGGCATTCACTTGGACCAGAATCAGCGAATCGACATTAATGGTGTCGCCAAGATTCTCCAGGTGGTTTCCACGCTGAACTATCTTGCGATGCTGCCGGTGGTGGTGTTCGTTGCGACTGCCATCACGCGCGACTACGAAAGGTCGCTGGCATCGTTCTTTTTCGTCACGCCGGTCGGCAAACTTCCGTTCCTGCTGGGTAGATTTACCGCTGTCTTTAGCTTGTCGCTCTTGGCCGGACTGGCCGGATTGTTGGGAACCTGCGTCGGTACGTACATGCCCTGGCTCGACTCGGATAGGATCGGCGCATACACATGGGGGCCATACGGTTTCGCCCTGCTCGCCATCATCCTGCCCAATCAATTTATCATGTGCGCACTGTTTTTCACGGCGGCCGCGCTGACACGCTCGATCTCCATGATTGTGGCCGCGGCGACGGCGATTATAGCGCTGGACCTTGTGCTCGTGTTGTACACCGGGCTGGACAATATTGGTAGCGCGGCGATCGCCGATCCGTTCGCCGCACTTACGATCATCGAGGATACACGCTACTGGACTGTTCCCGAGTTGAACGCGCGGCTGCCGGCCGGAATGCTGCTGGAGAACCGCCTGCTGTGGCTGGGAATTGCCTGCTTCGCACTGGTTTTCACATTCAGACGGTTCCGACTCGATCTCGAAGAACGCGGAGGCGCCAGCAGAAATCGTTTTAGCCGCAGGAATGCAACTAAATCTGCGGCAACGACGCTTCCGCCGCGACGACTCGAAGTAGAAACGAGCTTTCGCCTTCGCGATTCGCTCGCTCAATTCGCATCTCAGCTCAAGATGGACGCCGCCAGCGTCTTGAAGAATCGTTTCACGCCTATCCTACTCATTCTCGTCGCGGTCACGACGATGCAAGACGCCGCTAACCATACCGAGCCTTTGGGTGGGCTGCCATACTACCCCGTCACCAGTTTGATGTTGGAGCATTTTCGATTTGGCTTGCTTTCGTTCGTGATGATTGCTGCGATTTATTATTCTGGCGCACTGGTCTATTGCGAGCGGGAGGCCGGCCTCTCGGAGATCGTCGATGCATCAGCCTACGCGGACTGGATCATGGTGGCCTCGAAGACTGCTGCTCTCTGCGTGCTCGTCTCCGCCTTACTGGTTACCGCCATGATCGTTACGATTGTCTCCCAGGCACTTGCGGGTTACACGAACTTTGAGTTAGCCCTCTTCGTCAACAACCTGATTATCCACAACGGGTTTTACTTCGCGATGTTGTGCGTGCTGGCCGTGTTAATTCAGGTCCTCGCACCGAACAAGTGGTTGGGTACACTATGGGTGTTTGTCGTGCTGATCGGATTGATGAGCTTGGAAGAGTTTGGCGTGGAACACATCATGGTGCTCTACAAGATACCTTACGCGCTTCACTCCGAAATGAACGGCTACGGACCGGCGGGTGCGCAGATTCTTCCCCTGATTGCGTACTGGAGCCCATTCTGTGTGCTGCTCATCTTGTTGGGGCACCTCACCTACCCGCGCGGTTTGCATGCATCCATGCGGAAACGATTCCGGGATGCCCGATTCAGAATCAATAGCAGTATCGCTGCGATCGTCTTGATCGCGTCATTTGCCTTCCTGACCGCCGGTGCTTGGATCTTCTACAACACGAATATTCTCAACCAATATCAGACGACTGAACAGCATCTACAGCTTTTGGCGGAATACGAGAGAAAGTACGCGCAGTACCAGAAGTCTCCCTCTCCTTCGTTTAAGCAGATCGACATGCAGGTGGATATTTATCCCGAGGAGCGTCGGCTGGAATCACGCGGGGCCGCAGTGTTACGCAACAACAAGGACCATGCGATCCACCAGTTCGTCGTCTCGGTTGATCCACGGATGGCAGTGAAGCGACTCGACGTGAGCTCCGCGACGTTGAAGACCTCAGATCCGCAGCTCGGATTCTATTTGCTCGCGTTAACACCACCTCTCGAACCAGGAGGAACGGTGGCGTTGGACTGGGAGTTGCAGCGGGCGAATCGAGGTTTCGTCAACAGCAACCACGACTACCGAGTTGTAGCCAACGGAACGTACATCCCAAACGGCGTCACCATTCCTATACCCGGCTTTGACGCAGAACGATTTATCACTGACGATGCCTGGCGCAAACGACGGGGTCTCAATCCGGCCGCCGGATTGCCCGACATGGGAGATCCTGACTCCATCGGCATCCTCAAGTTTGGAGTAGACGGCCGCTGCGACTTTCGAGCCGTCGTCAGCACATCCGCCGACCAGATTGCCGTGACCCAGGGGGAATTACATCGCGAGTGGCTGAAAGACGGACGGCGTTATTTCGAATACGTCGCCGAACGGCCCATATGGCCGGCAGTTTCGTTTGCGTCGGCGCGGTACGAGGTGGCGAGGGACGCCTGGAACGACGTAAACCTTGAGATTTACCACGACGAGAAGCATGGCCAGAACATTGACGCGATGCTGAAGACGATCAAACTGACTCTGGATTACCAGACGAGAGAGTTCGCCCCCTATCCCCACAAGACTTTCAGAATCGTGGAGCATCCACGCTACGACGAAGCCGCCAAGTCCCCCTCCGGTACTGCGGACTATCCCGAGGTGCTCGGTTTCTTGACCGATAATTCGGGCTGGAACGGTTTGGATTTTGCGACGGTCCACGAGCTCTCTCACCAATGGTGGGGCGGTTTGGCCTATGGTGCGCGGATGCGGGGACGACAAATGCTAAACGAGAGTCTCGCCCAGTATTCCACCTTGATGATCTTCAAGGAACGCTTCGGCGACCACGTTGCTGGGCGAGTCGCACGATCCTTCCAAGACTTATATCTCAGAAGTCGAAGCGCCGAAACTGGCGTTGAGCACCCCCTGATTCACACCGACGACCAGGGTTACATCAGCTACGGGAAGGGGCCACTCGCATTTTACGCTTTGCAGGACGCAATCGGCGAAAATCGCGTGAACCTGGCACTCAGAAGCTATCTCGACAAGTTCGCGTTTCAGGAACCCCCGTTTCCCACCTCGCGCGACGTTGTCAATGAACTCCGAGCCGTCGCCGATGAAGAGCATCAGCCACTCATCACCGATCTCTTCGAGAAGATCGTACTGTACGAATTCCGGGTCGACAAGGTCGACGTCGAGCAATCCGGCGATGTCTACGATGTATCAATCGCCATAGCAGCCTGGAAATTCGAGGCAGACGGGCTGGGTCAAGAGACGGAAGTGCCTCTCAGTGCTAATGTCGATGTCGCGATTTTTTCTCACCCCTTTGATCACGATGGGAATCGGCAGCCCTTCGTTCTAAACAAGCACCACGTCATAACCGGCGTTCAAACGATCACGCTACAGGTGGCCAAGCCGCCCGCAGCCGTCGTAATTGATCCCTGGTACAAGCTGATTGACAGAACTCCGAAGAACAATTCTATGAAGATCGAATTCTGATCTGCTGAATCTACACAACAGGCCTCGAGGCAGCTAAGGCCGCGCGCACAATACTTCCATGGTGACGCTTAGAGGCAACAAAAGACGCGGAAGATACGGTGAAGTAGCTTCCGCGAAACTTCGATACTCATTTACAGGTTATTAAACTTAAGTGTGCGCTTGCGGTCTGCTCGGTCGAACGTTCCTTGGCGCGGACGCGCGCGGATTTACCGGAACGTTCGCGGAGGTAGGAGAGCTTCGCGCGGCGGGCGTGGGCTTCGCGCGTCACTTCGAACTTTTCGATGCGCGGCGAGTGCAGTGGGAACACGCGCTCTGACGCCTTCGCCGAACGCGACGCAGCGCACGGTGAAACGGCCTTCTGCGCTTTCGCCGCCTTTGCGTCCGATGACGACGCCTTCGTATACCTGCACGCATTCCTTCTCGCCTTCCACGAAACGGAAGTGTACGCGCACGGTATCGCCGATATTGAACTTCGGCAGTTTGTCGGCCGGTTTAAGTTGGGAGGATTCAGTGGAGAAATCAGGTGGAGGATTCGAATTTCCGGGACAGAACAGACTACGAATTAGTTTAATTCCACAGGAGGCTCACCAGGGACCAGCTATCTGTCGGCCACAAGTCTGGCACAGCCAGTGTGGGACACGCCAACGTCGCAATTCGTGCGTGTCGTCATCTCACCGCCACCAACGGACCGGCATATCCCAACTTTCATCCGCGTGCATCCGCACCAGTTACCATCAAATCGCATTTCCCCGAGTGCAACGCACTGGCTCTGGTATGTAAGGGAGGACACCGACCATACACCCGCACAACAACACCCAGCCACCACGACCACGACACATTAGCCACAATCCAAACCAAAACGTCAATCCCAGATGTTTACAACGAAAAAATCGATACACCCACCCGCCGTTCCGTCAACACCCCCCCTCGTCTCCCAAAAAGTGCCAACACCCTCCCAACACGGTTCCCGCTCGCTAGACTCGCGAATTTTTTCCCGTAATTTCGTCGTGACTTTGTGCCCTCCCTCGCTAATTGGACCCGGTCGTAGATTAAACACGGGCGTTTCGTGTGACTACAGTCTGTCGTCACCGCCAGGGTGCAACGCGCCACTCTAAATAATGGGGGTCGTAAACCGCACACTTTTTCGCGTGCGCGCTTCCCGAATGAAATATGGTAGCGAGGACAATGTTTCGGCAAATTTCGTTCCGCTGCGCACCGGTGCTTCCCTTGCCGGTTTACCCCTGCGCGTCGAACAGAACAATTCAGTGCGATGCTATTGCGCCATCGGCTCCGGCAGTTTTGTTTCGCCAGGCCGCGCGATCGGCGTCTGCGGTGCGGGGCCGAACTCTAGTTTTTCGGGCATGAGGTTCAGCGGGCTGTTCCACGCCTCTTCCCAGGTCAGGATTTTGCCGGTGTATGCGGCCATGCGCGCGGCGATGCCCATGAGTGTGCTTTTGCACATGTATTCGCCGTTGTTGATTGGCGTGCCTTTTCGGATGGCCGCGAAGAATTCGTTGTGTTCGTTCTGGTACATGTCGTCTTTGTCGGTGGGCACATGCGCCCAGTTTTTTCCGTCGCGCCGGGTGATTTCGTGCGTCATGAGTTGCGCGACGCCGAGCGTGCCCATGATGGTGTCGGATACTTCCGTGTCCGTGTTGTCCCATTGCCGGCACGAGCTGTACCCGCGCACGCCGTTGGCATATTCATAGACGGTGTTGAAGTGATCATAGATATTGCCGTACTTCTCGTCCGTGCGCACCGCGCGCCCGCCGTTTGCCCAGATGCGCACCGGCGGTTCATCGCCCATCACCCAGGCCAGCTTGTCCAGACTGTGGATGTGCTGCTCGACATTGAAGTCGCCCGACAACCAGTTGTAGAAATACCAATTCCTGTTCTGGTATTCCATGTCCGTCCATTCCGGCTGACGGTCCTTGGGTTGCCACGGCGTGCCGGTGTTATAAACCGTTTGCATCGCTACGACGTCACCGATCTCGCCGTCGTGGATGTGTTTCATGATGTCGCGCTTGGCGTGGTGGTACCGGTAACACAGGCCGGATACGACCGAGAGATTTTTCTCCGCGGCCATCTTGCAGCTTTCCAGCACTGAGCGCACACCTGCCGGGTCAACCGCGACTGGCTTCTCGACAAAACAGTGCTTGCCTTGCTCGATGGCGTAGCGGAAGTTCATCGGACGATAGGCCGGCGTTTCGCCAAGAAGGACCACATCGACCGAATCGACGACGTGCTTGTACGCGTCGAATCCGGAGAACTGATGGTCCGCATCGACCTGCACGCGGTCAGCGATTGGCGGATAGCTCTTCAGCTTGTTGAGACTTCCTTCCAGCTTGTCTCCAAACAGATCGCCCATCGCCACGAGCCGGGTGTTCGGGTCCGCCATCAGCGCCTGTTGCGCCGCGCCGGTGCCGCGCCCGCCGCAACCGATGAGTCCGACCCGCAAAATGTCACTCTCGGCTGCGTACACGGAATTTGCCGCAAGGATGCGCGTCGTTGCCGCTGCTGCCGCCGCGCTCCCTGCCGCGCGCATGAAATCACGGCGTGTCGGGCGAGTTGAACTTGTAACCTTCATGAAAAGCTGCTCCTGATATAGGGACCAAACATTGTTTTCCACGGTCAGGGCGCCTTCTGCGGCGAAAACCGGGATTCGCGTATGGTAGCCAAAACAGGCAGAGCGTTGCCATTTCGGAACGCGCATCCTGCCAAGGTCGCATACACCGACGTAATATCGTCTCGGACACTTCCTACGATTGCGTATTTTTCATCTGCCCGATGCGCGCATTTGCGCGTAGCGTCGTCGCCCACTAACCGTTGGCGAGGCAATTCTTTATCGGGAGTTATGGCCAGTAGCCAGTATGACGCGTGGCACAGGGGTTGCACCCCGGAAATTGGGCGCCAGACCAAGTTTGACCGGCGCCCAAACGTATGGTTGCGGTCAGGTCGCGGCCTCGATATACTTCGAGATTCCCCCCCTCCGAGAAGTACATTTTGTGTGGCGGAAGAAAGGTGTACCCTGTGAAAAAAGTTGAGGCAATCATCAAACCGTTCAAGCTGGAGGAAGTTAAGGAAGCCCTTGCCGCCATCGGTATTCAGGGGCTTACCGTAACGGAAGTCAAGGGCTTCGGCCGTCAAAAGGGCCACAAAGAGTTATATCGCGGCGCGGAATACGTGGTGGAATTCCTGCCGAAGGTAAAGCTCGAAATCGTGGTGATGGATGACAAGGCCGAACAGGTTGTAAGCGCCATTGTGAAAGCGGCCTCCACTGGCCGCATTGGCGATGGAAAAATCTTTGTATCGCCGGTAGACGAAGCCATCCGGATTCGCACCGGCGAATCGGGTGAAGTTGCAATTAGCTAGCGAATGTGCGCCCGCCGTCGCACGGGATGACGACGGCGCATCGACAGGGACGGATATGGACGGAGGGAACCATGCGTAAAGATTTGAGTCCGAAAGATGTCGTCGACCTAATCAAGAAGGAGAGTGTGAAGTTCGTCGATTTCCGGTTCATGGATTTTCCGGGGCTGATGCAACACTTCACCGCCCCCGCAAGCGAGTTGACGGTGGACTCGTTCGAGGAAGGTCTTGGTTTCGATGGCTCGAGCATTCGAGGCTGGCAGGCGATCAACGAGAGCGACATGCTGATGATGCCCGACCCGAAGACGGCCACGATCGATCCATTCACCGAAATCAAGACCATCATTCTCTACTGCAATATTCTCGATCCGATCACCAAGCAACGCTATAGCCGGTGTCCGAGGTGCATCGCCCAGAAAGCGGAGAACTACCTGATTTCGACCGGCATCGCGGATACCGCATTCATGGGCCCGGAAGCCGAATTCTTCGTGTTCGACAATGTCCAGTACGATCAGGCCGCGAACCTTGGTTTCTACAAAGTCGACAGCGTCGAGGGGATTTGGAACAGCGGGCGCGATGAAGGTGGACACAACCTCGCGAACAAGCTGCGGTATAAGGAAGGGTACTTCCCGGTGCCGCCATCGGATTCGTTACAGGACCTTCGCAGCCGCATGGTGCAGACCATGATCGATTGCGGGCTCACCGTCGAAGCGCATCATCACGAAGTGGCCACCGCGGGCCAGTGCGAAATCGATCTCCGGTTTGATTCGCTGACAGTCATGGCCGACAAAATGTCGATGTACAAGTACATCATCAAAAACTGCGCGAAGAACGACAACAAGACCGTTACCTTTATGCCAAAGCCGCTCTTCGGCGACAACGGTTCGGGCATGCACACCCACTTCAGCCTGTGGAAGGGCGGCAAACCGCTCTTTGCCGGCGACAAGTACGCCGGTCTCAGCCAGGAGGCCATCTGGGCAATCGGCGGGTTGCTCAAACACGCGCCCGCCCTGGTCGCAATTACGAACCCGACAACGAACTCTTACAGGCGCCTTGTGCCGGGTTACGAAGCCCCGGTCAATCTTGCGTATTCGAGCCGCAACCGCAGTGCGTGCTGCCGCATCCCGATGTATTCTCCGAGCCCAAAGGCAAAACGCGTCGAGTTCCGCGTGCCGGACCCGTCCTGTAATCCGTATCTCGCGTTCTCGGCGATTCTCATGGCCGGCATCGATGGAATTCAAAACAAGATCGATCCGGGACAGCCAATGGACAAGGACCTTTACGATTTGCCGGCGGAGGAAAAGAAAAAGATTCCGCAGACGCCCGGCAGCCTTGCGGAAGCGTTGGATTGCCTCGAGAAGGACCACGAGTTCTTGCTCAAGGGTGACGTATTCACGAAAGACGTGATCGAAACGTGGATTGATTATAAACGGCAGCGGGAAGTGCTGCCGATGAGCCTTCGGCCCACGCCTTACGAATACCATCTTTACTACGACGTGTAATCGCGCGTCTGAGGCGTTAAGCGATACGGGGCGATGGCCGTTAGTGCCATCGCCCCGCCGTTCTTAAGAATCCAAGCGCAACATTCTCAGAGACCGCTTCGAATAATCTCATCCAGCCATGCTTCGCGGTGTAGATAATATTCGCACGAGCCCATTTCATTTACCATCGTCTCTTCATAGTCCTGAAATTCCGGATTTAGCCGGACGAATATGCGAACGATATTGCGCGTCGGCACCCGATGAGCATCACAGTCTGCCTCGTCACTGCGCAATGGCTCAATCCAAGTATCTAATCGATCCAGGACTATTAGCAGGGTACCCATCGCCATTTACCCCCGCGTTTGACACCGCATTAAGCGTAGGACGATGACGCCAATCTGTCAACAGGAAAATTGACGACTGGCGTGTCTGAATTCTACGCTTTGTGAGTCATCTGATTGGCCGTCGCTTGTTAACCCTGGAGTTCGCCGCATTGCCCGGGGGCTCAGGAGTTTGAAACCGATAAGGAAAGGGGAAGGTCAAAAGAGAGCAGAAAGAGAAAGCGGGAAGCGCGTTAACGCCCCCCGCTTTCCAATGGCTGATCGATTGGGTTACACGACTTCAAGCAGAATGAAGAGCGCGATGATCCAGACGATCGGGTTTAACCACCAAAACATAATAGATCTCCGTAATTGCTTTCAGCCTCGTTGAGGCTTCGTACAATCTTTCGACTATACGACTTCAAGAAGGATGAAAATCAGGATGATCCACCAGATCCACCACATACCGAACCTCCGTTCTTTCGTTTGGGCCCCTTAGGATGATCCAGCAATTGTTGACGCTGAATCAAAAGATTCGCAATAGGGAGCAGTCACTCCCCGTGCTTAGATCCGATACTACAGAACTTGGGTCAGGAGAAGGATCAAGCCAATCCACAGATAAACCCAAAAATTGAAAATCATCGTATTCCTCCGTTTCTCAGTTTTGCCCCATCTTCACGATCCAGCGCGAGTGAGGTATCTCAATGTACTATCCCACGCACGAGCCGCTGCTCGCACACGTTAGCCAAGCTTCAAAAGAAAAATTGTTTGCTTAAAGCGCCTGGTAGAGAATGACCAAAAGCAGAATCCACCAAAGTGGGTTGAAAAGCCACCACCACGCCATCTTCGGCTCGCCCTTCATCCGAACGTCCTCCTTTTGAACTCTCTACCGTAACTTTGCCACCAATCGCGTTCCGGTTGCGATCAAGGCAAAAGTAGTTCCCCGGACAAGAAAAACGATTGTAGCGGAACAGACCAGTAAATTTCAATACCCGATTATCCGCTAATCATCAGACTGTATCAGGGGGAACCCCAACCTATCGCTACAGTGGCAAGAATATACCACATATCCGGTGTGTATACAATGGTTTCTTGTATTCGTTACAGATATTATCGCGGTTACCGCGATAATTAAAAAAAGGATGGCGGGCTATTAACCCGCCATCAAAAATAATTCCTCGAAGGCGCCGGAGCTTAGGGCAGTACGTTAAGCCAACCACCCTGCGCGAAAACCACGAGGACATACCAAATCGGCCAAAACAACAACAACAATAACATTTCGTTTTCTCCTCTCGGTTTTAGAAACCGTTCTTTTCCCCTCGGAAACCCCATTCACAGTCTGTTCCGGACCGGGAGAAACAACGAAGCATTTCGTGCCTGCCTCTCCTTCCGCTTCCGAATAACTCCACTGGCGCGCCGGCGCGAAACCGGTATCGTCAATGTGGAGTCTTAAATCTGTGAAGAAACGGGAATCTTAGAAAGGATACCAGGTCGAGTACAAAAGAACCCACAGAATCCACACAATCCAGAAGAAAATGAACATACCAACAGATCCTCCTTTCCACTTTCGGTTCGTTGCTCGCCCCCCATGGAGCTTGCGGAGGAGTATATCACAAGCCTTAGTCGGATACAACGCCTTGTGCTGGCTAAATTTGGCTAACCCTTTCTAGGGGTGTTTTTCCCCATTCGAGCCGCCTAGACCCCCATTCCCAAGTTCCGGCATGATAGCCCTACCACTACATGGGAGGTTAATTCATGCCGCAGCTTCCACCAGTCCTCAGCAGGCGCGCGTTCATTGGTTCCGCCGCCGGGGTCGCAGTCGCGAGTCTCGCCCAACCCGATGCGGGCATCGCATCAAGCGGCCGCCAGCCAAACGTGCTTTTCGTCATGACCGATCAACAGCGCGCCGATGCCATTCACGGCATGGGGAATTCTGTCATTTACACGCCCAACATGGATCGCCTCGTGCAACGCGGCGCGGCCTTCTCGCGCGGTTACTCCACGTGCCCGGTTTGCGTGCCCGCCCGCTACACCATTCGCACGGGCTGCGAGCCGCACACAACCGGCATTTACCATAATGGCGCGCCAGACCTCGTTGCGGGCCAGCCGGAAGGCATGGAAGAACGCTGCGGTGATTTCCTCGCGCGGACAATGTCCCGCCTCGGCTACCGCACATTCGGCATCGGTAAGTTTCACACGACGCAGCGCAACGAGGACGTCGGTTTCGATACGCACTTGCACAGCGAAGAAATGTACGGTTCGCAGGAGGACCGCGCGCGCGACGCGTACGCGTCGTATATCGCAAACGAACACCCTCGGTTCAACTACATCGAAGATTTCATGGGCGAACGATCGGCGCACTACTATGTGCCGCAGACCAGCCTGCTCCCGCCGGAGCTGACCTGCGAGTCGTGGGCGGCGGACCGCGCAGTCGAATTGATCTCCAAACAGGACTCGCGCCCATACTTTGGCTTTGTATCATTCGTCGGGCCGCACCCGCCCATCGCGCCGCCAATCCCGTTCAACCGCATGTACAACCCCGACAAAATGCCGAATCCCGTGCGCGGAGACGCGGCAGTGGATGCAATGGACGAACAAATTACCTGGATGAACCACGCCGTCTGGGCGGAGGACATCAACGACTCGCTCGCCCGGAAAATCCGCGCGCGGTATTACGGCATGGTTAGCCACATTGATCAGTGTCTCGGTCGCATCCTCGATGCGGTCGAAGCGCGGGACGACGCGGACAACACCGTGATTGTGTTCTACTCCGATCACGGCGATCACCTCGGCGATCACGGCGGATGGCAAAAGGAAAGCTTTTTCGATGTGGCGTGTCGCGTCCCGTATCTCGTGAGCTGGCCCGCGGCTATCGCGCCAAACCAACGTCGCGACGAAATTGTGTGCCTAACCGACCTGTTCGGCATCGCCACCACCGCCGCGGGCACGCAGGACCTACGGCAGGGGAAGGACGTGCTAGGCCTGCTCGCCAGAACCGCGCAACCACGTGAACATTTGATCGGGTTGTACGGCATCCCCGGCACGCCACGCGTCAAAGTAATGGTCCGCGAGAAGGATTGGAAATACATCTATCTCGCCAACGGCGCGCGCGAGCAGTTGTTCAACCTGACCGAAGACCCGATGGAACTGCGCCAGCGGATTGCGGACTCCCCCGAGGTCGCTGCCCGTCTGAAACGAATCGCCGCGGAATACTGCAACCGCCCTAACCTTGAACGCGCGATAGAAAATAACGCGCTCCGCGCGTTTCCTTTCGAAGCGAGGCCGCTGCAACGGATTTTGCAGTTTGACCGGTCGCGGGGTGTGAAAGGATTCCCGCAACATCCGTCAGAGGTGGTGACGGGGAAATCGGTTTAACGCAAGGGTAAGGGCAAATGGGATGTTTTTTTCTCTTGGCGATGGTCTGATGCGGCAGACTTCGATTCGGCTCAATTGCCCTTTATCTCCAAATTTGAGAAGGGCACGCAACGTCCTGGAAAGCAGCCAGCGAAAACTGGAGGTTTTACTTGTGACGTGAGTGAAAGGGACAACTTATGGGAGCAATTGGAAGATGCAATTCAGTTTTTGAACAAGCACAGAGGCGACTTGGAAAGAATTTTGAAGTTACCGACGATTGAGTCATGCTATTTGGATTTCGGATATGATTGTCGCCTCGACGGAAGTACTGTAGTGGTGCAACGGGACTATTTGCCAGTGGAGTTACTTCGCCTCTGTAGCAGTCTTGGAATTGGCATTGGCCTATCTCTTTTTCCTGCCCTTCGTGTCGATTGAAAAAACCCGCGTCGCGAAAAATGCGGTGCACGTGTTCGCCGAAGTGCATATTGTTCATTGCGCGTCTGCCTGCCGCACGCCTATCAAAAGCCGTCCTGCAACAACTCCGGGGATTATGCGCGCCTTTCTTGAGAATAAACGCCGTCCTCGATCTCCGTCACAATGCGAGGCAACTCTGCAATTCTGTCGATGACGTAGTGCGCCCCCGCATTTTCCAGGCGTTTACGCGCTACGCTGCAACGGGCCGCGCGATCGGATTTGGATAACGCGGCGAACTCTTCCTGGGTTAACCCGACTTCATTTCCATGTTCTACAACGCCGATGCTCCACATTCCCGCGTTCAACCCCTCGCCAATGTCCGCGACGGTGTCCCCTAGTTTCACGCAGGCTGCCATGGGATACACGCCGAGGCGGCTTGCGGCTTCGAGCGCCATCCATGGGGCGGGGCGGCCTTCCTGCACATCGCTGACTGTGACGATGCAATCCGGTATATAGCCTGCGTTCGTGGTTATAGGCGTTAACGCAGCCATCATCTCGTCGTTGTAGCCGGTTGTACTGCCGATCTTAATTCCGCGCGCGCGCAACGCGGCGATGGTTTCGATTGCGCCTGGAATGATGTCCGCGTGCCGTTTAATCGCTTCGACCTGCAAGGGGACGAATTCGGCGAACATGCTTTCGACATCGTCTTCGGTTGGACGGCGACTGTGTTGTCTTTCCCATTGCGTGGCGACGTGTTCGAGCCGCGTCAGAATTCGGATATGATCGCGTTTGTGCATGCCCATGGGGCCGCGAGCTTGCGTTTGGGAAACTTCGATGCCTCTGCGTTTGAACACTTCAATGAATACGGCCGCGGGGGCGCAACATCCGAAATCGACTGTTGTGCCCGCCCAATCAAAAATGACCGCTTTGATTGGACCAGCGTATCGCGCATCCGGGCTACTTGCCATCCGCCCCTCCACTTTCTGACTTTGACGCAAGGATGTAATTGCACAACGCGCGGACGTTTTTCACAAATGTGGCCGAACGTATTACTTCACGAGTGGAATCTTCATCGCCGTGATAATTCAGGCGGCCCGGCTCGACCCACGCGCCGCGTATATCCAACGTCTGAATCGCCTCTGTTGCGAGTTTTTCCAACTCAGGGGTCAGAGTGGGTGGTGAAGAAGCGCCCTTTGGACTAGGACCATTGTCCTTGGCCTCTTTATATTCCGCCTCGATTGCGTCCAACGCGGACCCGACGATGAACGCGTAATGCGTAGGCATGTCGTCGCTGGAATAGGTGAGTTTATAATCCTTCGTGAAATACAGCGGCCGGTTGGTTTGAAGTTCGTAGAAACGGGCGAGCCGGCCATCGGGCAGCAATGACGACTTGTAGTAAGCGAGCGCTTTGGGAATGGGTTCGAGAAAACGCGATTCACCCGTTTCATGAAACAACGAAATCAGCGTGCGCATGACGCTTTGCGATTCGCCGCCACAGACGGATGGCGGCTCGAATTTCCGCGCCCAGACCGGTTGCATCATCGCGTCGTACTGCTGCGCCCAGCCGGGTTGGGGGTCTGGCATTTGCGCGAGGATGATGAAATCGCCCGCACGTAACGCTGTGTCGCGAAACCGCGCATCTCCATAGGCGCCACGCGCAAGCAGCATGAGATCGATCATGTCCTTGATGCCGCCGTCGTTGAAGGTATAGTCATGTTTATAGTCGCGCTGCACGTACTCGCGTGTCCACGATTCCGGATAATTGGCCTTGAGCACGGGATATTTCGCGGGATCGGGCGGAGCAGAAAACCGTTGCGGCCATGCGCCGTTTGGGTATTGCGCTTCACATAATTTCGTGAGTGCGTACGCGACGGCTTCGCCAATCTCGGGGTCGCTGTGTTCGGTCGCCGCATCGACATCGATCAAAAACGATAGCGCGGCCTGCGTGGTGTTGTCGTCCAATGTGGAAACATTGCCTTTGCCCGGCGGATTGTGCGCGCGGTACGCAAATTCGGAGCGTCTTTCGGGATCGAACTGGATGCGGTAATCCCATCCGCCGGAAACGAGCTGACCTTGAACCAGCGCGTGGGCCGTTTCCTTGGCGGCATTGAGATAGTAGGTGTCGCCAGTAGCCTCATACGCAGCAAGAAATGCTTCGCCAACGTATGGCGTGCCTGGCGGCTGCACCCAGACCTGTTTCGGAAGCGCTTTGCCTTCGCCTTCCCGCTTGGCGAGGTCGGCGCTGTGTTGCCAGACGTATCCTCCGTGGACTGCGATATCTTCGCGAAAAAAACCACAGGTTTTGCGCAACGCAGTTTGCGCGTCTTCCGGTGATAGTGCCAGCGCGCCATGCGCTAACAAGAAAATGAATGCGAAGGATCGGTACCGGGTCATGTATTCAGGACCACTTCCATGTCGCGCAATACCTCCGCAATTGCGGCCAGCAAATTGCGCACATCGTTTTCATAGATATGGCCGATGTTGCCGATCCGGAAACAATCGGCATTGCTTACTTTGCCGGGATAGATGACGTAGTCTTTTGAGCTGAGCGCGCTATAAAACGGTTCAAATTTGAAATTCGCATGCGCGGGGCATCGAAATGAGGTGATGATATATCCCTGCCGATCAGCAGGGAGATATTCCACAAAACCGAGCGCGCGCATGCCCTTTACAAGCGTGTCATAATTCTTCCGGTAACGCGCGCCGCGCCCCTCGACGCCGCCTTCCGCCTCTAGTTCGAGCAGCGCCTGGTGGAAGGCCAGTAACGTATGGGTTGGCGGGGTGAAACGGAATTGTCCCGTTTGTTCGAGACCGTTCCACTGCGCGAACAAATCCAGGCTAAGGCTTCTGGCATAGCCTTCGGTTTCGGCAATCGCATCGCGGCGGGCGATGACAAAGCCGAAACCGGGTACGCCTTCAATACACTTGTTCGCGGATGACACCAAAAAATCAATATGCGCGTCCCGAAAACTGATCGGTATCGCGCCAAAACTGCTCATCGCATCCACGAAATAGCCCGCGCCCGCGGCATGGGCGAGCACGCCGATCTCCGCGATGGGATTCACAATCCCCGTTGTCGTCTCGCAATGCACGACGGCGACCAAATCTACACGCGGTCCTTTGAGGGCCTTCCTTATATCTTCAAGGTCGGGGTGCTGGTCTTCCGGGCATTCGACAACTGTATGGTCAATTTCGAGCACGCGAAGCATCTGTACGATGCGCTTGCCGTACGCGCCATTGACAATCACAACAACTCTACCACCGACAGGAACGCATGACGACACGACCGCTTCAATCGAAAACGTCCCACTGCCCTGCATTAATACTGCGACGTAGTCATCCGGCGCGCCGGTCATCGCGGCGAGACGATGACGAATGTCTTTCACCGTTTCAATGAATTCGTTGTCGCGCGAACCCAGGTCATGAAGAAGCGCCTGTTTTACGGTCGCGCTGGTAGTTAGCGGGCCAGGCGTAAAGAGGATTTTGTCCCTGGATGCGCCGAAGGAGTCAGCAGTTGCCATTGCATTATGTCCCCATGGATTGCGCATCACTCTTGCGATGGCCCGCGTGCGCGGTGTGCAGGCGCCACATCATAACGATCATGAGCAACGTAAAGGTAATGCTCATGGTCAGGGCGAGCCAGTTGGTGTTGCGAATACCCGCCTGTTCATCGCCTCGCATGAGGTACCCGATGATTTCTTCCTGAAAGATTGGGCCGATGCTGGCAATACCATTCACCAAGCCAGCGACCGCAACGCCATTGCGCTCGCCCGCGACGGAAACCGATGCAGCTCCGGCAAGAATGGTGTCGGGTCCGTAAATCATGAATCCGACGAGCCCAAAACAGATCGCGATAGCTTGCGGGCTGGTGCCCAGGTAAATCACCGACAGGTACCCGGCGATCATCCCAAGGCCCATGACAAAACACAGCGCCGCCCAATTGCCCCTGAACACGCGATCCAAAACAAGACCGGCAACAACTGCCCCGCCGAGACCGGCCCAGTCGAATATCGCGGAAAAATAACTCGCAGTGCCGACGTCCATTCCCTGAATATTCAGGAATGCCGGAAGCCAGGAATCGAGGGCGTACCGGAGAAACTTGATGCAGAAATAACTCGTTCCCATCGCGATCACGACGGGATTCATAGCGAGCCGGAGATAAGCCTGCCAAGGAATAAGAGCGTCTTCGTTGGCGCGGATTGCACGGGTGTCCGCTTGGCGTGCGCCGACAATGGGATCAAGTCCAATATCTTCGGGTCTGTTCCGCTGCCAGAAATAGACCAGCCACCAGACAAAGAAAGTTAATAGACTTAAGCCAAAAAATGCATACCGCCAACCGTAGCTGGCAAGTAAAAGACCTCCCACAAACTTCACAGACATGTTGCCAATGAGATAACTGGTCGACCAGAAACCCATGATGGTGCCGCGTTCGGCGGGACGCAGCCATTCTGAAATGCCGCCCACCGCGCCCGGCCAACCGCTCGCCTGGGCCAATCCATTCGCGAACATGAGCAGTAGAAAGGTTTCGTATGAATTCACGAAGCCGAAGGCGGCGTTGAAACAGATCGATAGGCCAAGCCCGCCAAGCAACAGCACGCGGGGGCCGTGCCGCCGGCCCAGGAAACTGTTCGCAAACTGACCAATGGCGTAGGCAATTAGAAACGCGGTCCAAATATGCGCGACCTGGCTCAAGTCCCAATCAAATTCCTCTCCGATGGTCGTTTTGCATATCGTGAACGCCTTGCGCGTGAGATAGTAACCCGCATACGCAAAATACGTTGAAATCAGAATGCGCCAACGCCAGGATTTTTGCTCCTGGGTTAATGGTTCAAGCAATAGTCTGTCTCCCCGCTCATTGAAAAACCCCCAAGGGCGTTTGGGGGTGGCAGATATTGAAAATCAAGCCTTGACGTCATGTGAAGTTCGTCCGCGCGGATCAAATGCATCCCGAAAATTCTTCGCCGCGCACGAGCCTGAATTTCAGGTGCGGAAGCACGCCACCTTCGGTCTTGCACTTCGCGCTGGCAAAATGCACGGTCAACACGCGGCGATGTCGCGTGCTCGTGTTCGGGCCTGTGCGGTGAAGAAGGCGGGAGTGAAACAGCGCGCCGTCGCCTGGTTCGAGACTGAGTGCGACTTCGTTGGGTTGCGGCCCTTCATATCCGACCGCGCCGAACACGCCGAAATTGACGAGATCGCCGCGCGGCGTGTCGTGATCGATGAGCGCGTGCTTGTGCGATCCCGGAATCACGACGAGCGTTCCATTCTCGATATCGGTTGGGTCGAGCGCGATCCATGAACCAAGAATGAGGTCGTGCGGTCCGAACGCGAAATAAAATGAATCCTGATGGTATGGATGGTCTGCCTGAATGCCGGGGGGTTTGTAAATCATCATCGTCAGAAAGGCTTTGATGTCCCGGCCAATAATGTCCTCGACGACGTCGAGCACCGCGGGCGTTTGAGGATACGGTTCGAAAATCGGGTCATACCAATCCGGCTGAAGCAGCTTCCACATGCCGAGTTCGGGATCGTCAACCTTCACTTCTCCCTTCGCGACGCGCACGTCGCGCACGAGCATTTTTTCCGCGCCGGGAGGAATTGCCCCGGTGGCCAATTCCCGGGCGCGCTTTTTATAGCGGTCAACTTCCTCGGACGACAGAACGCCTTTGACAACCAGGTATCCGTCGTCTTCATATTGTTTGCGTTGGGCTTCGGAAAGTTTCACGATACCAGACCTCCACCAACCTGCGGTTTCCACCTCTCGATGCGCTCTGCAGCGACTGCGCAACGCTAACACAGACTGGTCCGTTCCGCAACACGATGGTCCGCGCCGGGTTTATCTCCCGCCCACGAACTGCGCGTTGGCTGACCCTGGCGCATCCACAAGTTCCACCTGAAGCGGGTTCACGGCCTGAGAAAAATCGATGAGAAAGTTCAGGTCGATTGTTCCACCCGGGACTTGCGCGACGACGGTCTCGCCAACGGTCGCTTCGTTTCCGCCTACCCAAAGCCGCAACCCTTTCGCATCGGCAATGCGCAATGTGATCGCTCCGGCATTCGCGGCTTCGAGTTGGCAGCGCGCAATACCTTTCTGTCCTTCCCACAGAGTGTGCGACAACTTTGGCACGTCGCCCAGTGGAAGACTACCGGAGGTTATGCTGTACGCGCTGGCCCACGTAAAATCGGGCGGATTCTCTGAGGCGACCTCAAACGCGGCATTTTGAAGCGCCTGGGCCGCGGGCTGTGTCGCGGCGAGCACGCGCCACGTCCGGCCGCGGCGGGTCGTGCCGATCGAATAGTCCGGGCTGCGGCCCAATTCGGACATGAACCGCACCAGATTAGTGAATTCATCGCGCAACAGCGTATCGGCGAGACCGCTGGGCATCAGCGATTGTCCGTCTCGCACCGATTCGATAGTGTCTTTCGCGATCACGAGCTCGACGGAATTCGCGTCGCGAAGCACGATGTCGTTGTCGTCTTCGCGCACCTTGATGCCACTGTGACTCTCGAGATCGTTCGTCTCTACGATGATTGAGTGAAAGCCTTCCTTGATCGCGGAATTGGGCGTGAGCATTGACGCAACGAGGTAATCTGGTTGGGCGCTGCCGCCGATACTCGAGAGGTCCGGTCCGAGCACGCCACCTGCCCCGCCGATGGCATGGCACTTGGCGCACTCCAGTTTCCGGTATTGCGCTTCGCCGGCCGCTGGGTTGCCGTGTGCTTGCGATTCCGCGGCAAGCTGCATGATTTCTTCCGCGGTCGGTTCGTGGGCTTCGCCAATACCGGCGGCGACACGCATCGCTTTCAACAATGCTTCTTCATTCCGGCCTGACGAGCTGATGATCCGCTCGGCGATCTTGGCGGTGTCCTGCCCGATTTTAGCGTTCGCAAGCGCTGCCGTGAGCGCGGCGGGGCCTCCATCGGCTTGCAGCATCCCGCGAAGAAGTACGTCGATGACGGGTTCTTCCGCCGTGTCCGACAGCAACGCGATGGCCGCGGTAATGGCGTTATCGCGGTTGATTCGCGCCAGACCAAGCGTCGCCTGGGCGCGTAAAAGTGCAGTCTGCGGCGGGGCGGCGAGCCGTGACAGAATCTGTGCTGACGCATCGCCACCCAGAACGCCCAGAGTTTCGATTGCAGCAGCGCGGAGTGGCTCGGGTGCGTCGTCTGCGGCGGCCAATGCCGTTATCTGCTCGCGGCCATCTGCAATCTTCCAAGCACCAAGGGCGCGTACGGCCAACACGCGGATATCCGCGTTCGATGAATTCAGCAGCGCGACCACCGCGCGGGTGTCGCCTGCGGGAACAATTCCCCTACGCGACGATGTATCGATCAAAATTTGTAGTAGTAGATGTTGTTGGACGCTGTCCTTTCCGTCATGTGCAGCGCGCGCAAGCAGCACTCCGAGGTCTTCGGGCGCGCCGTGTGTTGCGACCAGTTGTGATGCGCGCGCTTCCTGCTCAGCGTTGAACGCCCCAGACTGCAAGCGTGTCAGTAGCGGCGCGACGGTCGCGGCATTGTCTACGGCCTGCAACGCAAACAATAGGCGTTCGGGGTCGAGCGAAAATGCCAGGTTATCCTTGTCAATTTCGGGCAACCATGCCGGGGCGAGTTCACGTAGCGTGAGCCATAGCGCGTGATCGAGAAAATCGTCCATGGACGCGTCGAGCACGGTAATGGCTGCGTCCGCCGCTTCTGGCGATGCCAGTAGTCCCAGCGCGCGCACGGCTTCGAGGCGCACCTGTGCATGCGCGTCGCGTGTAAACGGTATTAACGTTTCCAGAGCATTTTTTTCAGGTAACCGATCGTTCCAATGGGTGTAGACCCGGACAGCCGCGGCGCGCGCATGGTGATCGGGACTTGCGAAACATGCGCCCAGCAAGGCGGGCTCAGGGGCATCAATGGTTTGAAAAGCCCATAGAGCTTCGAGACGATTATGTTCGAACGAAGGGATGCCGGGGTCCAATGCCGCTGCCCACGCTCGCGTCTCCGCGCGCACTGCTTCCTTGTCGTGCGTCTTAAGTTCGAGCCGCGCGAACATGCGCACCCATTCCTCTTCAGACTTCAATAGTTCGAGCAACGCACCGATCGACTGGCCGGCGATCTCCGGCTTTTTAACCAGCGGCCGGCCCTTGGCCGTCACGCGCCAGATTCGGCCATGCTCGCGGTCGCGGCGCTCGTCGCGGAAATCAACTTCGCCGTGCTGAATAATCGGGTTGTACCAATCGGCAATGTAGATCGCGCCGTCCGGTCCCATCTTCACATCCACGGGCCGGAAAGCCACGTGGGACGAAGTGATCAATTCGGGTTGTTCCGTTGACGTGTATCCGGAGCCGTTTTCTCGAAGGACGAACCGGCAGACGCGGTGCGCGCGGAAATCGTTGGTGATGAAATTGCCGCGCCATTCTTCGGGCAGATGGCTGCCGCTGAGGATTTCCATGCTGCAATGTTTCGGGCTACCGGGGTTTAGCCCGTGCAGAATCTTCGGACTCTTCGATTCTAGAAAGCACGCGCCGGGAAAAACGTAGTTGATGCCTTCGAGGTACGCACCGTCAGTTGCGAACGATTGACCCCACGAGTCGAACTGGTGGCCCCACGCGTTCACAAACCCGCGCGCATAGACTTCCAACTGCATCGACTCCGGACGAAACTGCCAAATGCCGCCGCCGTTTAACGTGCGCACCCCGTAAGGCGTCTCGATATGGCTGTGGATATAGATGGACTGGTTGAAGTACAGCATGCCGTCCATGCCCCAGCGCAACGTGTGAATGATGTGGTGCGTATCCTCCGTGCCAAAGCCGGAGAGCATGATGCGGGTCTTGTCGGCCTTGCCGTCGCCATCGGTATCCGAGAGATGGAGGAGTTCAGTGCTGTTGCTGACGTAGACGCCGCCGTCGCCGGGCAATACACCGGTGGGTATGAACAAACCTTCGGCGAACACGGTCGATTTGTCCGCGGCGCCGTCGCCATCGGAATCTTCTATAACGTACACCCGGTCGGCGGGTTGTGCGCCAGGGGCGATGTGCGGGTAGATTGCCGAGCCGACGATCCAGAGACGGCCTTGTGCATCGAAATTGATCGCGATGGGTTTTGCGAGCATGGGCTCGGATGCGAACAGGTTTACTTCAAATCCGTCGGCTACGTGAAAACTGGCTTGCTCTTCCGCAGCGTCGGGCGCCGGAATGTTTTGGAGATCGCGTTGGGCGAACGCGGGGGTGGACAGTACGACCAAGAAAACCATGAATCCATTACGAATCATCATGCTATGCAGTTCCTGTGAAGATATTCACCACGAAGACACGAAGTGAAAGTGATAATTTGAAGTTGTTTACCACGAAGGCACGAAGCACACGAAGAAAAAGCAAGGTTTCTTCTTCCTTCGTGTTCTTCGTGTCTTCGTGGTGAACATCGCATTTTATTGCTGTACGAACCGGTACGTGTGTTGTTTGGGTACGCGCAGTTCGGCGATGCGCTTCTCGAATTCCGCTATGAGAGGATCAAACTGCGGAGTTTCTTCGGCGAACCGGCCTTGCTCGTATTTGCGGAAGCCGAAGATATACGTTTCATTCTGCGGACGCCACTGGTTAAAGAACAGCCGGTTTTTTTCTATGATGGTTTTGCGCAATTCTTCGACTTGCCGCACTTCGGGGATGTCTTCCAGCCGGATGCCTTCGGCCCATTCGGCGGCCGTGGTGGTCTTCACGTCGCCGCTGTCGCTGGTCAATGTGTATTTGCCCTCGGGCAATCCGCCAAATTGCAGGGTTTGAAAAATTTCTTTCGCTTGCGCAGTCTCCGGCGCGCCATGTGGCATTCGCGGCATGAAAAAGACTTCGTCGTTCAATTCAAAAGGTTGTTCGCCCTGCGCATCAATCAATGGCACGACGTAGCCGAGGCTGACGAGAAGTTCCTGGGCGAGTTTCCAATATCCGTAATTGGTAAAATGGAGGCCATTGCCGGTCAAGGGCGCAATCGGTTGATTCGCGCCGTAGTGCAGGGGTCGCGTGAGATCAGCGAAGTAGTAGTTGTTTTCCGTGGCGACTTCTTTCAACACCGCGGCATACAATTTCATCTTTTCGTTCTGTTCCGCGGGGTCCGGTAACGGCGGCCCAAGGTTTTCGAGCAGGGTCGGCGAAATTATAACGATGCGAGCGCCGGTGGCGTCAAGATCGCTCAGTAGCCGCGTGAGTCCTTCGTTAAACCGTTTTAATCCGCTCTTGCCGTCGAACGCTTCGTTTTGCCCCATATACAGGAAGACGACGCTTGGTTTGGCGTCGTTCACCGCCTTAATCATGCGCTCGTAACCCTGCGCCGCGGTGTCGAACCCCGCACGCGCGCTGCCAAAGACAGTGTCACCCGCCCATGCAAGGTTCCGGAAGGTAAGGTTGAGATCATGGAATCGCGCGGTCAGAAACGTTTCGATGTATCCGTAGCGCAAATCCCGCTCGAAAAGGCCCCCGCCGAGAAATACGAATCTGTCGCCGTCGCGGACATCGAATTTTGGTTGCGCGTGCGCGGCCGCTGCGAAGGCGCAGGCCACCATCAGCGCGCAAGTAGACCGTAAAACAGTATTCACCCGTAGACCCCTCATTCATGAAGTTGAGCGACTGGTTAGTCCCAAGCAGCAGGAAGAATTGTACCGCGACTGAAAAGCAAGCGCCAAATTTGCCGGACTTTTATCCAGCGCGCCGCATTTGACACAATGCCTCCCATGGAAACCCTCGTTCCCGCGAAAAGCGAATTCATCTGCTATGGGTGCAACACATCGTGTGGTGCATCGGCGCGCGGCGTAGTGTGTCCAAAGTGTGGCGATCCCTTTAGCCTTCGCGTGCAGTCAAGTCCAGGGCGGGAATTATTCCGGCAACCGCCTGCGTCGATGTGGACGTATTTCGATCTACTTCCACTGGATGCGCGCGAACATATTGTGTCGCTTGATGAAGGCGCGACGCCGCTGCTCGATGCGCCGCGTATTGCGCTCGCGCACAAGATCAGGCCGGTGCTGCTGAAAAATGAGTGCGGAAACCCAACCGGCTCTTTTAAGGACCGGCAAGTTTCCGTCGGCATTAGCCACGCCCGCGCAATGGGGTTTGATACGGTGGCCGTCGTCTCGTCAGGTAATGTCGCGTGCGCAGCCGCCGCATACGCAGCGCGCGCGGGAATCAAGGCCGTGTTGTTCATGCACGGTCATGCAGCAGCGGGAAAAATCGCCCAGGCCGCCGCATATGGGGCAACTATCTTGCGCGTGCAAACGCCGTCGGCGAGCGCGGTCTTTGATCTGTGTATTGCCGCGTGCGACGAACTGGGCTGGTATCACCTGTCGACTTCGGGCATGCACGAGCCCTACAACGTCGAAGGCGCGAAAACGATTGCATACGAGTTGTACCAACAAACAGGCGGAAACTTGCCAGATTGGATTGTCGCCCCGGTGGGTGGAGGCGGTTTGCTGGGCGGCGTTTGGCGCGGGCTTTTGGATATGCAGGCGCTCGGCCTTTTAGTTCGATTGCCACGACTCGCCGGCGTTCAGGCCTCAGGTTGCGCGCCACTCAAGAAAGCCATCGCGAACAACACGTCATTTCTCGATACCTTGAAAGACCCGTGGCCGTATCCAAAAACCGTTGCCGGCGGCATCGCCGACGATATTCTCTTTGATGGCCATACCGCGTTGCCTGCGATCCGGACAACCAACGGCGCGGCAATCGCCGTTGACGATTCGGAAATCATAGCCGCTGAAATCGCACTGGCGCAGTCCGAGGGGATTTTGTGCGACCCGTGCAGCGCATGCACTATTGCGGCGTTGCCCCACTTGCCCGATATAAACTCAAACATTCGCGTGTGCTGCATCATCACGGGCACGGGCATGAAGGACCTCGCAGTGCTTGATGGACACCTTCCGTCTGTGATTGACGTCGCGCCAACGTTGGATGCGGTGCATGCCGTATTGGGACGCACCGCATGAAACAAATTGTATTCGCGGCACTTGCGTTGCTACTGGGTGCGTCATGCTCGCCATCGCGGGAAATTGTAGTGGTGTACAGTCCGCACGGCGCGGATATCTTGAAAGACTATGAAGTGCGGTTCGAGGCCGCATATCCAAACATCGACATGCAATCGGTCGATGCGGGCTCGCAGGAAGTGTATAGCCGCATCAAAGCGGAACGGGGCCGGCCACAGTGCGACGTGTGGTGGGGCGCGCCATCGACGCAGTTCATGCTCGCCGCGGAGGAAGGGTTGCTCGAGCCGTACAAACCGGCATGGGCGGACACGGTCAATGCGCAATACAAGGACGCTGGCGATCGCTGGTACGGAACGTATCGTAGCCCGTTGGCAATTATGTACAACAATCGCCGATACAAGGCTGACGAAGTTCCGCAGACGTGGGACGATTTGCTGAAACCCGAATGGAAGGGCAAGATCACGTTGCGTAAACCGCTTGCATCCGGCACCATGCGTACATTCATCGGCGCGATGATCCTGCGCGCGCCGTCCGAGGACGAAGGAATTGCGTGGTTGAAGAGGTTTCAGGATTCGGTCGAAGCGATGATGGAAAATCCTCAGTTGATGTTCGACCACATCAAGAAGCAGGAGGACCTGATCACCGTGTGGTTGATGCCCGACGTGGCGTTGCAGCGCGAACGGAACGGGTTTCCATTCGACTGCGTTGTGCCTCCGCAAACACCCGTGCTCACGGAAGGCATTGCGATTGTGAAAGGTGCGCCACACCCGGAACACGCAAAAACATTTTACGAATTTGTGACCACACCGGACGCGCTCGCGGATCAAGCGCGCGAGTATGCGAAAGTTCCCGCGCGAAACGATCTCGACCATTCTACCTTGCCTGACTGGATCGGGACTCTCAAGCTAGATGCAATGCCCATCGACTGGAAAAACTTCGCAGCAAACGAGAAGCGTTGGTGCGACCGTTGGGACGCCGAGGTGAACAAAGCGCGATGAGCGGCGTGAGGTGCGAAGCGATTACGAAGTTATACCCCGAGGGCGGCGGTATCCGGAATTTTAGCGTCAGTATTGAAGAAGGCGAATTCTTCGCGCTGCTTGGTCCGAGCGGCTGCGGCAAAACGACCACCTTGCGGGTAATCGCGGGACTGGAGTCGCCTGATTCCGGAAGGCTATTTTTCGGGGACCGCGATGTGACCGGATTGCCACCGGAGAAACGCAACGCGGCGATGGTGTTTCAGAGTTACGCACTGTTCCCGCACATGACCGTTTTCGAGAACGTCGCGTTTGGCCTACGCGCGCGCAAATTGCCGAAAACGGAGATCGGACCCAGAGTCGCGGATGCACTGAAACTCGTGCAATTGGACGCGGTCGAAAAGCGGCCTGTTACCGACCTTAGCGGCGGACAACAGCAACGTGTGGCGCTCGCGCGCGCGCTTGCGGTACAACCCGATATACTTCTGCTCGACGAACCATTGAGTAACCTCGACGCCGAGCTTCGTTACGCGACACGGGCGCAGCTTGCGGAATTGCAGAAGCGGCTAGGCATCACGGCGATCTACGTTACCCATGATCAGGAGGAGGCCATCGAGCTGGCCCACCGCATTGCCGTGCTCAAGGACGGCGAATGCCATCAGATTGGCACGCCACACGAAATTCTGCACGAACCCAAGACAGAATTTGTGCGCACCTTTCTCGAACGCCAGCGCAAGTTGATGGGAATCGTATGTGGCACGTGAACGCTACCGATATCGACATTGTTCAGGGCGATATTACGAAGCAACACGTTGATGTCATCGTCAACGCGGCGAACGCGCAGCTCGCGGGCGGCGGCGGTGTCGATGGCGCAATTCATCGCGCCGGCGGCCCGGCGATCATGGCGGAATGCCGGAAACTCGGTGGATGCGCGACCGGCGGCGCAAAGATCACCACCGGCGGAAACTTACCCGCAAAATACGTCATCCACGCTGTCGGACCGGTATACCGCGATGGGAAACACGGCGAACCGGAGATGCTCGCAAGTTGTTACCGCCGCAGCCTCGAAATTGCAGTCGAGCACAAACTAAAGTCCGTTTCCTTTCCCGCGATAAGTTGCGGCGCCTATGGCTATCCAATCCCGGACGCCGCCTTGATTGCCGTGAGCGCGGTGAAAGCATTTGCGGAGGTCAATAATTCGATTCCTCTCGTTCGTTTTGTGCTTTACAGCGAGCCGGTGCAACGCGAATTCGAGAATGCCGCAACGGAGTCGGTTTCGATGCCGCATTAAAAATCTTTTATGCTTGAACTTCAGAAGATGGAAGTCACAAGGATTGATTGAATGGGGGGATTACCGGAAAAACTGAAAGCGCACGCGTTTCAACAGCCAAGCCGGAATCAACATTTTCCAGACATAGTCAGTCCTGCTTCACCTCAACATCCAAATAAGCCCGTGATCCTGTAGTCTCGCGCTGCCCCTGGTATTTTCCCCGATAAGGATTCTCGACCGGACCGTCGGCGGCGGCAATTACAAGCTGGCAGATGCGGCGTCCCGCTTCGATTTTCATGGGGGCGCTGTTGGCGTTAAACAATTCAAGTGTGATTGCGCCCTCGAAACCGGGGTCTACCCACCCCGCGTTCTGGATAAACAACCCAAGTCGGCCGATCGAGCTGCGTCCCTCGACAAATGCCGTGAGGTAATCCGGCAGCGCGATCACTTCGAGCGTCGTCGCCAGCACAAAAC
>JAWXCN010000015.1:0-45856 GCA_034408725.1 Candidatus Hydrogenedentota bacterium
GATCATTACAGACCACACGGGGGAGTAAGAGAATTCGATTACGAGCGCGAATGCGTCGTTCGGAGCGTCGTTTGTAGAGAAGGGGGTCAAAAAGAGGAGCCAGGGGTCCGCGCCGGGGGTGGCGGCGCGGACCCTGCTGTAAAACGAGGGGGAAGAGGGTAGTGGGGGAATCTCGTTTTTTGGCGCGGATGGGCTGTGTTGGGGAAGAGGGGGGACCTTCCGCGCCGTGTCACTTGGGGTGATTCAACTCTTGGGGAGTCTGGCTCCGTTGTATATAGAACGACTCTTATGCGCATCTTATTTCAATTATTTTCGGGTTAGCGCAGAATTTTTCCTCGAACAGATATAAACCAAAAAACAGCAATGTTTTAGAACGAATAAAAAAATTGCCACGCCCCCGGTGCATGGGGCGCAGCATAAGAGATTAACCTACAACACCGTAGGACGCGCACTTACATCAGTGCTCATGTCCATGCGAGGCTTCGTGCAAAATCAACCCGCCTTCGTTCACCGGAAACGGCGCGCCCATCGCGCCGCCGTATTTCAGGAACTCGACGTGACCATCCATGTACAACACGTTGCAGCCGCCCGGCGCATGATTGAAATGGCTCGTTTCATCGCTGATCTCATCCCAGAAAATTGGTAAGGATGATTGTGACGAAGAACTCCGCGTGGGGTCGTTTATGTCCGTGATGAAGAACCGTTCAATCCCTTCCCGGAGCCGCGGAAAGCTGGTGCGCCCTCCGACCGGCACAGGTAACTCCCAATCTTCGTTCACGAGCGCGGCGTCGCCTGCTTCGATCCCTTCAATGAGACTTTCGAGTCCCGCCTCGAAGTTCGCAAGGTCACCAGCACTCGCAAATTCGGAGTCGAGCACGCCGGGCGAAATGGCCCAAGCCATATAGACATAGGGATGTTCGCATAGCTCGCAAGGTTCAACTACGCCGTTGTTCGAGAATCCTGGGGTTTCTTCCCAATTGAATGACGGCGTGTTTCCCTCGTCCCAGAGCTCGAGGGCCGAGCTTCCCGCGACGGAACTCGGGCACACCAGCACGTCCAGGTCCGTAAGATATTCGGGGTACAAGTAACTCGCCTCGAATATCTGGTTCCAATACTGGATTTCGCCGGCGCAGTTCATCACCTTTTGCGCGGGCAACAATCCTCCTTTGCTTTCCGAAGAGTACATTTTGAATACGAGTCCGAGCTGTTTCAGATTGTTCTGGCAACTCGCGCGGCGGGCCGCTTCGCGGGCCCGGGCTAGCGCGGGCAACAGGATCGCCGCCAGAATTCCAATAATCGCAATTACAACCAATAACTCGATAAGGGTAAATCCACGATATTTCATGGCTTAATCCGCTCCATAATTCGCAGTGAACAATTGAAAGATCGTCCGCATAAACGCACAAGCGCCACCGGACACAACGGGGGACTGGAATCTAATCGCGAATTAGAGCGATGGAGGGCCGCGACGCAAGTGCGTGAAACAGGACGTGTCCCGCACCGGAGGCGAAAGCTGAAGCGCAAGATGATAGCGGTGTTCATCCGCGGGGGGAGCGGGGACGTAATGGTGCGCCGTGACCAGGGCAGGTGTGCCGGCCAGCACGCACAATGCGCATTCGTGGTTGGTTTCATGCGACTGGTGGGATTCGGCGTCCGCGTGCGCCGCGGCGTGATGCGGGCCCAGCAGTGCTTCATGGCCTTCGGCGGCGGCGAGAAACGCCACCGCAGCCCATGCCACGGCGCGCAGCACCCGCCGCTGGAAAAGCAACGAAAACCAATGTGGGGTATATCGCGTCACGGGATCAGCCTTTGGCGCACAGGAACTCGAACAAGGAACAAGAATACGTTAGCCGGGGTTATTCGTCAATAGGTTGCGCGCTACGTTGCCGTTAGGCCAAAGCGCTGCCTATACTGTCCATTGACCCGGCTGCGGCAGCTACAAGGTGCATATATGCATGATTTGACGAACTTACTGGCGCAAATGCATTCCATGATGAACGATTTGCACGGACAAGCCCCATTCGATCAACTTCGGGGGGCAACTTGGCAACCCCCCGTTGACATCTATGAAACGGAGGAACGCATCACCATCGTGGCGGAACTTCCCGGTGTCGAGAAGCAGAACATCGACGTCGAAGTAGTAGAAGGCATCCTGCGCATTAGCGGTGTAAAACATCGGACCATACCCGAATTGACCAGCCACGTGTATCAGATGGAAGTGCCATACGGGCCGTTCGCGCGCTTTGTGAGGTTGCCCTGCGCGGTGGACGTCGAACATATCGACGCCGAATACCGCGACGGATACCTGACCGTGTGTGTACCGCGAGGCAAACGCAATGGCTAACGGAAAGAAAGCAGCGGCTAACGGAAAAAAAGTAGCAGCTAATGGAAAGAAAGCAGCGGCCGAGCAGGGCATCAGCCTGCCGGATACTCCCGCCACCCTGCCGTTGCTCATCAGCAACATGGTGCTGTTCCCCATGTCCGTCGTGCCGCTCCGGATTACCGATTCCGCGGACGTGAAACTTATCGACCACGCGGTGATGGGGTCGAAAATGCTGGCCTTTATCGCGCGAAAGCCGACGACCGACGCCACCGGCGTTGACGCGGCATTCAACGTTGGATGCGTGGGCCGTATCATGCAATTGCAGCGGTTGCCCGATGGCTCGCTGAACGTCGTGTTGCAGGCGTTGCGCCGGTTCCGCATCGGAGGCGTTGTACAGCGCGAACCGTTTCCCGTCGTGAAAGTCACGCTGCTGGAAGAACGCAAGTACGATAAGAAAAAAATCGGGCCGCTTGTCGCCACCGTGAAAATGCAAATGGCGCGGTTGATCACCTTGTCTCCGGACATCCCCGACGCCGCTTCGGGCGTGTTGGACAATATTGACGACCCGGGTTTTCTGGCCGATCTCATCGCAAGCAATCTGAGCATTTCGATTGAGGAAAAGCAGCAGTTGCTGGATACGATAGACCGCACCAAACGGCTGGACCGGTTGACGTTTTTGCTGGCGCGCGAAGTTGAGATGATGGAGTTGTCGGACAAAATCCGCAATGACGTGCGCAGCTCCATCGACAAGACCCAGCGCGAATATTTCCTGCGACAGCAAATGAAGGCCATTCAAGATGAACTTGGGGAAGGCGAAGGCGACCGAACAGAAGCATCCGAGTTCCGTAAAAAAATCACCGCATTGGAGCTAAACGCCGACGTAAAAAAAGAAATCATGCGCGAACTTGACCGGTTCGAGAGCATGAATCCCGCTGGCGCCGAGTATCACGTGCTCGCAACGTATCTGGACTGGGTCGTTGAACTGCCGTGGAACGCCGTCGCCTATGGCGAAATCGATATTGCGCGCGCGGAACGCATCCTGAACCAGGACCATTACGGCCTTGACCGGGTGAAGCGCCGCATCCTTGAACATCTCGCCGTGCGAAAACTCAAACCCGACGCGTCAGGCGCGATCATTTGTTTCGTTGGCCCGCCGGGCGTCGGCAAGACTTCGCTCGGACAGTCCATCGCCCGCGCGCTGGACCGGAAATTTGTGCGGATGTCGCTCGGCGGAATGCGTGACGAAGCGGAAATCCGGGGCCATCGCAAAACGTACATCGGCGCAATGCCGGGCCGCATCATCCAACTGATTCGCAAGGCAGGCACGCGAAGCCCCGTGTTCATGCTGGACGAAATCGACAAACTTGGGAATGATTTCCGCGGCGATCCGTCGTCAGCATTACTCGAGGTGCTCGATCCCGCGCAAAACAGCACGTTTTCGGATTTATATTTGAACGTTCCCTTTGATCTGTCGGATGTCATGTTCGTGGCGACCGCGAACATGCTGGACACCATCCCGTGGGCGTTGCGTGATCGCATGGAAGTCATCGAGATTCCCGGCTATACCGTCGAGGAAAAACTGAATATCGCGCGGAAATACCTCGTGCCGCGCCAACTCGAGGCCCACGGGATTCCGAAGGGCAAGCTGATGTTTTCCGCGCCGATACTTCGCTACATCATCACGCGGTACACGCGCGAAGCAGGGGTGCGTAATCTCGACCGCGAGATCGCGAACGTGTGCCGCGGGTGCGCGCGCTCATTCGCGGAAGGCCGTCGAAAACCGATCACGATCTCGCTCGCGGACATCTCGACGTATCTTGGCAATCCGAGGGTGCGGCCGGAAACCGCTGAACGCACCCGCATCCCCGGCGTGTCAACGGGTCTCGCCTGGACGGCGGTAGGCGGAGACATCCTGTTCGTCGAGGCAACGCGCATGCCGGGCAAGGGGAACCTTGTCCTAACTGGCCAGCTTGGCGACGTGATGAAAGAATCGGCGCAGGCAGTGTTGAGCTATGTGCGCGCAAACTCACATGCGTTGGGCATCGAAGATTCGTTGTTCACCTCGTCGGACATTCACATCCACGTACCCGCGGGCGCGGTCCCGAAAGACGGACCCAGCGCCGGCGTCACGATTCTCACCGCGGTGGCGTCGCTCCTGACGGGCAAACGCGTGAAGGACAGCCTTGCCATGACAGGCGAGATTACGTTGCGCGGGCTCGTGTTGCCCGTCGGTGGCGTCAAGGAGAAGGTGCTCGCTGCCGCGCGCGCGGGCATTCGCGAAATCGTCTTGCCGGCCGCGTGCGAACCCGATCTGATCGACGTTCCGGCATCCGCGCGCGACAAACTTACGTTTCACTTCGTGAACCGAATGGAGGAGGTGCTGGCTATCGCGCTGGGGCTTCAACCCATCGTCAGCACCAATGGCCGCAAGAAAGCGCACGCGAAAAGCGCGGCGGTGAGCGCGCGGTAAAGCGAGCGGTCTTTCGGGGTTTGGCTGCGGTGACTGAGCTACTCGCGGTCCCACTTTAACAGCCACGGGTCGTTCGTCTTCTCCTGCATTGCGCGAATCCGGTGCTTCAAATCCGCGAGCAGGGTCGCAAGCTGGGGATTCTCCGCGAGATTCTGAATTTCGTGTGGATCGGCCTCGAGGTCGTACAACTCAAATTCCGGACGCCGTTCGTACGCTTCCACCGTGCGTTTTCCATAAGCCGTCAGGCCCCGTGCGCGCACGCCCTGCCACGTCTTCGATTGCCACAGGTCGCTCGCGAACGGAAACGGAAGGCCGTGCGCGATGTTCCAGATCAGCTTGTGCCGCCGGGTTCGCACGGCGCGCATCGGGTAATACATTGTCACTTCGTGAAACGTGTGCGAATGATATACCTCGTCCCATTCAGCCGCGGTTTCCGCGCGCGCCGCGTCCAGAAACGATCTGCCGTGGCAGGTGTTCGCCGTCGCGCCGCAATACTCAAGGATTGACGGCATGATGTCGATCCACGAAACCATCGCGTTCGATGTGTAGCCTTGCCTCGGATTCCGCGGATCGCGCACGACGCACGGCAGGTGCACACCCGGTTCGTATAACGTCGTCTTTGCGCCCGGCCACGGCATGCCGTTGTCCGTCGCAAACACAATCAAAGTGTCTTCCCAATGACCGGTTTCGCGCAGCATGTTCATCAACAAAACCAGTCCACTGTCCGCACGTTGAATCGAGGCGTAATACTCCGCGAGTTCTTGCCGGCATTCGGGAATGTCCGGGAGGTGTGGCGGAACGGTGATTTTCGTGGCATCAATTACGTCTGATCCTTCGCGCCGGAATGGGCGATGCGGCTCGGTGGGACAGAAATAAAGAAAAAAAGGAGTGGGGTCTTTCGACTCAAGGAGCGGACGGCACTTTTCCGCCATGTCCACCGGCGCGGCGCCCGGAATATACTCCTGAAAATGGTATGCGGCTTCCGGCAGTACGTGCACTTTACCCGCGCACAACGTGCGATACCCCGCTTCGCCCAGCACGACGGGCAGGCTTTTAACATCGGCGAATGAATTGAAATGATGTTTTGCGTGTGCCAATCCGTACTGGCCGTTCGCGTGGTTGTGCATGCCCGTCAGGATAACGGACCGGCTCGGACTGCAGCTTGGCGTCGTGCAGAACGCGTGCGTGAACCGTACGCCCTCGCGCGCAAGCGCGTCGAGGCCAGGTGTCTTTACATGGGGATTGCCGTAACACCCCGCGTCGTTCATTCCGTGATCATCCGTGATATACAAGATCACGTTGCGCGCCGGAGCGATGGCCGCGCCGGCCTGGATGGTCGTCCCCGCAACCAGGGTGCCCGCGGTTTGTAAAAATGTCCGACGCTTCATGCGCTTCTCCTTTAACGCCCACGCACTACTACACGGTTTCCGGCGATTTCAGCAATTCATCTTTTAGCGCGCCAATGCGCTCCGAGAGGATTACGCGATAGATTTCGGGATTCCGCAACCGCTTGTACTCTTCGGGCAACGTGGATGACTGCACGAGATAGCGCGCGCGAATATCCTTTATCGGCGATTGCGCATTGATGCGCTTTCCATTTTCAAACACGGTTTCCAGCAAAGGTTCCGCGCGCGTTGCATGCCGCAGCCGGACGCCGCGATGCGGTTGGATTGCGTCGCGTCCGCGCGCCACGCCGTCTCGCGCATACGGCTCGTCGATGTCGTACAGGACGTCGCCCAACGGCGTGTTGTCTTCGCCATAGTAGCGCACCACCTGCTTGCGCCCGGGATTGGTTGCCTTGGTGAGGTTGGACGAAATCTTGATGCGCGGCTGCCACGTTCCGTCCTGTTCGAGTGCGACAAGCTTGTACACGCCGCTCAGAGCGGGACAATCGCTGGACGTAATCAAGTGTGTGCCCACGCCCCATGCATTTATTTTTGCGCCCTGCCGTTTCAGGTCGGCGATCAGGTCTTCATCCAGATCGTTTGAGCCAACGATCAGCGGATCGTCGAATCCCGCGTCCCGCATCATGTGATAAGCAATTTTGCTGAGTTTCGCCAAATCGCCCGAATCGAGCCGGATCGCCGGGCGCGTATTCAGACCCCGCGCGTGCATTTCCTTGAACGTCTGTATCGCGTTTGGAACGCCGCTGGCGATGGTGTCGTAGGTGTCGGCCAATAGCACGCAGCGGTCGGGATAGTGGCGCGCAAACGCGCGGAATGCTTCGAGCTCATCCGCGAAACTCATCACCCAACTGTGCGCGTGCGTGCCGGACACGGGAATGTCATAGATTTTTCCCGCGAGCACGTTGGACGTCGAAGTACACCCGCCAATGTACGCGGCGCGCGATCCGCTCAACCCGCCGTCGGGCCCGTGTGCGCGGCGCAGACCAAATTCCATGACCGGGTCGCCGTCCGCCGCGAGACACACGCGCGCGGCCTTGGTCGCGATCAGCGTTTGAAAGTTCAGCATGTTCAACAGCGCGGTCTCGATGAATTGCGCTTCAAACATGGCGCCTTCGATTTGTACGATCGGCTCGTGCGGAAAAACAAGCGTGCCTTCGGCGATTGCCCGTACGGTGCACGTTGGCGAGAACCCGCGCAGATACGCGAAAAAATCTTCGTCGAATACATCGAGCGACCTGAGATAAGCGATATCGTCGTCCGTAAATCGCAGATGCTCAAGATAGTCGAGGAACGGATTCAGACCCGCAGCGACCGCGAATCCCGCGTGCGGCGGCAGGTGCCGGAAAAAGTACTCGAAGCAAACGCGCAGGTCCGCGCGGTCCTCCTTCAGATAGCCCGCCATCATCGTGAGCTCGTAAAAATCGGTCAGCAGCGCAAGGCCGTCGCGCGTGCGCCAGAGCGTACTCATGCGTAGTTGGCCATCGTGCGAATACTGACACCCGCGGACTTCATTTTCGCGATTGCGGCGCCGGCGGCGCCCGGAGGATTGTCCACGCCACGGCATAGGTCTTCAATCAGAATGGTCTCGAACCCGTTTTTCACGGCATCCAGCGCCGTCGCCTTCACGCAATAATCCGTCGCGAGACCGCACACAAACACGCGGCGCACGCCGCGCGCGTGCAAGGTCTCGGCCAGCGTCGTCCCGTCGAACCCGCTGTACGCCTCGCGGGCGGGATCGCTTCCCTTGCTTACAATTAGCGCGTCACCTGGAATTTCGAGCGCGGGATGAAAATCGGCTCCGGCCGTTTTCGCGACACAATGCGGCGGCCAACTCTTGTCCACGAACTTCGGCGCGGCGCTAAAGCTGCTATGGTTGGCGGGATGCCAGTCGCGCGTGAACACCGTCTGCGTAAAGCGCGGCGTAATGGCATTAATGCCGGCGATGATTGTGTCGCCTTCGTTCACCGCAAGCGCGCCACCGGGGCAAAAATCCTGTTGCAGATCGACGACGACCAAAGCGTCCGAAGCGTCAATTTCCAAAGTATGTTCCATTTTCACGTTTACTTTTGCCCTGTCGTCAAAAAGCGTTCCGCGTTTTTCCACAAACAATCCAGTTGATCTTCCGTATAGTGTTCCGGCATTGCTACCAATTGCGCGCCGGGGTTCGCAAAATGTGTCGCAAGCCGTTGCACCGCGACCCGCATGACTTTCGCATGATCAAACGCCAGCGGCGGCAATTTATTTACGGGCATCCATTCCGCGTGCCGCGCGTCGTCGCCGGGACGCAATGGATGTTCCTTGAAGTCTATCACCGCGATGTAGACCACCGTCACGCACCAACCTCGCGGATCGCGCCCCGGATCGCCAATTGCGAAAACCTGCCGCAATGAAACGTTCTGAAGCCCTGTTTCCTCGAACAACTCCCGCGCCCCTGCTTTGTCGACCGGCTCATCCTCGTCCACCCACCCCCCGGGCAACGCCCAATCACCCTCGAATGGTCCGTGGCCTCGTTCGATCAGCAGCACGTGCAGCGCACCGTCGCGCAGGGTAAACACGGCGGAATCCGCCGCGAGAATCGGCCGCGGATAGGGATAGGTGTAGTGTCGTTCACTCATGGCTCCATCATAGCCGAATTAGTGCATATGTCATCGGTCATTGCGCGTCGGAAATAAAAATGGTGCGATAGAGTCCCCGGTGCAACATTATATGATGGGGCCTATTTGGACTGCGGCGGCCCCCAAGGCGCCGCTTTGGCTGTTTATCACAGTTGGTCTACCCTTGCCATGCGCGCACAAAGCCGTTGCCCCTAAACAGCCAAAGCGGTGTCTACGCTACCCGCTTTCGCCACCGCAGTCCAAATAGCGCACTTTGCAAAGGCGTTGGAGTGCGACAGCGGTAGCTGCCGCTTTGCATTCGGAGACTTCCAGCACTTCGTATCACCCGCATAGGGCAAGGCTAACAACCGCCCCATAGCGGTAGCTACCGCTACCGCACTCCAAGGCTTCGCGCGGACTCAACGTAGTTTGCTTTGCCTGGCGCGGGTTGCGGTGATACGCTCCGGGGATGGGAGAAATTAATCACCGCGTGCGGCTTGCGTTGCTGTTGGCGGTCCCATTTGTCGCGTTAATGCTGCTCGTGCCGCCGCGCGGCGATTTCCCGCTGAACGACGACTGGGTCTACGCGAAAATGGTGCAGGCGCTGGCCGAGGATGGGCACATCGGGTTCTCGCCGTTGAGCAATGCTTTCGCAATCACGCAAACGCTGTATGCAGCGCCCTTGGTCAAACTCTTCGGTTTCAGTTTTACACTGCTTCGGCTCACCACGATTTTCATGGCATGGGTCACCGTCTGCACCGTCGCGTTTACGGCGCGTGAACTTGGCCTGCCCAATCGCAGCGCGTTGCTCGCGGGGCTGACGGTGCTCGTCAATCCGTTGTTCATCAACCTGTCGTACACGTTCATGACCGATGTGCCGTTCTGCGCGTTTGCTTCGATCAGCACGTATTATTTTGTGAAGGCGCTGCGCACGCCGCTAACGCGATATTTGCTGCTTGGGACATTGTTTTCGATAGCGGCGTTTTACAATCGGCAGTTGGGGGTGTTGATTCCGTTTGCATTTGTGGCGGTCGCGCTAATGAATTGGTCGAAATCCCGTTCGTACTTCGCTATTCAATATTTTGGGGTACTCCTGGTCCCTTGGATTTTGGCATTTGGAACTATTTTTCTTTTAAACGTGCCGGAATCCGAACAAATCGTCCCTAAATTACGTGGTGGACGTTTTTCGGGTCTGGAGCTTGTCATTTCATTTTTATTGGGTGCCGCAGCTACTTTTTTCTATATTGGAACCATGGTTGCGCCGCTTGGCTACGCAGCGAATGCAAGATTGCTTGCATTGCCGAATCGCGAGCCACGAATTTACCTAACAAAAGTGGTTTTCGCGTCATTACTACTGTCAGTTTTTGCACTGGCGTGGCTGATCGTCAGGGATTTTCAACTGGTTGTTCCAATTCTTCGGTTAAATGAGGACGTCGGCGTTGGCGTTGTTGCATTTTCTTTTTTGCGCCCCAGCGATCCACTTACGTGGCTTCCGGTACAAGTCACGTTTCGCTTGCCTCGATTGGTCCTTTTTGTCTTGTGTTTTTTGGTTTGTACACCATCTGTAATTGTCGTCACTGCAATTTTCGGGCGATTACGCTCAGGGATTTCCATCCGCGCGATGCAGCGACAGTTTCTACTTGCTCAGAGCGGTTTGCTCATCCTACTCCCCGCATTCGCAATGACGGGGCCGTATTTTGATCGGTATTTTTTAGGAACAATCCATGTGCTGGCCTTACTAGCCGTTACAATACTCGGATATCGGCCGCAGTCAATTCATTTGCGCGCAGCGTCATTTGTCTCGGCCATGCTATTCGTTTTCTCGGTGGCTGGCGTTCAAGACTATATGGCTTGGAACACTGCACGATGGCAGGGAATCAAAATTCTGCGGACAAAATATGGCGCTCACGATTATCAAATCGATGCCGGATACGAGTTCAACGGCATGTACACAAGCCAAGAGTTCATTCGTCTGTCGCGGACAGAACCATATAAGGTTGAGTACCAGAAGTGGTGGGTTGTTAACGATACCTATCGCGTTTCGCCAATACGATTGCGACCTAGACTAAACGACGAGATACTTAAGGAAGTCCCCTACTTCTCGTGGATGGGCTTTACGACTCGTTATGTCTACCTGTACGGACCGAAGGCGGCTGAGTCCTGACCTAACTTCGCGCCGCAATCCAGGGCGCTTCGAGAGATAGTAGGATTTCCGCTTGAAAAAAAGAGGGCGGGGCGCCCTGCGACAAACAGCCAAAGAGGCGCCTTGGGGACCGCCGCAGTCCAAATAGGCTTTTTCTCTAGATGCCGCGCCGATGACCGCGATTTGGGTATACTACCGGCCTTCGCATCATGGACACCCCATTCACATTCGAAGTTGAGGCCGAGGACCCCTCGTGTGGCGCGCGGGTGGGGCGGGTGCGCACGCCGCATGGGGAATTCGAGACGCCTGTTTTCATGCCCGTGGGTACGCAAGCAAGTGTTAAGGCATTGTCGCAAGAGGACTTACGAGTAATCGACGCCAAAATCATCCTTGGGAACGCCTATCATCTATTTCTTCGCCCGGGTACCGATATTCTGGAGCAGGCCGGTGGTTTGCACCGGTTTATGAACTGGGACCGGCCCATCCTGACGGACTCGGGTGGATTCCAGGTATTCAGTCTCAGCGCGCTGAACAAAGTCACGACTGAAGGGGTGACTTTCCAGAGCCATCTCGATGGGTCCCGTCACCACATGACCCCGGAACGGGCCATTGACGTGCAGGTGTCGATTGGCGCGGACATCATCATGTGTTTCGATGAATGCACTGCCTACCCCGCCACGCATGCGGAAGCGGAGAAGTCTATGCGGATGACGTTGGACTGGGCGGCGCGGTGCAAGGCGCAGTGGGAGCGGCGGGAGGCAATCTCGGCCCTGTTCGGCATTGTGCAGGGGAGCACTTACGAAGACCTGCGCCGCGAGAGCGCCTTGGGCACGGTCGCGCTGGACTTTCCGGGCTATGCCATTGGCGGTGTTAGCGTGGGTGAAAACAAGGAGCAGATGGTTGCCGCAGTGGACTGGGTGGCGCCGCTGCTGCCCGAAGGTAAACCGCGCTATCTCATGGGTGTTGGCCCGCCGGAGGACATTCTGGCCGCCGTCGAGCGCGGGGTGGATATGTTCGATTGCGTGATGCCTACCCGCAACGCGCGGAACGGGACGCTGTTTACGTCCCACGGCAAGGTCAATATCAAGAACCAGCAGTATCGCACCGATTTTTCGCCGTTGGACGAACGCTGCGATTGCCCGGTCTGCGCGACGTATAGCAGGGCGTATCTCTGCCATTTATTCCGGGCAGGAGAGATTTCCGCGTTGCGGTTGAATACTTTACATAACCTTCGCTTCATGCTAAACTTCGCGGCTGGCGTGCGCTCTGCCATCCGGGCGGGGCGCTTTCTGGAGTTCAAGCGGGAATTCCTTCACGGGTATACGGGCGCTTAGGCGCTTTCTTTTGTCTTTTACGAGGTAAGTCTAGTGGCATTCGAGCATATCGCAGGGTTGACGATGGATATTTTGTTGGCGGGGGCGGAATCGACCACGACCACAACGACCGCGCCGGCCGCCGCGCCGGGGGGTCAACCCGCGGCCAAGCCCTCCGACCCTTTCAGTATTATTTATATCATGATCCCGATGATTGCGGTCATGTGGTATTTCATGATCCGGCCCAACCAGAAACGCGAACGCGAACGCCAGGACATGCTCTCGAAGCTGGCCAAAGGTGACCGCGTAATTACGTCAAGCGGAATTGTGGGAAGCATAGTTGGGCTATCCGAAAAATCGGTTGTTCTGCGGGTGAGCGACGACCCGCCCGTAAAATTGGAATTTATGCGCGCGGCCGTGTCTCGCGTCGCAGCGCGCGAAGAAAACGAATCGAAGTAGCCCGGATGGCCCGGCCGGGCCGCCCGCGGCGTGAGTGGAGTGAGGAATGCGAAAGAACCTGTACCGCACGTTGATAATCTATCTGGTGCTCCTGATCTCGATTATCTACGTGTATCCGACGATTGGCTGGGCGACGCTTTCGCCCGAACAGCGTGAAGCGCGGCTTGCCCAGTGGGACAAGGAAGATGCGTCAACCGAAGAGCTGGGCTTTTTTGGTGAGACCAGTCGCACGGTAAAGCGGTGGATTGCGTTCGACCGCGAGTGGGTCATCAACCTTGGGCTCGACCTCCAGGGCGGCGTGGAAATGATCGTCGGTATCGACTACCCGAACATGGATCCGGCGTCCAAGCAGCGTTACTTCGACCTCGGCCACAACGACGAATCACTGCTCGCGGAATTGCAGCAGCAGGTCAAGCAGCGCATCGAGCGGCGCGCGAACGAATTCGGCACGAAAGAGCCGATCATCCAGACGATGGGCACGCGACAGATACAGATTCAGCTTCCCGGCGAAAAAGACGTGCAGCGCGCGAAGAAACTTATCATTTCGACGGCTTATCTTTCGTTTCACATTGTCGCCGGGGAGGATGACACGATCGAGGTGATACGGAAGATCGACGCGCACTTCAAGAACGATTTTCTTCCGCGCCTTCAACGGCCCGCGCCCGGACAAGGTTGGCTGATCGAGGTGCCGGTCGAACAGTTTGAACAAGTCAACCGGATGGCGAAGGAGGCCGAAAGCGTTCCCGGCCTCATTCTCGAAGACCGCATGCTTGCGTTCAGCCGGAAGCCGCGCCCGAAAGACCGCCAAGTGTATACCTTGTACCTGCTGAAGAAAGAATCCGTCATGACGGGCGATGGCCTCACCACGGCGGTGGCGCGGCCGGATAGCCGGAGCGGCGGCGGACAATGGGAAATCGCATTTGGTCTTGACGCGGAAAGTGGGCGCCTGTTTGGAGAGCGCACCGAGCAAAACATTGATCAGGCCATGGCGATCGTCGTAGATGGCGTTGTTGAAGCCGCGCCCAACATCCAGAGCCGGATCACCACGAGTGGATCCATAACCGGACGCTTCGACCAGGACGAAGCGCGCGATCTCGCGATCGCGTTGAACTCGGGGTCTTTGCCCGTGCCCGTGAAAGAAGAACTGACGGGGTACGTTGGCGCGCGTTTGGGCGAAGACTCGATCCGGAAGGGCGTGTTTTCGTGCATCATCGGCATCATCATTGTTTTCATTGGCATGACCATTTACTACCATGCGCTTGGGTTCATTGCGTGTACTGCGCTGCTGTTTAACGGACTTCTGATCCTCGCGGCGATGGCGTACATGGGCGCAACGCTTACACTACCCGGTATCGCGGGCCTGATTCTGACTTTGGGCATGGCGGTGGACGCGAACGTGCTTATTTACGAGCGCATGCGCGAAGAATTGCGGCTCGGTAAAACACTGACCGCGGTCATCGCGGGCGGCTATTCGCACGCCTTTCCCGCAATCCTTGATGGACACGTCACCACGCTGATTTCCGGCATCGTGCTGCTGCAATATGGTTCCGGTCCGATCCAGGGATTTGCCGTCACTTTGACTATCGGTATCGCGGCGAGCCTGTTCACCTCGCTTACGGTTACGCGCGCGATCACCGAATTCTTGATGGCAAAGAAGCTGCTCACCAAGATCACGATGTTGCACCTGATCCCCTCGGGCACAAAGATTCCATTTCTTGCGCAACGCACCTGGCTAACGCCGCTGACAGTGGTGTTGATGCTGATTGGGCTCGTCTATTTTGGCTATCGCGGCAACGACAACTTCGGCGTGGAATTCACGACGGGCACGAATGTGGTGCTCAACGTAAACTCGGAAACCGAAGTCGGTGACGGCGCGGTGCGCTCGCAGATTGAAGGCATGGGATTCGAAGACCCCACGGTCACGGCGTATGAACAGACGGGCGATACGTCGCGCAACCGATTCATGGTCCACGTCGGCGACGCGGAAAAGGAATCGACGACAGGAACGGACGAGCAGCAAACAGAAGACATTTCGGTGCGGATGCAGAACGCGCTGGCCAGTTTGGCGGGCGGCGACTCATCGAAGGTGGTCATAGAAAAAGTCGACATGGTAGGACCGGCGGTCGGGGAGGAGTTGAAGTGGGACGCGGCGTTGGCGGTGTTCTGGGCGACCATTTTCATCATGGCGTACCTATGGTTCCGCTTCGAGCTGAAATTCTCGATCGGGGCCATCGCATCGATGATGCACGACGTCGGTATCACCATCGGACTCTTGGCCATTTCGGGGCGCGAAATCTCGCTTGGCGTTGTGGCCGCGGTGCTGACGGTCATCGGTTATTCGCTCAACGACACCATCGTCGTGTTCGACCGTTTGCGCGAAGACCTCAAGTTGACGCGCGGCCGCGGCATGAGTCTTCTCGAGATTATGGATCGCGCCATCAACGCGACCTTGAGCCGTACGCTGCTTACGAGCCCGCTCACGTTGTGCGTAGTGCTCGTGCTGTTTCTGTTTGGCGGCGCGGTGATCAACGATTTCGCGTTTGTGCTGGCGGTCGGGATCATCGTGGGCACCTATTCGTCGATCTACGTCGCGAGCCCCATCGTGTACTGGTGGCAAAAATATTTTGCGCGCAAACCGTTCACGCAGGATGGCGGCGGCGGAGACTCTGGTTCAGCCGCGCCGCGCCGGTATCGCCGCGCGCGTAGCGCGGATTCCGCCGGTAAAGACCCGGAATCCACCGAGCGGGGCGTGACGGCCTAAGACGGCATTTTGTGGCGTCAGTAAGTATGCAGGGCGGCCCCGAAGTGGCCGCCCTTCGCTTTTAATTGCGCGTGCGCCGCCGAATCCCATAGAGTGCGCATACACGAACGACTACGGTAAGGGAGTTTGCGGCCGATGGACCGCTTGTGGCAAACGATACGCGAAGAAGTACAGGAGGACGCCAAGGAGGAATCGCTCCTTGCTAATTTTCTGTACGGGGCCGTGCTGAATCACAAGAGTCTCGAAGACGCGATGACGTTCATGCTCGCAACGAAACTCGAGAGCACGACGATTCCGGCGATCTCGATGCGCGATCTGCTTGAGGAAGCCTTTGACAATGATCCCGGAATCGGCAAAGCCATTCGCACGGACATTCGCGCGGTGAAAGATCGGGATCCGGCATGCCGGGGATATTCAACACCCTTGCTGTATTTCAAGGGGTTCCATGCGTTGCAGGCGTACCGCGCCGCGCATTATTTCTGGAGCCGCGAACGGTTTCACCTTGCGATGTTCTTGCAGAGCCGCGCCTCGCAGACCTTTGGCGTCGATATTCACCCCGCAGCTCGCGTGGGCTGCGGCATATTCATGGACCACGCCACCGGCATTGTGATCGGTGAAACCGCGGTTGTGGAAGACAATGTTTCGATGTTGCACGGCGTAACGCTGGGCGGCACGGGCAAGGAACGCGGCGACCGCCATCCCAAGGTGCGGCGCGGTGTGTTGATAGGCGCAAACGCGACGATTCTCGGCAACATCGACATCGGCGTCGGCGCGAAAATTGGCGCGGGTAGTCTCGTGTTGCAGGCGGTGCCGCCGCATTGCACCGCGGTGGGCGTGCCGGCCGAAATCGTCAAGGGCATTCGCACCGGACAAGCCGGCCTTGAGATGGACCACAACATCGAAATCTTTCACGGCGACGGGATTTGAAAGTTTTGTTGGTTGTGACGAATAGAAAGCGGTAGCTGGCCGCTACCGCACTCCAAGGCGAAGTTGCGCAACGCCCCGTCACACCGTATCCTATCGCAATCCACTGTTGAGCTGACCAAGGAGCATGACTATGCCGAAGTCGAGGGGCAAGTACCGTTTTTCATTTGGGCCGTGGAACATTTCGGAAGGCGCAGATCCGTTCGGGCCCGAAGTGCGCACGCACGTTTCGTTGGCAAAGAAAATGCGCATCGCCAAGGAACTCGGCTTTGACGGCATGCAGTTTCACGATGACGACGCCGTGCCGGACCTCGATTCCAAGGTTGCCTCGCAGATTGCGCGCGAAGCCAAGCGCGTAAAAAAGATGCTGGACGACGAAGGGTTGGTCGCGGAGTTCGTTGCGCCGCGGCTTTGGTTTGCGCCGGAAACCATAGACGGCGGGTACACGAATAACTCCGCGAAACTGCGCCAATACGCGATTGATCGCACGAAGACCGCGATTGAAATTGCCAATTACTTGGACACGAATTCGATGGTAATTTGGCTGGCTCGCGAGGGCACGTACATCCGCGAAAGCAAGGTTGCGCGGAAGCAGGTGCTTCAAATTCGCGATGCGCTGAACGAATTCCTGAACTACGATTCGCGGTTGCGCATTCTCATCGAGCCAAAACCAAACGAACCAGTTGACAGCGCGATCATTTCTACCATCGGCCACGCGGTCGGCATGAGCTATATGACTGACGACCCGGCGCGCGTCGGAGTGCTCCTCGAAACCGCGCATTCGCTGCTGGCGGGCCTCGACCCGTCGGATGACATGGGCTACGCGCTTGCGCATGACAAGTTGTGGAGCGTTCATCTCAACGATCAGGGCGGGCTTAAGTTCGATCAGGACAAATCGTTTGGTTCGAACAATCTTCGTGTCGCGTTTAACCAGATTCGGGTGCTCGAGGAATACGCATTCGGGCAAAGCGGCGAATGGATCGGGCTGGATGTGAAAGCGATGCGCACGCAAAAACAGGAACGCGCGACGAAACACCTGTCCAATAGTTTGCAGACGTTCAAGTTTCTGCTCGACAAGGTTGTAAATATGGACCAGAAAGTTGTCAATCAATGTATTGCCCAGCGCGACTACGATGAACTGGATCGATACATCCTCTGCCATCTGATGGGCAAACGGTATTAGCGCGGAGGGCGGGTTTTCCAACCTGCCATTTATAAAGACAAAACAATGGCGGGTTGGAAAACCCGCCCTCCGGAATCGATTATGATCGGCGTTTACATACATATTCCGTACTGCCGCACGATCTGTCCGTACTGCGATTTTGTGAAGCGGCCTACGAAAGGCGCGGCGCCTGCTGAATTTATCGCCGCGCTTACTCGCGAAATCAGTGCGTATAAAGGCGCACGCGATGCCGATGCGATATTTTTCGGCGGCGGCACACCCAGCCTCATTGACCCTGCATCGCTCGCGACTATTCTGTCCGTTGTGCGCAGATCGTTTGCCGTTCATGCCGAAGCTGAATTGACGCTCGAAGCCAATCCGGACGATATTACCTCGGAGCTATTGGATGCCTGGATCGATTTGGGTGTAAACCGTGTGAGCCTCGGCGTCCAAAGTTTCAACGATGCCGCGCTCCAATATCTTGGCCGCCGTCACGACGCGAATGCCGCGCGAAAGGCGTGCGAACTGGTTGCAGCGCGATTCGAAAATTGGAATGTCGACCTCATGTTCGGCGTGCCGCCGAATGATGCTTGGCGCGATTCCCTGGCGGAATGCAAGCGCATGGGTTCTCCGCACGTGTCCGCCTATGGCCTCACCTATGAAGCGGGCACGCCATTCGGGAAACGCAGCAATGAAGCAATCGACGAGGATACGTATCTTGCGCAGTACAACGATGCGCTTGAGCTGCTTACGGGCATAGAGCGGTACGAAGTTTCCAATTACGCCCGCCGCGGTTTCGAGTGCCTACACAACCTGCATTATTGGCGAAACGAGGAGTATGCAGGCTTCGGCCCCGGCGCGTATTCATTTCTCGACGGCGTTCGCGCGCGGAACCATGCAAAGCTTGAGGACTATCTTGAAACGCCGGGCGGAAAAATGGAATCGCTGGCCCTATCCGGCGACGAAGTTCGAATTGAGACAATCATCCAACACTTGCGGTTGCGCGACGGTCTTTCACGTCAGACGTACTTTCAACGATTTCAACGTCATCTCGACGATGAGTTTGGAGAACCGCTACGCATGCTGCGCGAACGTGGTCTTGTCGTTGATGACGGAGTGGTTATTCGCCCGTCGGAGCAGGGGTTTGAACTGAACAACGAAATCGGATTGGCCCTAGTGCGCGTGCCTGCATAAAGCGATCTCCGAGGCCATTCACAATTCTTTCGTCATGAAGACGCTGTTTGGGTCTTCCCGATAGTTTGCGAAGGGCGCACACGTCATAAACCCAAATTTGAGATAGAGGCATCGGGCCGGTTCGAAGTATTCCATCGAGCCGGTTTCCAGGCTCATCCTGCGGTAGCCACGGTTTGTTGCTTCTGAGATGAGATGTTGCAAGAGCAACTCCCCGACCCCCTTTCTGAGGTGTGCGCTGGCGGTCCGCATGGATTTGATCTCGGCGTGCGCCGCATCCAATTCCTTGAGCGCGCCACAGCCGACAAGTTCCTGCCCCTGCCACACGCTCCACAAGGTAATCTGGGGTTGGCGCAGTCCGTCGAGGTCCAACGCGTGGCAACTTTCCGGAGGGGAGACCTCCGCCAAGCTTTGAAGATGTTCCGTCAACAATGCGGCGATCTCGGGTCCGCTTAAATCATCGACTCTGATATCCATTGTTCCCGGGCCAACGTCTCGCATTACCGCTGACAGGCGAAATTGTTGTACGACTTACTTCACCTTGCCCAAGTTCTTGAACAAATAGAGCCCCTGCTTTCCTGGCGCGACGATGTCTTTCCAACCGTTCTTGTCGATGTCTTCGGCCCAGAGGTAGATGCCGCTGCCGGCGTGGTCTTTGTAATCGCCGTAGTCGAGTGTGTGGCGGATGAAATCGCCGCCGTTGATTTCGTAATAATACAAACCGATGGGGTCGCGCGCGCCGGGATCGTTCCAGCCATGCGCGCGGAACCGTTTGCCCGTGACCAGTTCCAGTTCGCCGTCATTGTCGATATCCACGAGCTGTATTTCGTGGAACTGCGAACGGTTGGGCTCGATCTCATGCCGTTCCCACGAGCGCGCGCCGTTTGCATCGGCTTTTTGTTCCCACCATTGCAGACCGTAGTCGTGGCCCATGCCGACTAGGATGTCGTTCTTGCCGTCCTTGTTGACGTCGTGCGTGAGGATCGGGCAACTCGCCATGCCGAACGCGAATTCCTTGCGCAATTCCCAATGCCCCGCATACGGGTCCGCGGGCGCCTCAAGCCAGCCGTGGCTGAGGATGATGTCCGCGCGCCCGTCGCCGTTCAGGTCACCGTAGCCGATGCCGTGGCCAGCGCCTTCTTCTAGGATTTGCGTCTCGCGAAATTGGCCGGTGCCCTTGCCGTTCGCGTCGCGGATGAGTTTGAAAATCCACACGCCGCGCGTGTTCGGGATAATTTCGACGTCGCCATCGCCGTCGATGTCATAGAAGCACGGGCGTTCGACGTTGCCGGTCTTTTTGATCTCGTGCGTGGTCCATTCAGTTGGCTGGCCCTTTGGGTTTTCGCGCCAGGCCAAGGTCTCGCCAAACCACCCGCCGGTGATGATGTCCATGTACCCGTCGCCGTTCACGTCCATCGGATAGTTCGAGAAGTCGTCGTAGTAATCGTCTTCCCGGCGGATGGAGCACACCTTGTTCTTCTTGGTGAAGCCCGGCCCTTCCCACCAATACTCGCCGCAGAAAATGTCGATGTTGCCGTCGTTATTGACGTCAAAGGCCGACGCCGCCTCGTAGATCGATTCGGCGGAAATCAGCGTGCGCTCGAACGCCAACGCTGCGTCGCCTTCTTGCGCCGCCGCGATCAGGGCGAGCCCGATTAGTCCATGTAGCATGATTTAATCTCCGGAATTCGCATATTGATCTTACAGCCCGAAGCTATCGTAACGCATTTCTACATCCAGGCGCGAATCCACGAAACTGTGTAACTCTTTCTTGTGGCGTGGTGTCTAAATTCATGCATTTCACCACGAAGACACGAAGATCACGAAGTGGGAGGCGAATTTAAGGTGGTTTTATAGAATGGTCCGCTTTTTTTCGTGTTCTTCGTGTCTGCGTGGTGGAAATTCTTAATCAATGTACTCCGTGGACTATGGCGTTCATTCGAGGGACAAATGCCCTGATGCAATCTAAAAGTGCGGCAAGATGCGCTTCTTTAGTCAACGGATTCAGCAACGTTACGCGCAGGAATAACCCCCTCGGCAGGCGCGCTTGAACGATGTAGAACGCGCCGGATTGTACGATGTGCTTGCGGATGGCCGCATTGAGCGCTTCGAGATCGGCTGTTCCCTTGGGTGCATAACGGAAACAAACAATATTGGTATCAGGCTCAATGGCGAGGTCGAAATCTGGCGTATCGCGAACCATCTGGGCAAATGTCCGCGAGAGATCGTACTGTCTTGTTACGTAATCGGCGAAGAATTTCGTTCCATAACACATGAGCGCCGCGTACACCTTGAGGCACATCATGCGTTTGGTGCATTCCATGGTTCGATGCCCGAGGTTATACCATTCTTCCTGTGGGTTGCTGCCCAGGAGATACGACGCGCGATCGTCGAACGCGCAGAACGAATGCTCGCTGTTACGGAAAATGACGCCGGTGACGAGCGCCGGCATGAGCATCATCTTGTGCGCGTCGAACACAACGGAATCGGCGCGCCCGCAACCCTCAAGCAGGTGGCGGTACTTGTCGCTCAACCCCGCTGGACCGCCGTGCGCGGCATCCACATGCAGCCAGAGTTCGTGCTTTTCGCAGAAATCGGCGATAGGCGCAATTCGATCGTGCGTGCCCGTCGCGGTGGTACACGCACTGGCAACGACGCAAAGCGCTTTCCGTCCGTCCGCTTCCGCGCGATTCATTGCGTCCGGCAAGGCGTCTGGCCGCATCCGGAATTCATCGTCGCTGGGCACGCTCACCGCGGCTTCCTCTCCCCAGCCCATAATTTTCACGGCACGTTTGACTGAATAGTGCGCTTGATCCGAGACGAGGATCGCGGGTTTTACATCGCCGAATTTTTCCAGCATGACGCGCCGCATGGCGAGCATGGCGGTCATGTTTCCGATAGAGCCACCAGAGGTAAGCACTCCGTCGCAATCGGGGCCAAGCCCAACGACGCCACCCATCCATTTAATCAGCGCGCGCTCCATCGCGACGCCTTGCATGCCCATTTCGTAAACGGCCATGCCGTTGTTCAGGAATGAGGCGACCAAGTCGCAGAGCGCGGCCATTGGGAGCGGACCGGGCACCTGGTGGCCCATGTAGCGCGGATGATGCAGGTGGGTGGCATGTTCGACGGCGCGCGACAAGAGGTTGTTTAGGTCTTCCGCGGGAAGATCGGGAAAAGTCTGCGGCCACCGCTTGAGCATTGCATCGGTTTCGGTCCAGGGCAACACCGGCATGTCAGCGCCGTTCGTGGCGCGCGCAAGGTAATCCGCCAGCATATCGACGACGGCGTGCGCCTGCGCGCGAAACAGCTCAGCATCGAACGCGCCGTCTATCGGATCGTTACTCATAGCCTATTACCGATTTGTGATTCTTGGGTGGGCGGGTTTTCCAACCCGCCATTTTATTTGTAAACATGAAGCGCGATTGGCATACGAATGGCGGGTTGGAAAACCCGCCCTTCGCAGAATTACAACTTTGCCTGGTGCTTATCCGTTCGGTTGAGCCCGGCGCTGGAGCAGCAGTTCGAACTGCTTGATGCGCAGATCGAAAAAGCTAAACAGTTTTTCGTAGAGTTCTTTGCTTGACGCAGCGATTATCGAGCGGTGATTTGCAACGCTGCTGTCTAGCAGCATGACGTCGTCCAGCGTGTTTCCGTACGCATCCGTAACATAACAACCGGCTTCGCGCGCAATCAGGAGCGATGCAGCGATATCGTACGGCGCGATGCCCAGCACTGCGCCACGTCCCGCGTTGATAAAATGGTCCTGCACTATATTCGGAATGTCTCGCAGGAAACGGTTCGCGAAATCGATGCAAGCGTCATACTGACAAGTGAGCAAGCGTGTCAGGCTGTACGACGTGCTGTTGCAAGCGAAGAACCCGCCTTTCAGACTGGTCAGATCGATCAGTTTTGCCGCCGTCGGGAAAATCAGTTCGGCGGGGCGCGCCGGCACGGTCATCGCCCACGACACGGTTTCGAGGTTCGTGTTGCGCGAAAGCTTCGGCTTTTTGACGGCGCCGTCGGCATAGATGCGGGCGCCCTTGCCCCGCTCGGCGTAGAACGTGCGCGGATGCAGGATTTCCATGACGCACCCGTTGTCGATATCAATGATCCGCGGACGCTCGATGACGCGCGTGCTGGCCACTGAGATGACGCAGCCTTCGAAACCGCTTTTGGCCGCGCGCGATCCATCAATGGGGTCTACAACGAGCAAATGTTGGGGTTGACCGGTCGTGAATGTTGCGTATCCCGCATCTTCGGAATAATAAGCGACGGGCATTTTCGCTTCGCGCAAAAACGTCAGCAGCGCCTTTTCCGCAATTTTGTCGAGCTGGAAAGTCGTATCCCCGCTCTGCGCAAGCCCGACAACTTCGCGGCCCTTCGCTTGCCGGACGAGCGGTTCCACCGCGATTCGGACCGCGTTCGCCACCTCGAACAAAAATTCGCGCGGCAGAATTTTCGCGCGCGGATTCGCAGGCCGGCCCGGCGTCACGAGCGATGGCCGGGAAATAGCTGTTGCGGCGCGCGACCGTTCCCGTAACGCATCCGATTTCGCCATGGCAGAACCGTTTCCGGAAATCGGCGCTGGCTTGGGAGCGGGTGTGGCGGGTTTCGCAGCTTTAACCGGTTTTTGTCGCACCGCGCTCTTCGCCGGCTTGGACGCTTTTGGCGCTACTTTCTTCGGGGCGGACTTGACGCTCTTTTTTGGCATACTGCGTTTGGGGTTCTTTACTTTTTTGGCGGGGGCCGGTCTTTTCCTGGGGGAAGCTGTCTTGCGCGCGGCCGGTTTCGCAGCCTTCTTTTTGCTTGTCTTTGTTGCCATGGTCTCCCTGCGGGCTCCCTGGTTAGCGTTCGTGGACTGATGTCGTTCCCCGGTGCGGTAGCATCCGGGAATCGTGTCTTCACACAGTCCTTAAGCGCGTCACCTCAATGGACATACAGCCGAATACCATAGAATCGTGCTCCCCCGAAGGCGGACTCATATCGCCCCGCACGCCTGCGTCCGGCCGGTTATAACTCCATTCAAAACAATGCCTTGGCCATGAAAGGCCAAATGGTCCCTTTTTTGGGACGGTACGGGGGACAGTCGGAAACGAATTCCGCGAACTTCCCCTAAGTATTGGGATATCAAGAATTTCTGACAGTAACACTTCTTGCTTCGCGATAAATCGAAACAGGAAGCCAGTCGCATATCATGTTGTAACTGTTATAGTTGTGATAAATTTGGCTCAGCCGTGGGGTACTACAACGACAATCACGCGTTGTGAGGCGGGCAACCGAAGCCTCCCTGGTAGCGGATCACTGCTGTCAAGTCACCTAGACTCGACCTAGTTTAGCAGTTTTGTTGAAGGTTGTCTACTCTGCTCCATCGCAGGGCTTCGTTGCGTATCCGCCGACCGGCAAACGTAATCGATTCCTTCTCTTGAACTTGCGTACATCCACCACCTTGTTTGCACTTTGGTCTCGAATCGTTTACACCTCCCGCAGAGAAGGAAAATGATTTCCCATCATGTCACTCTTTCAAACCGATTCGCTTTCACGCCGTCTCGACACGCCGAACTTTCCGTTCATTTTTGCGGCGGTAGTTTATTTTCTGTTCGTGTTGGTCCGGCTCGCCGTCCATGACTGGGATGTGTCCTACTTTGTAACTGCGGGCGATGCGTTCACTGACGCCACGGAAGCGCCGGCGGGTCTCCAAGTGTTTCGCGATCAGCAAGGGCATGATGGCCAATTTTACTACCGGCTGGCGTTGGACCCTTTTACGGATCGCGTCACGGACTATGGCATCACGCTCGATCTTCCGGCATATCGTCATCAACGGTTGTTGTATCCGTTGCTAGCGCACGTTTTAGCATTCGGGGATGCAGGTTATATCCCCCTCTGCATGCTGATGATTAATTATTTTGGGGTCTGCGCCATCGCATGGAGTGGAAGCCGGCTGATGCAACTGTACGGCCTGCATGCTGGTTGGGGGCTTGCGCTTGCCTGTTATCCCGGTTTCGTCCTTGCATTGGCGCGCGACTTCAACGAAATTCTTGCCGCGGCGCTTGTGATTTATGCGTTGTGTTTGGTCTACAGACAACAGCACTGGGGTGCCGCGGGGATATTTTCACTTGGCGTGCTCACGCGGGAAACGAGTGTGCTCGTGCCGGTGGCGATTGGAATAACGGGAATCTTCGCGCGCGTCCGAGGCGGACCCCGGCAGGCCATAGCACCCTACATACTTCCCGTCGCCACCGGTGTTGCCTGGCAACTGTATCTCCGGTACAACTGGGGCCATTTCGCAGTGAGTGATACGGGCACCATGGGTCTTCCTTTCGTCAGCTTTGCGCAAAGTCTCTTTGCGAAGACCGATTTCGCGAGCGGGCAGCAAATTGCTGGATTCGTTCAGATGCTTTTGGTTGCGGTTTTTGCGGTTGCGGCCGGAATGGCGTGGAGAAGCTCGTCTGCACGGCCTTACGAAAAGGCCGCATGGTTGGTGTACGTGGGTCTCGCATGCATTGTAAGCGGCAATGTCTGGTCGGAAGACTGGTCCTTTCTGCGGAACCTGTGGGAACTCTACGCTTTTGGGGCTATCATACTGGCGACATCGAAGTCGCGCGTCCGCACGCTTATGTTCGCATGCTGGGGCGCGCTGTGGGTGTTTGAAATGGCGCTTCGCACTGACGCGCATAAAGTCTGGAGCTGATCGCATGCGCGCACTAGGAATCGTATTCGTCGTACTCGGCGTGTTGAACGCCGCGAACGGTGTATGGATGATCGCCTCTGCGTCTACTTGGTACGAGACGCTTCCCGGACGCGTGCCCGATTTTGGGGCGTACAACGGTCATTTCATCCGGGATATTGGCCTGGTGTATCTAATTTCCGGCGCGGGGTTTGTTTGGAGCGCGTTTAATCTGCGAACGTGCAGGCCCGTGATGATTGCGCAGGCGTTATGGGCCGGAGGGCATGCGCTGCTGCATGTCGCTGATCTTCTCACGGGAAGAATTGGGGCCGCCCATTGGTTACTGGATGCGCCAGGCGTGCTGTTGCCAGGGGTGGTGCTCGGGATTTTGGCGCTGACGCCAGTTTGGCACGTTGTGAATCCGGCGGCGCGAGGGGCGCAAACACAGGAATAGTCTACATGCCACAACTGATTCCCAAGGCGGCGTGCATTCAGGCTGCCGGCAACAAGCCGAAACAAATTCACGAATACGTGGGACGCGTAAACTCCGCCACGTCCGACGTCAGCGTTGCGCACATGATCAGTCCAGGGGGATGGGTGGAACCCGGACAACGCCCCGAGTTTACCGAATACACGATTGTGCTGCGCGGGACGCTACGCGTGGAACATGAACTCGGCGATGCGATGGAGGTCCACGCCGGCCAGGGAATCATCACGATGCCGGGCGAATGGGTGCGCTACAGCACACCCGGCGACGATGGCGCGGAGTACATCGCGGTCTGCACGCCCGCATTCTCGGCGAATAGAGTGATTCGCGATAACGATTGACATCGCGGGTGTTCGCGAAAATTGCTGAGCCGGAATTTAGCGCTATGCTGGCGCCCGGCTTCGACGGTCTGGCATACTTCGCGGTCATGGGCGCATTTGAAGACCGTGTCGTCAGACTGTTCGCAGACATTCATCCGCTGGACAGGGTTGCCCGCGCCGGATACGTATTGCGCGGGGTCACCGATCCGGAATCCGTCGCCGCGCACAGCCATTTTGTGGCGGTGCTTGCGCTGCTCTTTGTAGATGAATATCCCGCGCTGTTTGATCGCGAACGTACGTTGACAATGGCCTTGCTGCATGATCTGCCGGAGGCCATGCTCATGGATATCCCGATGCCTGTGTGTGACGGCGAGTTCGGCGATGCCAAACGCAGCGTCGAGCACGCCATCTTCGAGCGCATGCTGCGCGACTTTCCGGCGCGCTATGGCGAATATCATCGCGATCTCTGCGATCCACAATCGCCCGAAGCAAAGCTTGTGCGCGCGCTCGACAAGGCGCAAATGATGCTGAAAATCAGCATGTATGAAAAAGAAGGCCGCGGCAGGTTAAAGGAATTCTGGGCGAACCCCAAGAATTTTACGGATTACGGATGCAAGCCGGTTTCGGATCTGTTCGATGCCATTTGCGCCAACGCCGGACGTCCGCGGCCGCGATGACAGGGCGGGGCCAACGACTATCCTGCTTCTTCCTAAAATATCGTTTTCGGTAGAGGACTATTTGGACTGCGGTGGCGAAGCGGGTAGCGCAGACACCGCTTTGGCTGTTTACGGGAGAGGACTTCGTGCACGCACCGTAGCAAGCGTAGACCATCTGTGATGAACAGCCAAAGCGGCGCCTTTGGGGCCGCCGCAGTCCGAATAGGCGCGCTAAAACTTGTTGTCGCCGCCGAGAATTCCGCCGAGCAGGTTCCCGCCAATTCCCACCACGCCTTTCGATTGCTCGCGGCGTCCGCCCGCGGCGGCCATAATGCGGTCTGCAAGACGCGAAAACGGAAGGCTTTGCAACACGACGGGGCCGGAGCCCGTGACGGTTGCCAGGAACAACTTCCACCAGTTGCATATCGTCACCGTGAATCTGTTAGTCAATTTCGTGCGCCATGAGAATCCTCGCGTGGACCTTTCCTATTTTCCGACTGCCGCTGCGAATTGAGGTTGCCGGCGGGTGACTATCATGCTCATGCCGTGCTTTGGCCGCAACGTGATCTGGGGATCGAAATCCATTGGATGCCCCGGCACCGTCCGCATTTGAAAGCGTTGCGCCAGCACGGCCAGCAGGAACACGCCTTCCATCCAGGCAAAGGGTTCACCGATGCACGTTCGCGGCCCGCCGCCAAACGGATAGTAGGCAAACTTGTGTCGTCCGGCTTGCACTTCAGGCGCGAAACGGTCCGGGTCAAATTTTTCCGGGTTTGGAAAATAGGTGGCATCGCGGTGAGTGATAAACGGACTGAGCAGAATCATTGCCCCTTTGGGAATGATGTATTGATCGAGTTTGTAATCGTCGATCACGGTCCGTCCGATCAAGTACGCGGGGGGGAACAGGCGCATGACTTCCGCGAAGACGCGGCGCGTGTATTCGAGTTTGTGCAAGTCCGCCGGCGTAGGCAGGCGCCCTTCGAGCACGCTGTCAATCTCGGCGTGCATCTTCGCTTCCGCATCAGGGCTTTCTGACAACAAATGCCATCCGAAGGTCAGCGCGTTCGCAGTGGTTTCGTGGCCCGCGAGAAAGATGGTGACAACTTCATCGCGCACCTGCTTGTTGTTCATCGTGCCGCCGTCGTCTTCGTCCTGCGCTCTCAGCAGCATGGAGAGCAGGTCGCCGTGATCCTCGCCAGTTGCGCGGCGCTCGTTGATGATGCGTAGAATTGTTTTATCGATGCGGGCGCGCGCACGAAGAAATTTTATGTTGCGCGGCGTCGGCATCAAGGTCAGTAGCGCCGCCGCGGGATGTGTCACGCGCTCGAACAACCCGATGATGGTGGTCAGCGCCTCCCCGATTTCATACGCCTCCGATTCGACGTCCGCGTCAAACAACGTCTTCGCGACAATTGCCAGGGTGAGCCGCATCATCTCCTGCCACATGTCGATGGGATGGCCGTCGATGCCCGATTGTTCCCAGCGGTCCGCGTGGCGCGCGGCATATTCGATCATGATCTCGCCATAGGTGTTGATTCGCTGCGAATGGAACGCGGGCTGAATCATGCGGCGCTGCCGCTTGTGGAGTTCGTCTTCGCTTGTCAGCAGCCCTTCGCCCAGAATATATTTCGCGACTTCAAGGGCTTTGCTTTTGTGAAAATTCTTGTGGTTCGTGACCAGAATATCTTTCACGTGATCGGGCCGCGTGACCAAATAGATTTCCTGCCCCCACACCGTGAAACGCGACAGCTCGCCGTATTCGCGGTGAAGGTGCATGAGGAAATGGATGCGGTCTTTTGAAATACGATCCGCGGACCCGATCAAAAACTTCCCTTTTGGCCCCGCGGGAAGCAGTGTGGTGGACATGCCCGAACGGTTTCCCTTCCCCGATGATTCCCCGTTTTTCAGCTATTCAGCAGTTTAACACTGCCCGCGAAAAACCGCTACCCTCCAATTGAGCAGGCGCGCCGCGTTTGCTACGATGTCGTTTCCCCTGGGAATACTATCGTGCCACTAACATCCGAGCAGCGCATCCACTACGGCTGCGACATTCTCATCCCCAGTCCAGCCGGGTTCGTGGCGGGCGGCCAGCGCCGGCGCGCGCCTAAGCATGTTGATTGAAGTCAATGATTGCATCATCTGATCCCTCCGATCCGTTCATCATCGCGGGAAGAACATTCCGCTCGCGGATGATGGTGGGTACCGGCAAATTTCCGTCGCCGCAGGCATTGCGCGAATCACTCGAGGGATGCGACGCGGAGATCGTTACCGTGGCGTTGCGCCGCGCGGACTTGTCGAACCCGAATGCCGACAGCATTCTCTCGGTCATCGATCCCAAGCGCCATTTGCTGCTTCCGAATACTTCCGGCGCGCGGACCGCGGAGGAAGCGGTGCGGCTTGCGAAACTGGCGCGCGCGATGGGGTGCGAACCCTGGGTGAAACTCGAGCTCACGCCCGAACCGCGGTACTTACTGCCCGATCCGATCGAGACGCTACGCGCGGCCGAAATTTTGGTTAAGGAAGGGTTCGTTGTGCTGCCGTACATCCAGGCCGATCCCATCCTCGCAAAAAAACTCGAAGAGGTTGGCGCGGCGACGGTAATGCCGCTCGGCGCGCCGATTGGAAGCAACCGGGGATTGCGAACGCGGGACATGTTGCGGATTATTATCGAGCAGGCGACTGTGCCCGTAGTGGTTGATGCGGGGATCGGCGCCCCCTCGCATGCTGCGGAAGCAATGGAACTGGGCGCGGATGCCGTACTGGTGAACACCGCGCTCGCGGACGCGCGGGACCATCGCGCGATGGCGGAGGCGTTTGCAATCGCTACGCGCGCGGGCAGGATTGCGTATCACGCGGGTCTAGGTCCCGAACGCACGACGGCCGAGGCGTCTTCGCCGTTGACCGGTTTCCTGAATCAGGAATCCTAGTATCGAGTCTGGTAGCCGTCGCTACCGCTTTTGCTTCCGGCGGAGCCGGAGTGGTAATAGTCGCGGTGTTTCTAGCATGGCAATTGCGCTTGGTAAGTGATAGCGGCAGCGACTGCAGCCGCACGCCACATTGGTTTAAGGAGCGGTTCCCGGATCATGCGAATTCAGGTGGTTGGAGCGGGTAGTTGGGGGTTGGCGCTTGCGCGGCTTGTCGCGCTGAATGGTCATGCGGTGCGCCTGTCCTGCCGCGAGGAAGATGGTCCGGACATGCTGCGCAACGAACGGCGCAGTCCGCATTTTCTTCCCGGAATCAAAATTCCCGAATCGATCGAGATTGCGGCCAGCGTTGATCCCTTGAGCGAGTTGGCCGTTCTTGCCGTGCCGTCGCATGCGATGCGCGCGGTTGCGAGCAAACAACGATTTTCGCCGGAAACCATTCTTGTAAACGTCGCGAAGGGCATTGAAAACGACACGCTATTGTGCATGCACGAAGTGATCGAGCAGGTGGCCGCGCCTTGTCCAGTCGTTACTCTGTCGGGCCCCAGCCATGCCGAGGAAGTCGCACGCGATTTGCCCGCATCGCTCGTTGTTGCGGGGCGCGACATGGCCGCGTGCGACCGCGCGCAGCAAGCATTTGGCGCGAACATGTTCCGCGTGTACACGAATCCGGATATTGTCGGCGTTGCGTTGGGCGGCGCGTTAAAAAACGTCATCGCGATTGCCGCGGGCGTATGCGATGGATTTGGTTTGGGCGACAACGCGAAGGCTGCTCTGATTACGCGGGGGCTAGCCGAAATGGCGAGGCTCGGCGTAGCGCTCGGTGCTGACCCGTTGACCTTTTCGGGATTGAGCGGCATGGGCGATCTCATTGTCACATGCGAGAGCCGGCATTCGCGCAACCGCGCCGTCGGCGAGAACATTGCCTCGGGCAAAACGCTCGAAGAAATTCTCGGTTCGTCGCCCATGGTGGCGGAAGGTGTGCGCACTGCGCGCGCTGCATTGGCGTTGGCGCGCAAACACTGCGTCGACATGCCCATCACGGAACAAGTTTATAACGTGCTGTACGAAGGGGCGAACGCGCGCGATGCCGTTATTGCATTGATGACGCGCGACGCAAAGCCGGAGCGGGACTAGCTATTTCCGGAACCGGAATGGCTTTCGCCTTGGATGCGGTACGGACGCAATCGCGTGCATCTCGGATTCGGTTGCTTCGATGTAGTGCGGATCTTCGTCCATGTCCAGCGATTCCATCACCGCGGCCAACGGTGTTGGCGCGCTGATCATTTCCGGGCCCGGCAAATGTTCGGGCACCGCCGCCCAAATGGGTGGGGCTTTCTTCTCTTCCTTTTTATTCGGCACCAGGCTGTAGCCGACGATGTCCGCGAGATCGAGCAAGAACGCCAGCGCCAGAATCAGATATTCGAGCGGACCGGCGGTGCGGAAGTTAAACAATTTCTGGAACACCGCGAAAAACGGCGAATCCAGTTTTACCGCGGGTGGCATTGGCGTACCCGTCAGGGCAGCGAGGTCTTTGATCTGAACGCGTAGATCATCTTGCAGCTTTGTAACGTCCGCCAAAGTGGCAGCCGACGCCGTCATCAGAATGGTGTCCGCCTCTTTTTTCTTTTCCAGCGCGGCGTTAATGTTCTGAAGTTCCACTTGCGCGGTTTTCGCGAGCAGGGTGAGTTCGTACTCTTCCTGGCGGGCTTCGGTTCCATAACCTGCCGGGCGTTCGCGCAATCCCTTGATTTCGGATTCGAGTTCGCCTTCCTGCCTGGCGACTTGCCGTTCCAGCTCCTGTTTGGTGGTGTTCATCTTTGTTTGCGCTGACGCTAGAAATTCCTCGTAGGCGGAACGGACTTTCGTTTCGGAGTAATTTAAAAAGAATTGCCGGTCCGCGGTCCGATATAGCACGTCCATGTTAAATGCGATGGAAATCGAAGCGACAATCGTTAAACCGAGCAGGCCCGCTACGTTCAGGCGCTTGTGTCCGTCCATGATCGACAACTTTAGCGCGAACAGCATCAGCCCAATTGCGACCGACAACGCCAGCGCAAATACGGACAACTCGTGTACGCGGCCAGGCGAAATGGTGATCGGGAACGTCGGATTGGGAAGTATCGAATCGCTCAGGCTCACATACGTCGTCCAGATGGACACGATGGTGAATAAAATCATCGCGACGAAAATGGCAAACCGATTCGCACCCTTCATGGGAACCCCCTCACATAGTGATGTGCTGCATTCCAAAAAGGTGTCCGCTTCACCCCATCGAGTACGGCTATGTTATACACCGGATTGCGATTAAGTTCCACGGAAGCGAGGGGAAGAGAGGAAGTCGGGAAGATGGGAAGGCAGGAAGACGGGAAAGCTAGACAGAGGTACGATAGAGTCTAACGTGGGGTTGAAATTCTGAGCAAGCGGGAAATTAGTGGGTTCGTCGGTGTCCGTCCATATTTGTATGCGGTATTCCCAATGTCGCGTTCATGCTACTCCTTCGAGTTGTTCCAATAATGTCTGCACGTGTGCCGCGGTGGCTCGGCTCGCTTGCGTACAAAATAATTCGATGTGGCATTCGTCCGCGCAGACGGGACAGTAGGTATGGGAAGCGCCGCCTTCCGGCCCATGACCATGAGGCGCATCGGCCCAGCCGGTTTCCCCGCGAACGCGCTTGCATTTGCAGCATTGTACCGTCATGCTCGAAATCCTCCTCCGCCGGAAATGGTTATCGGCAGGAGTCATCCAAACCTTGAGCCGCAAGGACTTGCACACATGACTTACCCGCACTGGAAACGCACGCCCGAGAACGAGTTAGACTGGTTCGAGTCGCTTATCAACCTCGCCCGCTATCTCCGAGGCCCCGACGGTTGCCCCTGGGACCGCGAACAGACTGCACTCAGCTTCGCACAGTACGCCCGTAAGGAAAACGACGAGCTCGTCGAAGCCCTCGAAAATGCCGACAATGACAATGCCGAAGAAGAAATGGGCGACACTCTGTTCGTCCTGCTCGCGTCCGTAGCCGCTGCCGAAGCCGAAGGGCGCTTCTCGCTAAAGTCGGCACTCGAACGGGTTCACGAAAAAATGATCCGGCGGCATGATCATGTTTTTGGCGAAAATAAGGCACGAACGCCGGAGGAGGCCATCGCGGCGTGGAATCGCGTTAAACGCGAGGAAGGGAGGAATTGAGCTGGCGAATTATCATGTGGCCGTCGCGCGGTATTGCTACTCCACAACCACGTCACGCGTCCCGTTGGCGTGAATCCGCACCATCACATCCTGTCCTGACGCCTTGTGTCGCGTGATGTTCATCACGAGATGCGCGCCGCGCACGTTGTTGTCGGCGTAGTCGCGGGCGGCGGCTTCGTCGTTGAAGATATCGATGTTGACGTTGTCGTAGCCCTCGCAGGAATTGCGAATCGCTTTGCCGATGGTTTTCAATTCGTCGTCGCTGATGTCGGGCGAAACCGCGCAGATCATGCCTCGCAATGATGTCACGGCTGTGCCGGGTTTGCTCGCGGCAAGTTCGGCGGCCTGTTCTGGAGTGCGGCCCCACTCTTTAATGGAGATGTGGCCGGCTTCGCCGTAGTCAACGTGTTGTGTGGCTGGCGTCGCGTCAACCGGTTCGGGTTCAACCGGCGTTGAGACCTCGGTGGTGTCATCCATTTCTTCGGAACCAGAGTGATTGGTGTCCTCAAGGTCGGTGCGCAGTTTTTGGTTTTCGCGGCCAAGCTCACCCACGAGATACGCGAGCGCGGCGTCCACCGTTTCTTGTAACCGATCTACGTCTTGCCGCAAATCAGCGATTTCCGTGCGCAAGGCTGTTACATCGTCACTCTGTTCGGGTTCCATCGGCAGCGGCGAAGCGCCTTTCGAGATTTCGACGGATGGCGCGGCCGATTCAGCGCGCGCAATCTTCGTGTCGGCGAGTTCTTGCAACTGCGCTTTCAATTCCTCGACAGGCGACAGTTCGGTGGCTGGCGCAGGGTTATCGAGCAATGGTCCGGGCGCTGGCGGAGCAACTATTTCCACCGCGGACGCAGATACTTCCGCGTGCGCAACGGCACCTTCACCAACCGGCGACGCGCCGCTTCCGCAGCCCGCGAACAAGCCGCACGCAATCATCAGCGCTATCCAAGGTGTAATTCGCAGCATGAATCTAACACTATAGCATGCAATTGGCCCCACGACACCAGTCTTGTTGTCAAGCCTAACGATGGCGCACCGCGCCGGGTTGACCACGTCAAAGCGACGCGCCGAATTTTCAATCCGTCCGTGGTGTCCGTGCCCGTCCGTGTTCGTCCACCAGGTTGATTCCCACTGCCTGCTCCTGCAAGATCACCCGGCGCTGCCTACCCATGATCGGCTGCACCAGCGCCATAAGGAGTCAATTCATGAAGACCGGCATTTCCAGGAGAATGTTTATGCAAACCACAGGGGCCGCCGCGACGGCAGCGGCGTTGGGCGCGGGAACGGCGCACGCCGCGCGGAATTACAAAATCTCGCTTGCGGCGTGGTCGCTGCACCGCACCATCGGTGAAGGCGAAGGCAAGACGCCGATGCTCGACATGCCGAAAATGTCGCGGCAGGAATGGGACATCGAAGCCATCGAGCTGGTGAACCGCATGCTCGCCGAGCACGAGAAATCGTTTCCGGATATGAAGCCTTATCTCGACACGCTGGCAAAAAACGCCGCCGATCACAAGGTCAAGATTCTCCTGATCATGGTCGATGGCGAAGGCAACATCGGTGGCGAAGAAAAAGACGGGCGCGAGGACGCGGTGAAGCGCCACTCGAAGTGGGTGGACATCGCGGAGTATCTCGGCTGCCATTCAATTCGCATGAATTGGGCCGGCGGCGCGCAAGGCGTCGAAAAAGACCCCGCCGCGCTGGATAGTTTCGTGAAACGTTCCGTGCCGCACTTCCACAAGCTCTGCGAGTACGCCGACACGAAAAACATCAATGTCATCATCGAAAACCACGGCGGCGCGTCGTCCGATCCCGCGGCGATGGAAAAGCTCGTGCCCGCGGTCGATCACCCACGCTTCGGCACCCTGCCGGACTTCGGCAATTTCCCGAAAGGCGTGGACATCTACGACGGCATCGACCGGCTCATGAAATTTGCGAAAGCCGTCAGCGCAAAATGCCACGATTTCGACGACACCACCGGCGAGGAAACGACGAAGGATTACGAGCGTCTGATCGAGATCGTCGTTGATAAACACAAGTACAACGGCTTCATCGGCATCGAATACGAGGGAGAGCGGCTGTCCGAACCGGAGGGGATCAAACGCTGCAAGGCGCTGCTGGAGAAGTTGAAGGGGTAAAGATTTATTGTCGCGTCTCTCGTTCCCAAGCTCCTCGCTTGGGAACGAGAGACGCGAAGCTCCAGCTTCGCGTCCTACAATGGAAAGCGCGCCAATAGTGGAATCGCGCGGCAAGCCAGTTAGAAGTATTTTTCGTCCCGTTCGATTCCAATGGATTGGTAGCCTACGGTATCCGCCGCGGCAAGTGTGGAACCAGAGCCTGCGAACGGATCAACGATAACCCCTTTGCCGAGCGGGAGCGCGCCACGAACGATTTCACGAAGAAATGCTTGCGGTTTCAGGCTCGGGTGCGGTGCAAGCGCACGTTCCTTGGCGTGAGCCGGCGCCGATTTAATGACGTCCCCGAACGGTTTGTCCTTTGATGGTCTCCGGAATCCTCCGGCTTTCCACTTTCTCAGGTTGTCTTGAACCCGGCCCTCGATTGGCTTGCGAAATAAAATCCACGGCTCCCACATCGAACGCGGCATAACGCTCACGCCGGAGAACTCTTCATGCGCAGCTTTCGGCCTGTCGCCGCCGCGCATGGTCATCACGAGTCGGACAATTTCTCCCCGGCGTTCCAGGCCCGCTTTGTCCAGGGCATTTGAGACTACGAACGAAAGCAGCGGGTTTGCAGCAACAATTACATTTGCGCCCGGTACGAGTTTTTGCAAGAGCACCTTTCCCCACAAGAAAAAGTACGTTTCCAATTCCCGGAGTTGCGCGTCCGTTAGCGTAGTGAACCGTGGAAGAGGCGAACGTGTATGTCCGTCAAACGAAGGAGGAATTCGCCATACACCTCCCTTGCCGTTTCTCAATTTGGATTGCTGATTCTCCGAATATTCGTGCAGTCCGTATGGCGGATCGGTGACGACTGCGTGAATGCTGCAATCTTTTTGACTTTCGAGCCACTCCATACAATCTGCATGAATCAACGTTGCGCGGCCATGGATGAACGGCGTGTGCTTCGCATCGATGCCGGGTATTTGGCGTTGCGCAATGGAAACGCCATTCTTGCGCACGCGATACACTCCGCGTTCTTCACGGACGAATAGCTCCGGGGTATTTAATCGCAAATAGGAACGAACAGAAGACATTGGCGTGTCGCCAATTTTTTCGTTGATGAGCTGGCCGATTTGTTTTGGAGTCAGTGCGGTGGCGCTTTCTGAAAGCGCCTGCACAATTGCATCGCGCACGCGGCCCGGTGCGAGCTTTTGCTGTTTTCTGCGCATGCAAAAGGCTAGACGTCAGGACGTCTTTTGTCAAGGTGCATGCTGCGCTATTGCCGAAGCGTATAGGCAAGGATATGGAAGGTACTCTAATTCGCGTCGCCTCGGTCGCGGTCCGCGACGCGGAAGCCGAATACTACCGTTTCTTAATTATCACCGCCCAGTCCTTGTCCGTGTCCGATGGTGGATTCCCGAGGGGTTGTGGCGCACCCCCGGTGATGTCGTTTCCATTGACGGGTTCGCCGCCCGAGCGCGGGTTGAACCAGCGCGCGCGGTAGTTTCCGTCCGGCAACGTTACGGTGAGACCCGTCGCGGGCAATGCGTAGATCGCGTAGGCTTCGCCGGGTTTTGCGAGGCACCACGCGTCACCGCCATTGACCACGTCATTCGCAACTTCCATCTGCGAGAACGGCAGTCGTTTGAAAAACTCGAGCGCGAACCGGGTTTGGTCCCACATCGCGTCCCGTGAACGCCAGTCTTCGCAGTCGATGTCGTCGTTCGGATGGCTTACGCCAAACAACCATTCCGCGCCCGAACCACCCGCCATCAAATTACCCCAGAGCGCGTGTTTGCGGACATCGTTGTGTTCGGGATCGACACTGTCCGGCACGACGCCTTCGCGCGCGGGCCCGATTTCGTCGTTGCACACAAACCATTGTTTGCCCGCGTCGCGCGATGCCGCGATCCATTTAATGGTGTCCGCATACGTTTCTTCCATGTGCCCAAACTGCATTGAAGGGCCGTCGATATTTTTGTCTCCGGCCATCGCCGCATAGACTTCATCGCGCTGGCTGGGGAACGTGTGGATGACAATGGGATGGTCATAGGGATCGAGCGCGCGCGTGTGCGCGGCAAACGCGTGGCGCTGCTCGTTGGTGTTGGTGTTTTCCTCGCCAAGGTTCCACACGAGGGCGGGATGGTGCGCGAACCGCGCAATGAGTTCGCGATGGTAGAGCCGGCGTTCCGGACCGAGTTCGCCGCCATCGAGCAACTGATCATTCTCCTGTTCCTGCAACACGACGTGCATCATCAGGCCGAGACGGTCCATGTGCCGGAACACAATTTCCCACTGATCGAGTTTGCTGCAATCAAAGCGGAAGCGTTCCTCTTCGCCGGTCCAGGGCCATACGTCTTTGCCATCGCCCTTCACGTTCATTGTGAGGAAGTAGACCGCGTTCATTTTTTTGCCCGCGAGATAGTTCAGCGCGCCGATAAGATTTTTTCCTTTGCCGCCCTGCCAGGTGGGATCGCCGTTGCGAAAGTCCTGCGCATGCGGTTCGTACCGGTGGCGCGGCTTGGTCGCATCGAAGTCCGTGAATGCGAGCAGGTTCTCTGGGCTGTCCGCGCCGCCTTTGATGTACCACTTTTTTGTTTCCGCGAAGCGCAGGTAGCGTTTGCCAACGTATTGGAGCGCGCCGCTACGGTAAAACCCTTCGGCGAGCGGGTCCGCCGGGCCGACGCTAAAGGACGCCGACTTACCGTCGAAGGCAACTGCAGTGCCGGCATCCGATTTTTCATCGATTGCTACGCCCGCGCCCGTGCGGAACGATGCGGTGTGCGTCCATTCGCCTTCGGCGTCCGGCATGAAGTGTACGCGCCACGCATTGCCGCTGTCGGCGCTGGATTCCGCGGAATTGCCATCCGCTGCGTAATACCCCGGCACGATGTGCGTAACGTCGCCATTTTTGAAAGTGACGTCAAGCCGGAAGTCGGTAAAAGGATTCGGGCTTCCACTCTCACTGGACGCTGGCCCTTCAAATGTCAGCGTCACCGGCTGCCACTTTGCGTGCGCCGAGGCATCGCCGGCCGCGTAACCGCATGCGCGCGCGAGACTGCCGATAACATGGTTGAGTTTTGTGGAGCGGTCGCCGCCTTTCAGGTCTTCCCAGTCGCCTTGCGCGCACACCAGCACGACGTTCAGGCTTGGGATGACCACGCTCGAGTTGCCGCGCGCGCCAATCGACATGAATGTGTCCGCGGGCGCGTCGGGCCACATGCGCGCGTCAGGATGCGAGCCTCCGGTTTCGTTGAACCACCAGTTGAACCCATAGACACCCGGGCCTTCGTTGCTGAAATGGTTCGAGCCGCCGCCGTAGCTGCCGATATTGAGGTAGTCATTCGTTTCCTTATCCGAAGATAACGCGAGATCTTTCGCGGCAAACGGTTTGCAGTAATCCTCGAAATAGTGTTTGGGTAAAATCTGCTTGCCGTTCCACGTTCCCTTGTTCAACCAGAACCACGAGATGCGCGCGAAATCGCGCGGCGAGGCCGACAACCGCGCACGATCGGTCCATTCAAGACCGTCCTGCAATTGCAGCGCGCCCAATCGGTTTGCATGCGCCGCGACAGACTGTGCGTCCGCCTTATAGACTTTCTCGAACAGGGTCTTTTGATAGAGTTGAATTGCAAAATCGTTATACGCCCACGTCGCGCCGGGCGCTTCTGGCCGCGCGTAACCGCTGGTCATCGCACCGAGATGCCGAAAGGTCATCGAGGCATCCTTCGGTTGCAGCTCCCACCCGAAGTCCGCAACGGGCTGGTCCACGCTTTTCACAAGACCTTCTTCAATCGCGAAGAACAGCAAAGTGCTCAAGACCGGTTTCGCGGACGACGCCCAGTCACCGATCTTCGCCTGATCGCCCCAGGTCTTTACGACAAAACCCTCCTTGACAATGCACCCGCGTCCACCGAGGTCTTCGGCGATGTTCTCGAGTGTTCGCGCGTTGACCCCGAGTGATGCCGGATCGCGTTGCTCCCATTCTGTTCCAGGATAGACATTCTCCGCGCTTGCCAGAGAGGCGAGAACAACTGTTGCGAGAAAGGCGAAGATGGTTCGGCGCGTTGTATGCTGATTCACTAAAAATGTCCTCTAGTTTTTTATTGCGTCATTCGTAGAAGCGCGCGCATTTTTCATCCGCATGCCCATTTGGCAAGGGTTTCGCGCGGATCAGACGTGCGTGAATGCGTGCTCCAGGTCTTCAATCAGATCGGCAATGTCTTCAATTCCAACCGATACGCGAATCAAATTGTGGGTGATTCCGGCTGCCGCGCGCGCGTCTTCCGGCATGGACGAATGCGTCATGGTCCAAGGATGCTCGATGAGCGACTCGACGCCGCCGAGCGAGATCGCGAGCTGAAACAATTTCGTGTTGCTCACAAGCCGAAAGGCTTCGTCACGTCCGCCTTTGACCTTGAACGAGAACGTGCCGCCATAGCCTTTCATTTGTTTCTTCGCGAGCGCGTGTTGTGGATGACTTTCGAGTCCGGGGTGCAGCACAATTTCTACCTTCGGGTTTTTTTCGAGCCAATGCGCGATCTCCAGCGCGTTGGCATTGTGCTCTTCCATGCGCACCGCGAGGGTCTTGATGCCGCGCAGCACGAGAAAACAGTCCATCGGCCCGGCGCAGGTGCCCATTGCGTTCAGCAAGAACGCGATTTGTTTGCCCAGATCGTCATCGTTGGTGATGAGTGCGCCGCCGACGATATCCGAATGGCCATTCAAATATTTCGTCGTTGAATGCATCACGACGTCGATCCCGAAATCCAGCGGCCGCTGAAAATACGGAGAACAAAATGTGTTGTCGCACGCGGTAACGATCCCGTGCTGTTTGGCAATACGCGCGATTGATTCCAGGTCCAGCAGGTTCATCAGGGGATTCGTCGGCGTTTCCAGCCAGATACATTTCGTTTCTTTGCGAATCGTTTTGCGCAGCGCATCGAGATCGCGAAGGTTTACAAAATCCACCGCGACACCCTTTTGCCGGATCACCTTGGTCAAAAGCCGATACGTACCGCCATACAGATCGTCATGCACAATAAGATGATCGCCGGGGCCGTACATCGCGAAGAACGTCGTTTCCGCGGCCATGCCCGTTCCGAATGCGAACCCGTACTTTCCGCCTTCCAGCGCCGCGATACAGTCTTCTAGCGCCTTGCGCGTCGGGTTTCCGCTCCGCGAATAATCAAACGGCGGCGGGTTGTCCGCGCCACGAAATGCAAACGTCGAAGTCTGATAGATCGGCGTAATCACTGCGCCGTACGTCGCATCGGGATGTTGGCCTGCATGAATCGACAATGTCTTGAAACGCATGAAACCCGCCTATTGTTGAATGAATGACTCTCGCTGCCCAGGTCATTATAGAGGCGATTTTATGCGCACCTCAACGATTGCCACGGCGGAGCAACCTTTCCAGGATGAATGACATTAATACCTTGAAGTGGGGTACCATCTGAGAGCGCAACGTAGCCGGTCCGAAAACCGCGGTGAAAGGGGTTCAAGCCATGCGTCGAAAACTTTCGCAATGCTTCATTGTGGTCTTTGCGGGTGTGTCCATCGCGCTTTTGGCCCTGTCCGGATGTGCGACGCGATCAATATCCAATTCCGGATATCCCGGAAATTATTATGATCGGAACGAGATGTACACGGGAGAGCTTTCTGAGTTCAGCGTGCTCGGTATCGACCCGGCCGTGGAAATTTCTGAGGAACGCATCGCGGAAGCGTTTAACAATGAACACCAGGTTTCAATGAAACCCGGCACGGCTTTGCTCCTGATCCAATCAGGAGCACAGTTCCCGGATGAACCCATGCAGCGAGAACTTTCCAAACATTTTCGCATCGTTCCGTTTTCGGGCGCGGTGGACAAGGAATCCGCGAAGATTAACCTCTCGAAACCGTTGCGCCTCGCCGCTGCGCAAGGCCAATGCGATGTCATCGTCTGCTACTGGGGCGTGCTCGAAACCGCGCAGAAGGACCTTGCAACAAAGGCCGTGTCCTGGGTACCCGTCGTTGGGCGTGTAGTCCCCGACGAAACCCAACAAATGCGCATTCGCCTGAAGATGGTGCTCGTCGACGCCCGAACCGGCAATTGGAAGATGATTGCTCCCGAGCCGTTCGTTGACATGGGCGCATCGGCAAAATTAAACAGGGAATCCTCCGACCAAAGCCAGGTGAACAAGTTGAAAGAACAGGCGTACGTGGCCCTCGCAGAACAATTGCGACTGCGCGCCGCTTCCTGACTCACAATTCAGAATTGCGCAGCCGCAGCGCGTTGCCAATCACGGACACGCTGCTCAGGCTCATCGCGGCAGCGGCGATCATCGGACTCAGCGTCAGCCCCGTGATTGGATACAGCACCCCCGCCGCGATCGGCACACAGGCCGCGTTGTAAGCGAAAGCAAGAAACAAATTCTGCCGGATATTCTGCATGACCGCCCGGCTCAATTTTCGCGCGCGCGCGATGGCGCGCAGATCGCCCTGCACCAGGGTAACGCCCGCCGACTCGATAGCTATGTCGGTGCCCGTGCCCATCGCAATGCCAACATGCGCCAACGCCAACGCCGGGGCGTCGTTCACACCGTCGCCGGCCATGGCAACGATGCGGCCCTCTTTCTGAAGCCGCTTCACGATCTCGCCCTTCGCCTCGGGCAACACGTCCGCCTCGACGTTTGCGATGCCCAAGGTCTTCGCAACGGCCTCCGCCGTGCGCCGGTTGTCGCCCGTCACCATCACAACGTGGACGCCGGCTGCTTCAAGTTCGGCGAGCGCCTGTTGCGTCGTGTTCTTGATCGGGTCCGCGATGCCCAAGACGCCAGCGACCGAACCTCCCATTGATATGTAAACGACGGTCTGACCTTTGCCCCGCATTTCCGCGACGGCCCCGGCGACCGGTTCCGGGTCGCTTTTCAATTCTGTCATGAGCAGGTCGTTTCCCAATCCAATGCGCTTGCCGCCGCACGCGCCGGCTACGCCTTGCCCCGGAATATAGGCAAAGTCTTCCACCGATTCTGCATCGACACCGCGGTCCTTGGCATACAGAATGACGGCCTGCGCAAGCGGATGCTCGCTCTGTTGCTCGAGCCCGGCCGCCGCCGCCAGCACCTCGCGCTCGTCGAATCCCTGTTGTATCCGCGCATCGACAACGCGCGGCTTTCCTTCGGTGAGCGTGCCGGTCTTGTCGACTACGAGCGTGTTCACCCGCTCCATTGTTTCGAGCGCTTCCGCGTTGCGGATCAACACCCCCGCCGTCGCCCCGCGCCCAACGCCAACCATGATCGACATCGGCGTTGCAAGCCCGAGCGCGCAGGGGCACGCAATGATCAACACCGACACCGCGCTCACAAGCGCGTAGGCCAGCCGCGGTTCCGGCCCAAGCAGCATCCACGCGAAAAACGCGATCACCGCAATCGCCATGACCACGGGAACAAAATATCCCGCGACCGTATCCGCCAGCCGCTGGATCGGCGCGCGGCTGCGTTGCGCTTCAGACACCATCCGCACAATGTGCGCCAGCACCGTCTCACCGCCCACCTTTTCCGCGCGCATGATCAGACTGCCGACGCCGTTGACCGTTCCACCAGTGAGGGAATCCCCCGCGCGCTTTGCGACCGGCATTGACTCGCCGGTGATCATCGATTCGTCAATCGCGCCCGAACCTTCGAGTACGACGCCGTCCACCGGCACGCGCTCGCCGGGCCGCACGCGCAACGTGTCGTTCACGCCAATTTGTTCCAGGGGCACGTCGGTTTCGTTTCCCTGCGCGTCAATCCTGCGCCCGGTCTTCGGGGTTAGTGACAACAGCGACCGTATCGCATTCGACGTTTTTGATCGCGCCCGCAGTTCGAGCACTTGACCAAGCAGCACCAGCGTAATGATCACCGCGGCGGCCTCGAAGTAGAGCGGCACGCCGTGACTGTCCCCGCGCATTCCGTGTGGAACAATTCCTGGAGCGAGCAGCGTCACCACACTGAACACATAGGCAACGCCGGTGCCGAGCGCGATCAACGTAAACATGTTCAGATGGCGAGAAACAACTGACGCCCACCCGCGCTGAATAAACGGCCATCCGCCCCACAACACAACCGGCGTCGCCAGCGCGAATTGCAGCCAACCCATCACGTTAGAAGGAATCGCGACAAGCGGCGCACCCGGCAACATCTCCCCCATGCTCAACACGAAGAGCGGAAGCGTAAGCACCGCGCTGATCCAGAACCGGCGTTGCATGTCATCCAGCTCGGGGTTTGCAGTGTCTTCCGCCGTAATTTCTTCCGGCTCAAGCGCCATGCCGCATTTCGGGCAAGTTCCCGGCCCAGTTTGACGCACTTCCGGATGCATCGGACAAATGTAGACGCGCGTGTCGTTCGCGGTGGGTTGGGGCATTGCTTTTTTTGTCACTGTGCGCAGATACTCGTCCGGCGACGCGGCAAATTTCTTTTTGCACGACTCGGAACAAAAGTAGTAGGTCGTGCCATTGTGCGCATGCGAATGCTTCGCCGTCGCCGGATCAACCGTCATCCCGCAAACCGGGTCCTTCCCGGCCATTGAAGAAGTTTCGGGAAGGGTGGCCAACGGCGACAAATATGCCAGCGGCGATGCCATAAACTTCGTTTTGCACGAACCCGAGCAAAAGTAATAGGTCTTTCCATCGTGAACATGCGTATGCTTCGCAGTCGATGGATCAACCGCCATTCCGCACACGGGATCGCGTTCCCGCATCCCTGCGGCAACCGCCTCCGTTTCGTTGGAATGATCGCGCGTAGTCATTGGGAAAGTATAACGAAACAGGATATCTAGGTTTGTGTGCATCCATGAACCTCGATACCCCCGCCCATCAACCCGGGAACGGGTAGCGTGCGGCGTCACGGGGAAACGTGATTGCATTCTTGTTAGAAATGATTTATACCTATCGGTAGGTCTGTGGAATTGGATCCGGGTGGGTGGAAGTTTTCTGTAGAATTGACGTTTACCAAAATTCGCGAGCGGTGCGGCATGTCAACTTGTTGGAGGGAAGTCATGAGAGACATTCGGCGTGTGGCGGTGTTGGGGTCGGGCGTGATGGGTGGGGCGATCGCCGCGCATCTTGCGAACTGCGGCATTCCGAGCATTATGATGGATATCGTGCCGCCGAATCTGGAGGGAAAGGACACAATAAAGAACATCCCCCCTTCCCCCCTTCAAAGGGGGACTAGCCCCAACGCATTTGCTGAAAGCAGCAAGGCGAATCTGCTTAAGGCGAAGCCGTCGCCCATCTATTCGAAGTCCGTGCTCGATTTGATCGAAACCGGCAACTTTGAAGACGACATGCACCGGATCGCGGAGGTGGACTGGATCATCGAGGTGGTGAAGGAAGACCTGGCGATCAAGAAGAAAGTTTTTGAGCAGGTCAAGAAGCATCGCAAGCCGGGCACGATCACGACGACGAACACGAGCGGAATTCCCATTGCCTCGATGCTGGACGTGATGGATGATGATTTCAAAAAGCATTTCTTCGGCACGCACTTTTTCAATCCGCCGCGTTACCTCAAGCTGCTTGAAATCATTCCGCACCCCGGCACGGACGCGGGCGTGGTTTCGTTCATGGCGGATTTCATGGAGAACGTCCTGGGCAAAGGCGTTGTGTATGCGAAGGACACGCCCAATTTTGTGGCGAACCGCATCCTCACTTTCGGCTCGCAGTTCATCATGCACGAGATGACGAAGGACGGATTATCAATTGAAGAAGTCGATGCGGTCACCGGTCCCGCGGTTGGCCATGCGTCATCGGCGACGTTCCGCACGTTTGATCTCGTCGGCCTCGACACCTATCTCAATGTGCTCGGCAACGTCGCGAACAATTGTCCGGACGACGAGCGGCTTGATGTCATGGTCGCGCCGGAATGGCTTAAGACAATGGTCGAAAAGGGACTGCACGGCGCGAAAACCGGCAGCGGCTTCTACAAGGCCACAAAGGAAAAAGACGAGAAGGGTAAGCGGATCATCCTCGGTCTCGATCTTGAGACCCTAGAATATCGCGCACCGATCAAGCCGCGCTTCAAGTGTACCGGCGCGGTGCGTAACGCGGAATCGATCGAAGAAAAAGTAAAAATCATGCACACAGGCTCCGACAAGGGCTCTGTGTTTGCATGGAAATTGTTCGCGAACACGGCCATATACGCGGCAAACCGCATACCCGAAATCGCGAACGACATCGTGAACATCGACAACGCTGTCAAATGGGGTTTCGCGTGGGAGATCGGGATTTTCGAGACGTGGGACGCGCTCGGCTTCGACGAAGTCATCGCGCGCATGGAAAAGGAAGGACTAAAACTTCCGCCGATTGTCGCCGCGATGGAGTCGGCGGGAGCGAAGTCGTTCTACAAAGACGAAAAAGGCAAGCGCGTGTATTTCGATCTTGGATCGAAGTCGTACAAGCCTGTAGCGAAGAATCCAAACGAGATTTCCGTCGCGAGCGTGAAAGCGTCTGGCGGTGTTGTGAAAGAGAACGAGAGCGCGACACTGCTCGATATCGGTGACGGAATTCTCTGCGTCGAGTTCCACACGAAGATGAATGCGATAGACACCGACCTCGGTCTGATGCTCCAGGAAGGGGTGAACCTGCTGAATGAAGGCAAGTTCGAGGGCATGGTCGTCGGCAACCAGGGCGCGCACTTCTGCGCGGGCGCGAACATATTTGTCGTGCTCGGCGAGGCGATGCAGGAAAACTGGAAAGTGATCGACGAAGCGATCAACGGATTCCAACAGATCA